>CAUJEC010000001.1 GCA_963169245.1 Actinomycetota bacterium
TTGAGGATTGTCTGAGCCAGGATGACCTCGGTTGCCTGCGCCAGCGGGAGGGACATCGGGATGGCTCCCTGCATCGACAGGGCCATCGCAGGGTAGGTGAGCGCTGTCAGGGCAATCAGGATTGGCATGTAGGACCAGTCCATGTGGCGGAACGACTCAGCGATCTGGGACCAATCGGACGCGAATGACAACCCTGCGTAGATGACGACCGCGCCTAGTACCAGTCCGAGGATTCGGGCTCCGGTGATTCGCTGCAGAGGAGCGAGCTCCACCTCTTCGACGCTGAGCCTCTCCTGAAGTGCGCTCCGCAGTTCTGCCAACACCCCCTTCTGAGTTGATAGGGCCCGGCGAGTTTCAGCACTTAGCGCTGCAGGCTGGAGAACCGGCAGCGCAGAAATGAGGTCATCCCTTGGGACACTTTCAACAGCGACGTCGAGTGCCGCATTGATGCCGACTTTGAGCGTGGTCGAGGTTAGAAGTTCGGCGATATCGAGGGACAGCAGATGGTTGCTGGCACCCATCGCGCAATAGCGGAGCCCGCTCCAGAGCACGGCGTTTGTGGGGTCGTCGTCGGAACGCAGGACGTGGGTCAGGTTCGCTCGTCGGTGGGCTATTCGAAGATCGTGCAGTCCCAGGAGGGTTCCCCACGCGTTTCGGAGCAGTTGATGGTCGAGCTCCTCTCGGTCCAGATCCACCAGTCGATCGCGGTCCTGGCCGTCATAGGCGATGAAGCCGTCGCCGTCAGCGGTGGAGCCAACCGCTCTGACGGCCCGTACGGAGATTCCATGAGAGTGGGCCATCAGTCCGGCCAGCGCGGCATGTTCCACGATTCGGCTCGTTGAAAGACCTGCCTGGTCGGCATCGACGTCCTTGACCTTGAGCGACCGGACGACACGGGCGAAAAGGTCAGCGTCGCGGTCGCGTCGATCAACTAGGAACACATCGATGGGGGCGCCTTCGGAGTCGCGTGCCGAGTAGGCAAACTCGCTCGTCGACTCGGCGTCTGTTGGGACTATTGCATCGAGCAGCAGACCTTGATCCTCTAAGGCCGCTCGGATCACCGAGGTGGCCACTCTCACGCGGGGAATGCCGACCAGATAAAGCACCGCTGAACCCACGGTCATGCCCACGAGTACCGATGCACCTATTCCCACCGGAACCGTTGCCGCTGTGAGAATCCGGCTGAGGGAGACAACACCCACAGCCACCCATGCAGCCCTCCTCCAAGATCGTGACCAGGTTGGTGAAGCGGTGACGACCGCTGCCACCACAGCGGAGAGAAACGCTGCTGACGGGAAGGTCGGACCGATGATCCAACTTGGCCTGGGCAGGAGCGTGCCCGTTCCCGGAGCAGTCCTTGAGACCCAGTCAGTGGTCAGCGCGGTCAACACGCCAGCGGCCAGGCCGGAGGCGAACACTGGTATGACCACACGCCACCGCCGCTGTATCGCAACCACGATGATCATTCCGACGGCGGCCGCGATGGACGCCAGTTGGGTCGAGCCGACCACAACAACTTGGACCACATCGGGTAACCGCGCGGCGAGTGAGACCAGATCGCCGGAGAGGTTCCGCAGCGACTGGGGCCGTTCAACGCGAAGAAATGCTGCTATGGCAAGGGCCATCGCGGACGCGAGAAACCTCGCCAGATCAGCCGGGTCTCGTCGCGAATTCACCCAGATGATCTAGGTCAATCAGACAGCCGGCGCAAGGACCCCGCGGCTCAGACGGCGGTGGACCGACGGCCGAGGAGTCGGTGACGCCAAAACAACGAAACCCCCGAACCGATGGCTCGAGGGTTTCCGATGTCTCGCGACATCTCATTTGGCGGAGAGGGTGGGATTCGAACCCACGGTGGGCGAACCCACACCTCCTTAGCAGGGAGGCCCGTTCGACCGGACTCCGGCACCTCTCCAGAGGCGGCATCACTCTATCGGCTCTGAAGGCCACGCGGCTACCACACAGAGAGCCGATGTGGACAAGAGGCTTGACAAGACCGTTAAAGTCCGAAATATTAGAAATCCGACTGAATTAGTCAAGAATAAGCCCGGCCGCTAAACTTCTAGCGTCCTCTAGAAAAACAACTGTTTGCAGGAGCAACCTGATGGCAATCCGAATTGGCGACGAGGCCCCAAACTTCACCGCAGAGACAACCGATGGAACGATCAACCTCCACGAGTACCTGGGCGATGGCTGGGGAATCCTCTTCTCCCACCCAGCTGACTACACCCCGGTCTGCACGACCGAACTGGGTGCGTTCGCCAACCGTAAGGCCGAGTTCGATCAGCGCAACACGAAGCTGATCGGTCTGAGCGTCGATTCGGTGGAGTCGCATCACGGCTGGGCCAAGGACATCGAGGAAACCCAGGGTTCCGCGCTGAACTATCCCCTCATCGGCGATGAGGACCACACCGTCGCAGAGCTCTACGACATGATCCACCCGAACGAGCTCGCGACACTGACTGTCCGCTCCGTGTTCATTATCGACCCCGACAAGAAGGTGCGCCTGACGCTCACCTATCCGGCATCTGTGGGCCGTAACCTCGATGAGGTCATCCGCGTTCTTGACGCTCTCCAGCTGACCTCCAAGTTCCCGGTAGCGACTCCCGTCAACTGGACCGACGGCTCCGACGTGATCATCTCAAATGCCATCAACGACGACGAGGCAAATGAGAAGTTCCCGGGCTTCGAGACGATCAAGCCGTACCTCCGCAAGACGAAGCAGCCCTCCTGATCGACCAAGGCCGATTGAAGGAGCCCTGCTCAAAAACGTGATCAGACGGTCGAAGAGATCGACCGTCTGAAACAGCAATCGCTGTGATCGCAATCACCGCTGGTGCGGGAGTGCTCCTCAGGGACGCTCCCGCACTGCACTTTTCATCGACTGCGTGAGCGCAGATCACCCCAGCGAAACCGACACCCACCGTCAACACAGGGATTCCTCATGACCAAGACACGACTGACCACCCAACTGACCGAACTGCTCGGTGTCGATCACCCGATTCTCCTTGCACCTATGGAGGGCGTGGCTGGTGGCCGGCTTGCAGCCGCAGTGAGCGCCGCAGGCGCATATGGCCAGGTGGGTGGTGGCTACTGCGACCTCGAGATGATCCGCCGAGAACTCGACCTGGCGAAGGGCGTGAGGGTAGGCATCGGTTTCATCACCTTCGCGCTCGAGGGGACCCCACAAGCGCTCGACCTTGCCCTTGAGTCCAACCCGCCATCGGTGCAGTTGTCCTTTGGTGACCCCCGACCGTGGGCCGATCGAATTCATGGCGCAGGAGCGCTACTCATCTGCGGAGTACAGGCGCCACACGAGGTCGACCTTGCGCTCGAGGCAGGTGCAGATGTACTCGTGGCACAGGGTCGCGATGCCGGTGGCCATGGCCGCCCGGACATCGGCACGATGGCTCTGATTCCCTCAGTGGTGGACCGTGCCAAGGGTGTCCCGGTTGTGGCCGCTGGCGGCTTGGCCGATGGCAGGGGACTTGCGGCAGCACTGATGTTGGGCGCGCAGGGAATCACTCTGGGCACGCGCTTTCTGGCTTCGAGAGAAGCTATCTCGAACGCCGTCGAGGCGACGAAACTCATTGAACTGGGAGCCTTCGACACGGTGAGGACCGATGTCTATGACGTCGTGCGAGGTCCTGCTTGGCCAGAGGGCCACGATGGACGCGTCTACCGCAACGAGTTCGTCGGGCGCTGGGATCGGGATCCGACTCATCCACAGGATCAGGTCGACTCGATGCGTTCCGACTACTTCGCCTCTGTTCCCGATGACTACTCGGTGCGTCCGCTGTGGACGGGTGAGGGAGTTGAACTCGTTCGGTCCATAGAGTCGGCGTCGACCATCGTTGAGCGGGTCGTCACTGAAGCGACGACCCTGTTGGACTCCGCGGGGACACGTATCAGTCGGTGAGCCATCAGGCCAGCGGGCGTCCGCTGACGGCGACGCTCAGATCCTGGTGAGCTGACGTGGTGAACTGAGAATGAGTGAGGCCCGGGCAGGTCACCCGGGCCTCACTCATTTCAGATCAAAGTCGGAGCGCCTCAGCGGGTGTGAGTGGCAGTCTCCCAGATCATCGTCATGTTCGGTGAGGAAGGGCGCAACCGGTTGATCAGCTTCGCTGTCTGAGGCATTGCCACACTCTTCTTCTTTGCATAGTGGTTGTATGCAACTTCCCAGCCGCCGGTATAGCCGGTCCCGCCGACAACGAAGTTGGGGTTGACCCATCCGCTCGGACGCCATGAGGATGCGGGCTCCTTGTTGCCAAGCCGCGCCTTCTCGTCGAGATACTGGTTGACCCAGCCGGCGTGGAGCTCATAGGCGGCGGTGATGCGGGCCTGCTCCTCCCCGAAGAGGTCGACTCCCTGGATCGAGCCTGTGGCCGCTCCATTGCTCATGGCACCGAATCCCATGAGGGTGTGGCTCAGGTCGCGGCCCGTCTCGCCGCCGAGGCCAGCGATGTAGGACGTTGGCTTGAACCAGTAGGACCAGGTGTTGCTACCCGTATACATGGCGTGTGGAGCGATGGGCTGCGAACCATCAGATGGCATGTAGATGATCGTCTTGACGTTCTTACGCCACATGGCGACACCGGAGTCGAACACGGCACGGTTGTTGGTGAACACACCGATTCCCATGATGGCCTCGGGGTAGGACATCAGACCATTGGCGCCACCGGTCCACCCGTTCTTGATGACCGGGTAAATGACGTTGCTCAGCATCGACTCCATCTTTGCGACATCCGCCGCCTTCCAACCGTTGTAGGTGTAGCGGATGATCTCGGCCGCACGAGGCATCAACTGACCAGTCCAAGCAGCCTGAAGAATTCCATTACCGAAGATCTGCTGGTTCTTGTCGGTGCGTGGCTGATCGAAGGGAATAGCGTTGAGATTGTAGGACCAAGCGTTCATGATTTCGATCGACTTCTTGGCGTATGCCTCGTTGCCGGTGAAGTACCACATGAGCGCCTGGGTGTAGGCAGCCATTGCATCATCGGTCTGCTCGCGGCAGCCGCTCTCTGTCAGGTTGAGTTCCGGATGGGCCTGGGCATAGGCCATTCCAGTTCCAGCCCAGCAGCGAACCTCTGAAACAGCGGCAGGCGGATAGTTCAGGTCGGAGAACTTGTAGTGCTTGCGGGCTGCAGTAGCGGAGGAACCGCCGCTGTCGCGCATCTTGATGTAGGCAGCTGTCCAGGGCTGCTCACCATTGGCGATCTTGGTACGGACCATGTTGAGTTGGTTGATATCAACAAGGACGCCCGGATGAACGAAGCCAGCGGCGTTGGGGACGGTGACCTCGGGGCTGGGTGTGGTCTCTGGGATGGTTGGTTTGACCTCTGGGGGAGGGGTGGTTGTCGCCGTAGTCGTTGTTGGGGCAACAACCTCGGGAGGCGAAGGGGCCGTCGGCTCTGTCGGAGCTACTGTCGTAGCAGTAGCTCCTTCATCGATTGGAGGGGCGATCGGGTTACAGGCTGCTAGGAGGACGATACCTAGCATGCATCCGATGAGTGATACTCCTCTGGTTTTCACGCGGGTTTCCTTTGAGGGGGGATTTTTGCTGTACCGCTGATGCGGTGTGCATTGCATCGGCACAGCGGAGAGGAAAGTTGAGCTTCCACTTGCGCATCGGTCCCACCCAGCGATTATTACGAGCAAGTGTCAAAAGTTGCTTGAAGTCGATATTCAACCCTACACCGCGTTCATTTCGCAAGGATTCGGTAATGAAAATGTAATATTTGTCAACTCTCGGCACGCGATAACAAATTCCGTGACCCTGAGTGGCGTCACGAAAACCAGGACCACTTTGAGTGGCTACCCGAGGGCTGAATCGAACGACGGGACGCGCGGCGGAGTTGGGACAGATCTCAGCTGTGGCGCAGTCGCCCTCGGCTTGCGCAGTCGCCCTCAGTCCAGTGAGCGCTCCAGGATCCGTCGCAACATCGTCGAGGACGTCCGCTTCGTATAGGGGAGGTAGGCCACCTCGACCCCGACCTCCGCGAAGTCACTCTCAAGCTTGTCGCCCTTGTCGGTGCCCTTCCAATCGTCACCCTTGATGATCACGTTGAATCCAAGGCGTTCCCACATCTCGAGCTTGTGAGGGACATCTTCGACGACGGCCTCATCCACGTATCGAATACCCCTGACGATCTCGAGCCGTTCGTCAATGGGCACGACCGGGGTAAGGCCCTTCACGCGTGACGCTATCTCGTCGGAGACGACACCGACTATCAGGTAGTCACACAGATCCTTTGCGTTGCGAAGCACATTCAGATGGCCGATGTGGAACAGATCGAAGATTCCGGGTGCGTATCCCACTCGTTTGTCAGTCACCAGAACTCCAGACCGTACGTGCATTTGACTCCTCAAGCGTACCGGCGGGCCAAGCTGATATGACAGACTGATGCCGCATGACTCCGAAGCAACAGACGGTGGGAGCCTGGCTGCTGGGGCTCGTACCCGCGTTACTGGTTGTCTCTATTAGTTATGGCCACTTGGCGGTTGCTGCCGACAGCGTCACTTACATAAGTGCCGTGGAATCCCTGCGTGCTGGGACCGGTCTGGGGACTTGGCTCGAGTCGCCGCTGGTTGTCTTTCCGCCGGGCTGGCCCCTCCTAATCGCCGCGGGAACACTTGTGGGCCTTGGGCCAGAGACATCGGCTCTCGTCTGGATCGTCGTGAGCCTGGTGGCCATCCCTCCGCTCACGCTCGGGATCATGAGACGGGTTTCGTCCTCGTGGTTAGCCAT
>CAUJEC010000002.1 GCA_963169245.1 Actinomycetota bacterium
ATCGACACCGTTACCCGATCAGTGGGATTGGTGCGCAGCGCCGGGGTCTTCGGATCGGGTTGGATCGCAGGGCGTGACACCGTGATTACCAACCTGCATGTGGCCAAGGCGGGAAGTGGCGACATCTACGTCGACTTCTCCGATGGTCAACGCATCGAGTGCTACACAGCGGTTGCGGACCGGGACATGGATCTGGCGGTTCTGCGCTGTGATACCGGCGCACGCGCTCCGATCAGCCTCGATCCGCGGATACCTTCCGCTGGTACTCTGGTGGGCGTGGTGGGCTATCCGGGTGGAGTTGGGCCGACCGCCACCACAGGCCAGATCACAGGGGAGCGAGTCGTCGCCCGAGGTATCGAGACCGTCGGGTTCACCGCAGCCATAGCTTCGGGCAGTTCAGGGAGTCCTGTGTTCGACTCCAAGGGAAACGTGTTGGCGGTTGCGACCTTCAGTGGGGGACTCGGGGTCCCGATCGAGAGATTGCTTCCGTTGCTCAAGGCCGCCAAGCGATACCCGGCCACGAAGGAGGCAGCCGAGTGGCGCCTCCGGATCCGTCGATCGGTAATCGCCGGAGTGTCGACCCTGTTCGTCGCTTGGTTCTTCGCCAGGCGCTACGGACGTAATGATCCTTGGAAGGTGGCTATTCGATGGGCCATTTTCATGGTGTTCGTTGCGTTAGCGCTGACCCAGCTCTTTTTCGCAATTCGAGGTCCGGCAAGCTTCATCTGACTCCGGCACAGGTCAGAGGCCAGAAGTCGGCACCGCCTGAACTGGAGAAGTACGAGGCCCGGATTCGGGTGTAGATGGAAGATGAGAAGGTAAGGCGCCAGGACAGGAGGGGCGCGGAGCTTGATGATTGCACCGATGACTGCACTTGTCTATAATTGCAGTCATCGACAGCAGGTGGGAGCGTTTGAATCATGGCAATCTTGACTGTAAGAAATGTGCCTGATGACGTGCATCGCGCTTTACGCGTACGGGCAGCCCAGCATGGCCGTAGCACGGAAGCGGAGGTGCGCGAGATTCTCGCAGCCGTGGTCAAGCCAGAGAAGCGTGTACGTGTAGGGGACGCTCTGGCCGCCATCAGCCGCAAGGTTGGTCTGACCGACGAAGATTTCGCCGTTCTTGAGGCTGTGCGCGACAAGACCCCGGCCAAACCGTTGAGCTTTGACTGAATGATCGTCCTCGATACCAACGTCGTTTCCGAGGCGATGAAGCCCGAGCCGGACACGATGGTTCGGGCCTGGCTGAACGACCAAGCGGCAGAAACCTTGTACCTGTCGAGCGTCACGCTGGCCGAGTTGCTGTTTGGCGTCCGTGCGCTGCCAGCAGGCAAGCGTAAGAACATGCTCGACCGCGCCGTGAGCGAGCTGCTGGATCTGTTCAAAGACCGGGTGCTGCCGTTTGACACGGATGCAGCGCGCCACTATGCCGACCTGGCCGTGACGGCCAAGAACGGTGGGCGTGGCTTCCCGACGCCAGACGGCTACATCGCGGCCATTGCTGCATCAATGGACTTCATCGTGGCATCCCGCGACACGTCGCCCTATGAAGCGGCTGGCGTGACTGTCATCAACCCGTGGGACGACGTGCAGGGCCAAAGGCGCCCGTAAGGGCTGAGAACAGGACCACCGATGTCCGGGCCTCAGTCCCAGCAGCCCGCTCACTCCTCGGATGGTTCCAACAGTCGCCGCACCCCGGCCCGTGCCAGCATCAGCACCAGGATCAGGGCGGTCACCGACCAGAAGCTCCCCAGGCTGACGGTCTCGCCGAAGAATAACGCGACCAACTTCAGCACCACGAACTTGCTTCCGACGAGCAGCAGCCAGAGTGACAACCCGGCGACAACCTTCCCTGCTGGCGTTTGGGCGGCCTTGAAACGGGCCTTCACCCGGTCTTTGATTGCGACAACAACCTCGAGGACCAGCTTCAGCAGTACTGAGGTCAAAAGTGACAGCGTGAAGGTCTCTGTGATCACCAGCGGCATGTATTCCGCGGCCAGGTTCAACATCACCACATAGACAAAGAGATCCACCACGTCGGCTGGTTCGACACCAGCAGACCAGCGTGTCGACTTCGGCGCAGGTGTTGACATCCCCAGAGAGTGGCGGCGGTGTTTCCCTGCTGATCGGGGCCGATCCTGGGAAGACTCGCCGGGATGGCGAATTTCTAAGTGGGCTTCGAGATCATGCCGGGTGCCGGGGCGGCGAACCTCAGCGACTGTGATCATCAGCGGCTGCGCGGGTCGATCCGCAATCGGTAACTGGGCCCCGGCTCCCACCGATATCATCGTTTCGTGTCACGGGCGGGTCGAAGAGTGAGGGGATCGAAGTGACTGAGCAGTGGCAGTACGCAGGCATAGTCGTCGTTCGCCCGCTGCGACGCCGGCTGTTCACGTGCGAATAATTGACAACGTAAGTGACTTGCTGGGCGACGATCTGCGGAAAGGGATCGCGCCGGGGTCAAAAGTGCGTATCGCAGGCTCGACGTTCTCGATCTTCGCTTTCGAAGCCCTGCGAGACGCGCTGAGCGCAGTCTTCTGCTGCGACGCGTTCGAATCCGACGCAGCGCGCATCAACACCGAGCAGATCTTCCGTGAGGTGTCACCGGCTACAGAAGTCAGGACCATCTGAGGAACGCCATGAACGGTGAAGTGGAACTCAGCGCCGCAGTCGATGGCTCGCTATACGAGCAGATCGCCGCGCTGGTGGAGAGCACCAAAGGGCATATCGCCACCCAAGCGAACGCTGCGCTCACCCTCATGTACTGGCAGATCGGCCGCCTGATCGACGTCGAGGTACTTCGTGAAGGCCGAGCGGGGTACGACCAAGAGATTGTGGGCACACTGTCGCCACAATTGACCCGTAAGTACGGCCGAGGCTTCGACCCGTCGAACTTGCATCGAATGGTGAAGTTCTCCCAGGTCTTCCCCGATCCAGAGATTGTGGGCATGCTGTGCCCACAATTGACATGGTCCCACTTTCGTGCGCTCCTGCCGCTACGCAGCCCAGAGGCTCGCCAGTTCTACATCGAGCAAGCAATCGCTGGTCGCCTCAGTGTTCGGGCATTGCGCGACCTCATCGGACGACAAGGTTTCGAACGCAAGGAGATCGCCAACGCTCAGACTCCGGGAGGGTCCGCGGTGCCAGCGGATACGTTCCGTGACCCGTACTTTCTCGATGCGCTCGGCCTCAAGGACGTCTACGCCGAGCGTGACCTTGAAGCGGCAATCGTCAGTGATCTGGAGTCGTTCCTGCTCGAAGTTGGCAATGGGTGGGCCTTCGTCGAACGTCAGAAGCGAATGACGATCGACAGCGACGACCTCTACCTCGACTTGTTGTTCTACTCCAGGCCTCTCCGCCGACTGGTTGCTGTCGAACTCAAGGTCGGCAGGTTCAAAGCTGCCTTCGAGGGGCAGATGAAGCTCTACCTCAAGTGGCTCGACCGTTACGAACGGCGCGACGACGAGGAAGCCCCGATCGGCCTCATCCTGTGTACCGAAACCAGTCGCGAACAGGTCGAACTTCTCGAGATGCACAAGGACGGCATCGTCGTGACCGAGTACTGGACCTCGCTCCCACCAAAGGCCGAGCTCCAGGCACGTATCCAAGAGATCTACCGAGCAGCCTCTGAGCGGGTGGCCCGACGCGAACTCGGAACCGGCTGAGCGGTGCCCCCGCCTTCGAGCCGACATCAGGTCGAACCCCTGGCGATACCTAGGGCGGATAGGGCGCTAGCCGACTCGACGCTCTTTCCTCGCCGGGTTCTCAATTATTTCGACGAGATGATGTCAGCGACTGTGATCATCAGGTCCAACGGGTTGGTCGGTGATTCTGTCAGACCGAATCGTTGATAGAACTCGGCGGCCGACTGATTTAGCGCGGCTACTACGAGCATTCTGACCCCGACCGTTTCACTCGCGGCGACCGTTATTTCCATCGCATGGCGGAGAAGTCCAGCTCCAAGCCCCTGACCCTGAGCTCCAGGGTCTATGGCCAATCGGCCGAGCAGGATAGCTGGGATTGTTCGGGGTTCTTGGCGCCGTGAACGTCCCGTGGCGTCACTCTCCGAACGGTGATGGGCGATCAAACAGCTCAGCAGTCTTGGCGATCCTCTGGCCATCGGCTGAGACACGAGCGTCAAGGGCGTCCCACGTAGCCGGGTCAAGCACTGCGCTGTCTCTGTCAGCAAGAGTTTCGACGGCAGACAATCTTGCAGCTTGAACAACGAATTCAGTGATCGACTGGCGCTTAGCGGCGGCCGCCGACCGAATCAGTCCATCGTCAGTAGGGGAAAGCCGAATATGAAGTCGCTCGGGCCGAGCTCCCGGCTTGGTGACCATTCCCCGAGTGTACGCAGATCGGACACGTCGTCGAAGGTTGAGGCGGGAGTGGTCCTCTCAATGATCGGGGACTTCTGATGAAAAGTATTCGGTTCAGATGAACGCTTGGGTTGGCCGCGGCGGCAGGCGCCTGTGATTGTCCCTACGCTCGGCGGGGTACCAGTAACCCACCACGAGCGATCGAACGCTCCACTAAAGGGGTAGACATATGGCCAGTCGAGCGAAAGCTGCAGTCATCGGGGCCGGGCCCGCAGCACTCGCGGCGGCCCGTCGCCTTATTCAGCACGATGACGTGGGCGTGACGCTGATAGCACCCGGCGGATCGGCGGACCTACTCGCCGGAGTGCTACCGGTGCTCACCAGCGACCGGCCAGTCGATGACTTCCGTCGGCCTGTGTCAATCGATGGGGTCCAGGTCGTAGCAGCCCCAGCGGAGTCGATCAGAGCCAATGGCGTTCAGGTCGAAGGGCAGTGGACGGATGTCGATGTGGTCATCGCCGCGCCCGGACTCGCTCTAGACCGTCAGGTTCCGGCGAGTGCATCGACAACCGCGGCCGGGTCATCTTCGGGCCACGCGATGTTCTCGCTGTGGGATCTCGATGGGGCACACGCCGCAGCCCCTGCTGTGGCGGCGTTCGAACGTGGCGTGATCGACATCGTCATCTCGTCGCCGCTGTACCGGTGCCCGCCGGCGCCATATGGCCTTGCGATGCGGCTCGCCACCAGAGCCACCTCATTAGGGCTCGACCTCCAGGTTCGCCTGAGTACCCCCGAACCCCGTCCACTTGCTGCTATCGGAAGCGGAGTGAGCGAGTTCCTCGACTCGGCGGCCAGATCATCGGGTGTAGAGATCCGATACGAATGGGCGCCCGACATCGAGGCCATGCGACAGGGGCGTCTGGTCTCTGTGGGTGGGGAGGAGTCCGAGTCCGGACTGGTGCTTGTCATCCCGCCACATCATGTCCACCCACTGTTGGCGGATCTTGTCGACCCGACCGTTGGTTTCGGTCAACTTGTTCCCGTCGACGCCAACGGTTGCGCTGCGAACGGTGTGTTCGTGGCCGGCGACGCCGTAGCGAGCCCGTTCCCCCGTGCATCTGCTCCTGCGGTCATGTCCGGACTCAACGCTGCCGAAGGTGCCCTTGCCCGACTGGGGATCGATGTTCTTCCCACAGCGTCCCTCCCCGAACCCGACTGCTTCGTTGATCGCGGGTCGGGAGACTACAGCCGTATCCACATCAGCTATCCCGACGGGGCACCACCTGCAGGTGCCCCACACGTTGTAATAGGCGAGGCGACTCCAGCAGCGACCGGCGGGTTCGACGACGCCCGACAGCGCTGGGCGGAACTCGCAGGGGACTGACCTCCGCGCCGTGACACTCCGGCGGCAGCTGGGGTACTGGCGGCTCAACTGGGGCACTCCGGCAGACGGTGCGCTGGCGACAGAACCATCGTCGCGTTCTACCATGGCCTTCATGGCCAAACGATGCCTTCCTCTCGACGGCGATGACGACGAACTGGCGCTCCAGGCAGCGGGTTTTGCAGCGATTCGCAAGACAGAGATACTCACCCCAACAGAATTGGGATTCCGGGCTCACATGGAGGCTGGCCGGGCCGAGGCAGCGAGCGAGCGCCTTCTTTCCCGCGGCTCGCTGCTGGTGACAGACGATGGACGGATCGACGGCATCGCTGGCCTGACACTCAGGCCCACCCGTCATGAAATGATCATCGACGGACATTCCACCAACACCTGGTGTGCCTTCGACTCGGTAGGCATACCTGCCGCGCTGGGCGTCGACGCTACAGCTCGCACAGCCTGTGGTCACTGCGGAAGTCCCATCGAAGTCAGCTTCACTGCCGGCGCAACCCGCCCCAGTGAGCTCTGGGGTTGGATTCCGGCGCTAGACCCCAACGAACGGGCACTCATCGCGAATTTCTGTTCCAAGGCCGACCTGTTCTGCTCCCGTGATCACCTCGAAGCTTGGTGGAATGACCAGGGCCGACCTGCAGGTGATCCATGCCCAATGGAGGAACTCCTGGAGATGGGCCGCGCCACATGGGAGCACTGCGTCGCCTGATCTGTCACAGACCTGACACCAGATCCGACGCAATCACTTCCTCGATGTGGTTTGCTTGAGACAACTCCAACCAAGGGGGGCCGTCGTCATGAGGGCAGTGCAACTCACCGCTTGGAAACATGCACCGGAGGTCAGAGAGGTACCCCAGCCGGACCCCGGACCAGGGCAGGTGCTCCTGCGGGTCGCCGGTGCGGGGATGTGTCACTCGGATCTGCACCTGATCCATGACTTCGAGGCCGGCATGATGCCATTCGAGCCGCCCTTCACCCTCGGTCACGAGAACTCCGGTTGGGTCCATGCGATTGGTGCAGGTGTAACTGGTATTGATGTCGGTCAGCCCGTGGCGGTCTATGGGCCCAACGGTTGTCGGTCGTGTCGCCGCTGCCTACAGGGCAAGGTGAACTACTGCGAACGGCAGGCCGAGCTCACATCCATGGCCGCCGGTCTCGGTGACGACGGTGGAATGGCCGAGTACATGCTGGTAGCCAATCCCGGGCACCTGATCCCCCTGGGTGACCTGGACCCCGTCGCAGCGGCCCCGCTGACTGACGCCGGGCTCACCCCGTATCACGCCATCAAACGATCGCTTGACCTGCTGATCCCCGGATCCACCGCAGTTGTCATCGGGGTTGGAGGACTGGGCTACATGGGAGTTCAGATCCTCAAGGCCCTTGCGCCAGCAACTGTCATTGCGGTGGACATGAGGGAATCAGCCCTCGCCATGGCATCAGCAGCAGGTGCCGACCACGTGGTGGTTTCCGACGACTCGGCCGCGGCGACGATCCAGGATCTCACCCGTGGACGAGGAGCTGAGTTGGTTCTGGACTTTGTGGGCAGCGACGCGACACTTCAGTTGGCTGTGGCGAGCAGTCGCCAACTCGGTCACATCACGATGGTCGGAATAGCCGGAGGGTCATATCCGTTCAGCTTCTTCACCGTGCCCTACGAGGCGTCGATTGCGAGCACCTACTGGGGGAGTCTCTCCGAGTTGGTCGAGGTGCTCGAACTGGCCGAACGCGGCCAGATACACGCAGACGTAGAACGGGTGGCGATAGATGACGCCCCGGCGGCATATGAACGACTCGCAAATGGTGAGATATCGGGGCGGGCGGTCGTCGTTCCCACCTGAGTCGGTCCCATAGGCTGGCAACATGTCGCTACGCGGTCGCCTGACGTCGAACGGATCAGCGCGCCCAGTCCTGAGTGAGGCATCCGCGGTTGCGCTTGCAAAGGCCGCGGACGTCATGAGGTCCGTGCTGATCGAACAGCCAGACACCCTCGGGGATGGCGACTGCGAGGCGCTGCATCCCGGGTTCTTCTCACAACCGGTGAACGCAGTCACGTCGATGTCATATGCGGTTGCAGGCGCGTGGGTCATACGTCGACTCGCATCGGTCGAGCCTCGCCACCGGATCGGGCTCGGTGGGTTCGCTGGCCTGATGATCCTCAATGGACTGGGCAGCGTCGCGTACCACGGTCCCCAGTTCCCCGGAGCTCAGGCGTTACACGACCTGCCCGCGTTCGGAGTGGCGGTCATGGCGGGAACGGTGCCGGTGGTACGGGTTCTGAGGGGGCGTGCCATCGCGCCGGGCTGGACCACTCGTCGTGCAGCGGCTCTCGGTGGGCTCACAGTGATTGCGGGCGCAAGTTATCTGGAGGGTCGAACGGCCAGCCGAGCGTGTGACCCCCAATCGTGGGTTCAACTTCATGGGCTATGGCACATGAGCACGGCTGCGGTGATGCTCGTGACAGCGAGCGTTCTGTGGCCAGATGGCGACCTGTCCGCCGAGCCTGCGCAAGGGGATCCATTGGAAGCGGATCCATCAGAAGTGGAGCCGTCACATGGTTGAGGAGACAGCCGAATACCCTGCGGCGCTGGCCCGAAGTACCCTGCCCGGAGCTGGGGCGTGGCAGAACCACCGGATCCTGCGTCGGCTGATCGATTCGGTCGCATGGGTGACATGGCGTGAAGTGGCGATCGATGATCTGAACGCAACAGCAACCGGCCCGGTCCTGTTGGTGGCCAATCATTTCGGTGGGGTCTCCGATGCCATCGTGTTGATGTCGGTGCTGCCCCGGCGACCTCGAGTTCTGGCTGACGATCAGATCTGGAAGGTGCCCGTCATCCGATCTGTAATGAACGGGATCGGAGCGATTCCAGTCCACCGTGGGAACAGAGGCAGCACCGACAACACCGACATGTTCGCCTCCGCTCAGGAAGCGCTGGCCCGCGGGGAGATGGTCCTGATCTTCCCCGAGGGGATCACCCGCGAGGAGCCAAGCATCGGAAAGGTTCGATCCGGCGCCGCACGCATAGCGGTCGGTGCCCGTGAGGCCGGGGTGAAAGGCGTGCGCATCGTTCCAGCGGGCATCCACTACGAGGACAAGGCGGCGTTCAGAAGCGCCGTGTTCGTGCGGGAGGGTGAACCCATCGACGTCGATGCCGAGGTGGCCAAGGCCGCGGGAGGCTTGGGCGGTTCCCCAGAGGTCGTCGATACCGGTGGAACTGTCGGGGATGGCGAGGAGCGCAGTGTCGAGGAGCATGGTGAGGAGCGGCGTAGCGTCGAGCGCTTGACGTCTCTCATCGAGGAGCGCCTACGCGCATCGGCTCCCGACTATGACGATTGGCGAGAGGCCCGTGCTCTGCAGACTGCGTCGGAGGCATTCCTGCGATCGCTCGAGCCACAGCGCCCGGTTCCGGTGGGACTACGGGACCGGCTCGCAAGCTGGTTGGCGGCACGCGAGCCACAAGAGCTGACCGACTGTGCAGACCGCTACTTCAGCGCACTTGACCACACCGGGGCGACCGATGCGTGGGCCTCGCAGGGTCGCAAGCTGATAAGCCTGACCCGAGTGCTCATGGCCATTATCTGGGTTCTGCTGTTGCCCTACGCTGCGCTCGGTGCCGTGGCATGGGCAGTGCCTGCGCTGATCACCTGGCTGGTCTCCAAGATCAGAATGGCGCCGGCGGTCATGGCGACGGTCCTCCCACTGGTGGCGCTCATCCTCTTTGGTGTGACCACCGGGTTCTGGTTACGGACCGGATGGAGTCGCAACCGATTCGCAGGGATCGTCACCGTTGCGTTGGTGTTGCCGGTCGGATTCGCTGCATTCGTAGTGGTGGTGGAACGGGGCCTCCTGTGGTTGCGCTGGTCCCAGAATCGGGTCATGACCATCGGTGGACGCGGTCGACGTCTGGGAGACCTGCGCTCGGAGATGGTCTCCATGGTCGCGGATGAGGTGCTCGCCGGACTCGACATCGAGGCTGATCGGGGAACAAGCCGCACGACTGGGGGTTTCACGTGAATAGGGACCAACTGCTGGCGGTTGTCTCGTTCCTGTTGAGTGCGCCGTTGTTCGTGGCGTGGGCCTTCGCTCTGGTGGACATCGCACGCAGGCGGGACCTTCGCCCGATCACAAAGGCGATCTACGCGGTGACGCTGTTCTTTGTTGTGCCGGCGACGCTGGTCTACCTGCTCGCGCGGCCCACCTCGGTGGTCGGCCACCGGACATTGAGGAGTCCCCTACGCGCCGAGGTGGACTGGCGTGACGCTCTCCTACGGCGAATCGAGACGTCGTCGGGGTCGGTTCCGGTTGTGAGCCGCAGCGATGAGGGCGACTTCATCGAACGAATCACCCGGCTGAGGGTCCAACAGTCGCCAGAACGTCTGGGCGGCTGAACGGCCGAACTCGACAACGGCTGGGAGGCTGATTGGCTGAACGCCTGGAAGGGCGGCTGAACGCTGACGGGCGACTGAGTTCAGCGGGCGCCGAACAGCCACGCCACGTAGAACGTGACGCTGTTGGTTGCCAGATGGGCGAGCATCGGCGCGACAACGCTGTTGGATCGCTCCCGCATCCAGATGAACAATCCTCCCGCAATGCTTGTAGCCACAAACGTGGCGAGCACTGTCAGGAGTGATCCGACCTCCACGGCGTCGGTCGATACGGCATCCCCCTGACTTGCCGGGAAGACATGCCAGAGGCCGAAGAGGAGAGAGCCGATCACAACTGCGGGCCATCCCGGCCACAGCCGCATGAGTAGGCCATGGAGGGCGGACCGGAAGAGCAGTTCCTCGACAATCACCGTGCCAATGGGGATGACGATCAAGACCTTCAAGAGCATCGAGGTCATCGACATGTGAGTCCGGTCATCGGCCACCAGTCCCAACAGGCCACCGGAGATGACGACTGCGCTCACGGCGGCGAACGCGATTCCGCCCAGGCGAAGGCCACTTGCCAGATCGGTTGAGGAGAGCCCCATCTCGCCTACGCCCATTCCCCCCAGTGCTGCAATGGCCACGCCGACGAGACCGAGGGACACATTGAGCAGGAAATGCCAGTCATTGGGGACGACGGCGCTGCGCACGATGTTCACTATCGCCACACAGGCCACCAGCAACCCGAGCGCTACATGTGGGCTCAGGGGTGAATTCTCAGTCACTTGGTCAGTCCGTCACTTGGTCAGTCCGTCACTTGGTCTGGCGGTCAGTCGGTTAGTCCGCCAGGAAGGCTTCGAGGCGCTTGGTGTCAGATACGGTCCACGCATCGGGCGGCACGACTCGTGACCATCCATTGACGTAGTCGAGCCGATAGTCGTGGCCGAATCCGGGAGGGGCGCCAAAGCCGGCCATCAGGTCGAAGACACCCTGAACCCAGGTCACAACCGGGAACCATCCACCGGTGTCGGGGACGTCATATCCGCGGGGTCTGTCGTTCCATGCGCTTGGTGACCACAGCCAGTCGAACCCCCATTGGGTGACCGGATCGCTCGGATGCTGCACATAGACGAGTGGCCATGTGGCCGGCTTTGTGGGAGTCGTCTGGTTGGGATCTCGGGTTATGAACTGAACATCGCGGCCCCCGTCATAGATGGGGTTCCACACTGTTGATCCGGCGTCGCGCCCCGCAACGAACTGGCGGTGCATGGGGTTGGAGTTGGTCGCTCCGACGAGCAGGACACCATCGGTTCTGGCCTCCACGTTGGCGAGTGATGTCATGGAGTCGGGGCCGGCGAAAGCGAACTCCGCCCCGTAGGAACCGAGGCTCAGTCCGAAGACGATCAGCTTCGGGCGGTCGGTCTTGGGTAGTTGGCTCCAACGCTCATAGGTTGCGTTGAAGAGTTCGGTCCCGGAATCCGCGGCAGCGTCGAGATCTGTCACGAACGAGATCCAACTGGGCAGGAACGAGTACTGCATCGACACTATTGCGGTGTCGCCACGGTGCATCATCTCGAGAGCCTCTGCGGCGTCCGGGTCGATCCAACCCGATCCTGTTGTAGTTGCGACCACAAGCACGGAGCGGTCGAATCCGCCGGCGCGCTCCAGTTCTCGCACCGCCAGCCGGGCACGATCCCTCATGGTGCCGTCGGTCTTGCCGACATACGCGCGGACGGGAGTCACGAGTTCGGCCTCCTCGCCCCAGAATTCCTTCATCTCCTCCGGCGACGTTGACCCTCCAGCGAAGGAACGGCCGTGCAGACCAAGGGACTCCCAGTCGACGAGCGACTCCGGGCTGCCTGAGGCCTCGGGGTTGCGGGGTTGGGTCACGTCGTCGCTAGTTGTCGTGTTGACCGACCCGAAAGCCGAATCGGCCCAGAGGGTGAACCTGGTGAAAGCGACGTCACGAAGCACATAGATGCTTGCGAGTGCGACGATGATGGTCGTAACGACCAGTGCTGCGGTGCGGGAGAGATGCTTCTGGTTCCATCGGTCGAGGCTACGGACCGAAGCCCCGACCAGACGCCCGATCGAGCCGATCACCAACACGAGGATCGGAACAACGATGACGACGGGGATCGCAGCGGTGAGGGAGATGTGATCCATTCCCACGAGGTCCCTCTGGTCGTTCTGCCATCCGACCCACAGCACCAGACCTGCAACCGCGACAACGACCGCTACACCGGCAAGCACCTTCCTTGCCGTCGGCCAGACAGAAGCCGGGATCTTCACCCCAGAACGGTCGAGAGCGAATCTGACCATGCGGCCGGCAAGTGTTCCGAAGGCGTAGCCCAACAGGACACACAGAGCCGTGATCGCCGCTTGGCTGACGCCACCGCGGGGCATAAGGGTCGGCTTGAAGGATTGCCAGCCGAACACGACCCCAAGAACCAGGCCGCCATATGTCAGCGGGGCAGTGATCGTCTGCCAGAGGCGCTTCGGAAACGTGAGCGCTGCCGTGTCAGCCGTCGTCGTCTCAGCTGACTGGTCATCCAGTTCGTTGGCGAGTTGGTTTGCGGCCGCCCTGTCGTCGGGCGTGTCTTCGCGGTCGGTCTTCACAGTGGTCCTCAGTCGATTGACGCGCCAATCTATCCGTAGACCGCTCTTGGTCCATTCAGAGAAGTGAGCGAACCTGATCGTCGAGAACAAGTTCACCCTCTCGAAAACGCTGAGCGTTCGAATCGGTGTCCTCGGGCGCGTAGCGGTAGTTGACCATCACTCCCCAGGATCGATCCCAGCCCCTCGACGAACTATCGGCGTTGGGTATGAGCCTCCACATCCGGGCGCCGTTGCGCATGTGGAATCTGGCTACGGGATCAGTTGGTCGACCGTCGGCATCGGTGCTGCAGAGATAACGAGCGCACTCCTGTAGAAGGCTCGCCTCGGTGGCGATGACGGTGGAGACCGGTCGGCCCTTCCCCGACTCGACCCACTTCCTGAAACCGGGTACGGGTGAGATCGTCGTGTGGGTGTGGATGCTCGGATGAGCCGCCTGCAGGCTCGCGGCTGCCATCTTGAGTAACTCTGAACCGCCGGGGATTCCAGCCAGGCCGGGCTGTGCGTTCCAGATCGAGTAGTAGACGGCGTAGCCGGCCGAGTCGAGGTTGGCCTGTGGACGGTCCGGTCGCAGGATCTGTCCCATGCCGCGGGGCAGGTCCTCACAGATCGCCACCCACACCACGTTCATCGGATGTTCGCCCAGCGCTTGGCTCTCGAGCGCGAAGCAGTACCGATCGCCCGATGATCGTTGATGGACAGCGGAGAGCAGCCCGGGGGTGGAGGCGATCATCTCCACGGCGTTGGCAGTGCCACCTCGTCCGTCAGCTGCCTGACCGGCGTCGGCAGTGCTATCTCCCTCGACCAGATCTGGCAGGTCGAGTGGGTGCACAGGCTCGACAGCGACCAAGCGGATGAGCAGATCCTCGTCGTCGGTCGGGGAGAGTCTCCTGATGTTGGTGGGTGATTCCGACAGCGCCCTGTTCAGGTGAGCTGTGAGGGATTCCAACTCGTCGACCAGCGAGTGATCGGGCGTGCCGGCGCGCTGAAGGGCGAGAAGTTCCGCTCTGCGCTCCACACGTGAGAACAGCTCACCCGGTGCCGAGTGCGAAGCATCCGAATCAGTAGTAGGAGGGGTCACTCAGGGAAACCTCAGAAGTGGTACAGCGTCGACAGTCTCGCCTCCAATGTGGCAGTACCCTCATGGGTGATGCGAACCCACCTTCGAATCGGTCGGCTGCTCGGCGTCCCGATCGGCATCAACATCGGAGTAGTCCTGGTATCGGTCCTCTTGGCGTACACACTCGCCAAGGTGACCCTGCCAACCGGCGCACCCGGCCACATGAGCAGTTCCTACTGGTTCGCAGGCGTCCTCGGTGTGATCGGGTTCATGGCGTCGCTCGTCGCGCACGAACTCGGTCACAGCTATGTCGCAGCACGCAACGATGTCAACGTCTCGGAGATCACACTGTGGCTCTTCGGCGGGGTGGCAAAACTCGAACGAGAGGCCGACGATCCGGGAGCCGAGTTCAGGATTGCAGCGGCCGGACCGGCCATGAGCTTTGTGTGCGCGGCGTTCTTCGGTATCGGGATACTCCTCACCAGGCGTATCGACGTGTCACCGGTGTTCGAACTTCTGATTATCTGGCTCTTTGCGATGAACATGATTCTCGGGGTCTCCAACCTGATTCCGGCGTTCCCGCTCGACGGCGGGAGGATTCTCCGGGCATGGCTGTGGCGTCGGAGTGGCCGTCGCATCACCGCAACCCGGACCGCGACTCTGTGGGGTCAGATCCTCAGTGGCGTCATTGCGGTGATCTCCATCATCGCCATGTGGCGGTCGTCCTTCATCAGCGGAGTGTGGGGACTGATTTTGGCGGTGTTCCTCTTTGTGGCGTCACGTCTGGAGTGGTCTGCATCCCGTCCGGATCCGACGATGCTCGACTGGGAGGTGGGCCCCCTGGGCCGCCAGCTTCCGAATCCGCTCGCGTCGAGCGCGACGGTTGCGGACCTGGAATCGGCTTTCGGTCGTTCTCCAGGTTCTCCGCTCATTCCGGTGCTCGACCAGCACGGACAGGTCTCAGCTGTTGCGTCCTACGAGGTGATTCGCAAGGTCC
The DNA here is from genome assembly GCA_963169245.1 of Actinomycetota bacterium. GTDB lineage: Bacteria > Actinomycetota > Acidimicrobiia > Acidimicrobiales > Microtrichaceae > JAGQSZ01. The sequence goes on from CAUJEC010000002.1 coordinate 14,753, forward strand.
CACCCGCCCAGCGCAGGGTCGTCCCTATAACCTCCTTTGTGGAGCCGATCTGGTCGCTTCCTCGAGTTCATCCGAGTGAGACGATCACGTCAGTCCGACGGCGTCTGGGGGAGGGGCACTACTGGTTGGCGCTCATCACCGATGGTCAGACCTCCGGATCGATTCTCATTTCAGAAGACGTCGACCAAGTAGTTGACAGCGCAACCGCCTGACGGATGGCAACACCAGGGGGCATCCGGGTGGGAACCGGAATATGGAGAATGGTCAGCGCCATGGCGCGCCAACGCCGCAGGCTGTGGCTGGCGAGCGCAGCGATCGCGCTCAGCGTCGGATACCTCGCGGGTGCTCTGACCCTGCTGAACAGAGTCTCCGATGGGCTAACTGATCTCTCCGCTGCGGGTATCGAACGGGCCGATCTGGTCATCGAGGGCGACGTCGCCTACGAGTCCGCTCTTGAGCAGACCCGCCGCCTGATCTCGACGAACATCGCCGTGTCACTGGTAGGACAACCCGATGTGGCGGCTGTGGTGCCACGCGTCGAGGACATAGCGGTGATCATCGACCCGAAGGGCAACTCGCTGGTCGCGCCTGGACTCACCGAACAACCCATCGGGGCTAACTGGCCGGGTGATCCGAAGATGTCACCCTATGAGTTCGTGGGCAGGGGTCGGGCACCGAAAGCCGCCGACGAGGTCGTGATCGACCATCGATCAGCCGAACGGGCTGGCATCAAGGTGGGTGACTCGGTGTCGGTCGTCGCCCGAGGTGGACTTGAGTCCTACCGGGTGGTCGGGGTCGTGACGACCTCGCGGGGGGATCTGCCCGACGGGTCATCGCTGGCGCTGTTCACTACGGACAAGGCGCGTCAGATCTTCGCCATGGAGAACACCGACACACGAGTGGCGATCCGGCTCGATCAGGGCGCGAACGTCGAGGAAGTGCGCAGCAGAATCGAATCGGGGCTTCCTCCGGGCACGGTGATCGTCACTGGTGAGGAGGCCGCTGTCCACCGTCAGGAGAGCGTCACGCGCAGCTTCACGCTCGTCCGCTCGCTCATCATGGGCTTCGCCGGGTTGGCCCTGGTGGTCGGTATGGTCACCGCTGCCAACTCGCTCACCCTGTTGTATTCCGAGCGCCGACTGACGTTCGCGACTTTCCGGCTGGTCGGCGCGAAGAGACCCCAGATCCTTGTCGCTGCGCTTGCCGAGGCGGCACTTCTCGCTGGTGTCGCCTCTGTCGCTGGAGCACCTCTCGGGCTGCTTCTTGGAGCGTTCATCGAGTTGATCCTGGGGGCCATCGGGACGCCGATCCCCGTCAGCGGCTCGCCGATCTCGGTGCCGGCCATCGCCACCGCAGTGCTCGTCGGGGCGGCCGCAACGGTTCTCGCGGCGATCGTTCCAGCCTGGAAGGCATGTGGGGTACCGGCCATAGAGGCGATCACACCCACGCAGGCGTCCACCCCGCCGACGCTCACCCAGCGCCTCACCAAGATCATGACCGTCGCGCTATGTGGCGGGCTGGTCCTGTGGGCATTTCTGGTGATCGGGGACCTCGCCCAGGGCAACCAGATTGAGATCGCAGTCGGGGCGGCACTCGCCATGGCCGCCCTTGGAATGGTGCCGACCGGCCTCGCATACGCGGTATCCGCGGGGATTCTGGTGTTCCCCGAGAGTTCCACTGCGCTCAAGCGAATCGGCGCGCGTGATGCAATACGCAACCGGAGCCGGACCGCAGCCACGACGGGCGCCCTGTTGTTGGCAACAGCGGTTGTGACCGGAATAGCGGTGTTCCTCACGTCCTTCTCGGCGTCGCTCGACGGTGACGTCTCACGGCTCATCAAAGCCGACCTCGTTGTGGATTCGGGGACCTTCACCGTCGGCGGACTTCCATCGGGGCTACTGGGTGACCTTGCCAAGATCGACGGGGTCGACGCTGTGTCGGGCTGGCAGGTGGGACGCGTCTACATCGGTCAGCTTCCGGCACGTCTGACGGGCATGGACGGCAACTCGCTCGATCGGGTCCTCTCGCCGGGGTGGGTTGGGCCTGCACCGCAGGGTCTGACCGACTCGGGAATCCTGTTGTCCCAACCCATGGCCGAACAACTCAAGGCGAACGTTGGCGACACCCTGCCTGTGGTTTTCACAAGTCAGGCCACCGAGATGCTCAGAGTGGAGGGCATCTACTCCAACGGGGATGTCCTATTGGGTGCTGCGGTGGTGACCAGATCGCTGTTGAGTCGACAGGTGCCCAAGTCGATCGACATTGCGGCGCTCGTATCCGCAAGTGGTGACCTCGCAGCGGTACGCAGACGCGTCGAGGCCGTCGCCAAGGACTACGGGGTCAAATCCGTGCTGGCCCCCAGCGAGTTCGTCAACTCGCGATCGGAACTGTTGCGTGGCTTCGAGCGGGTCATCCAGTGGATGTTGCTCTTCACCCTCGTTCAGGCTCTAGTCGGTGTCATCAACACTCTCCTGCTCTCTGTCGGTGAACGTCGACGTGAGTTCGGGCTGCTTCGTGCTGCTGGAGCTTCCAGGCAGCAGATTCTGCGGGTGGTGTTGATCGAGGGCGGCTCCTTTGCCGTGGTCGGAACGATCCTGGGGATCGTCGTCGGTACCTTCGGGGCGTGGGTTGCGATGCTTGCAATTCGTAGCTTTGGAGTGACGGGGTTTGTCGTCCCCATTCCGATGCTGCTTTTCACGGCGATTGCTGCAGCGGGGCTGGGCATCATCTCTGCTGTCATCCCGGCCCGGTGGGCTGCGTCGGTCCCCCCGCTCGAAGCTGTTGTCGACTCCGGGGGTACTGCGAAGCGGCGAAGCCTGTCCCAGATGTGGGGCGACCTGGTGGGGTGGGTCGAGGGCGCTCAACTCCCGTGGCCACGCCCGACAGTTGCGACCGCGGGCGGACCGAGCGCCCACACCACAGCACGCTCAGGAGCGATGGCCGGCGGCAATCCTCGAGTTGCGGGCGCGACAACCGGTTCGGGTGCCGGGTCGGGGGTTGGGGCCGGTTCAACCACCGACGTCGCCACCGGTGCTGGGACCGGGCGGTCGAGCATCTACGACAGCAACGTCCCGCCGCCGTATCGTCCTTGGATGCGTGCAGATCGGGGGGCCACCGGAACCGCTACAGGGCAGCGCCCCGGAATGTCCGCTGCGGGACAGGCCGCTGCCCGCGAGGCTGGAGTCGCGCCAGCGGCAAGAGGGCCGGTGTTCTCGGCCGGTCCGCGTGCTGGTGGACGTTCGCCGAAGGATTTCGACGATGTGGTCATTCCGCCGTCGTTGGCGGCGCTTGTTGGTCGACTGGATCCGGCGAGCGTCGTCGATGCCGGACCGCTGCTGGTTCTGCTGGACGAGCAACTCAAAGCCGGGGAGATGGTCGAACGTCTCGTTCAGGGCTGGGTCAAGGGTCTGCCGTGTGTGGTCGCGGACACCGGTGAACGGGTGGTCGTGTTGGTCAGTAAGTTCCCCGACCCTCTCATTCAGTCGCTGAATCGATCCAGCGCAGGTGTCTCGATCTTCGGGCCACCCAACCTCGCGACAGTCTCGATGGCCGTCATCGATGGCAACCGTCTCTTAGAGGTGATCGGTATCCGTGATCGTGAAGAGGCCCTGACCATGGCGAAGAAGGCCGACCCCAACAAGGCCGATCAGAAGGGCTACTTCTGATTCAGCTGTTCTGTTGAGCGACCTCGATGCGGACAGCAACGTCATGTCCGTCGATGTTGCCTCGGTGTGCTGATTCCTCAACATCACCCGCAGAGCCGTCGTCACTGGCAGAGCCGTCGTCACTGGCAGAGCCGTCGTCACTCGCAGAGCCGACATCGACCGTCAGCGCCAGAACCTGTGAGGCAATCCACTCAAGATGCGGCCCAAGGGCGCGTGTGAGGTCGTCGTCACCCGTGATTGCCAGGTTGATCCTGTCCGTTACGACAAGCCCCTGGTTCTTTCGGGCCTGTTGGATCATGCGGACCAGGTCTCTGGCCATACCCTCTGCAACCAACTCATCGGTCAACTCGATGTCGAGTTCCACCACCGCGTCGCTGTGGTGCAGAGGTGCTGCGACACTGCCCTCACGGGGTTGTAGGGCGAGTGCGAACTCGCCCGGCTGGAGAATCTGCCCAGCGACCTCGACGGTGCCGTCGTCATTCTGGTTCCATTCGCCTGCCTTGGCCGCACGGATCACGTGCTGGACGTCCTTGCCGAGGCGTGGTCCAAGGAGCCTTGCGTCGGGCTTGAGTGAGAAACTCCCGATCAGTGCAGGGTCATCGGAGATCTCGATGTCCTTGACGTTGACCTCATCTGCGATCAGATACGAGTACTCGGCGATTCCCGAACCGTCGCGTGACGCGATCGTGAGTCGGCTGAGCGGAAGCCTGGATCGCAGACGGTTGTCCTCTCGAAGGCTCAGTGCCACCGAACATACATCTCGGACCTGGTCCATCGTCGCGACGAGAGCCGCATCGTGGCGTAGTGCACCAGAGTCGGGCCAGTCCTGAAGATGTACCGAATCAGCACCGTCTTCGCCGTTGCCATTGAGGCCCAGGTACATCTCATCGGCGAGCATCGGCAGCAGCGGAGCAGCCAGACGAACGAGGGTGTTGAGCACGGTGAAGAGCGTGTCGTACGCGTCGTGCTTGTCCTGGACCGAGATCTCGTCAGAGCCGCTGCCAGGTGCCCAGAATCGCTCGCGGGACCGGCGGATGTACCAGTTGTTGAGAGCGTCGATGAACCACTGAATGTCGTGGCATGCGCCAGCGATATCGTAGCCGTCGAGTCTGGTTGTCACGCTGTCGACCAGATCAGCGGTCTTGGCCAGGATGTAACGATCGAGCACGCCCTGGGCGTCCGCGCGGACCTTTGCACGGTATCCGTCCGCGTTCGCGTACAGAGTGAAGAACGAGTACGCGTTCCAGATCGGATTCACCACTGTCCGGATCACTTCGGTGAAATCCGATCCGTCTGTCGCGATGCGCAGGTCTCCACCCCGCAGGATCGGCGACGCCATCAGATGCCAACGCAGCGGATCGGACCCGTGCGACTCGAATACGTCAGCAGGGTCTGGATAGTTACGCAGACGCTTGGACAGCTTGCGGCCCTCGTGGTCCAACACGACGCCGTGACAGATCACATTGGTGAACGCCGGGCGGTCAAAGAGCGCAACCGAGAGAACATGGAGGGTGTAGAACCAGCCGCGGGTCTGGGCGATGTACTCGACGATGAAATCGGCGGGGGAGTGCTCATCGAACCACTCCTTGTTCTCGAACGGGTAGTGAACCTGCGCGTAGGGCATCGAGCCCGACTCGAACCAACAGTCGAATACCTCGGTCACGCGGCGCATCATCGACTTGCCGGTCGGATCATCGGGGTTGGATCGTACGAGTTGGTCGACGTCGGGACGGTGAAGGCTGGCGGGCCTGACTCCGAAGTCGGCCTCGATCTCATCGAGTGACCCGTAGACGTCGATGCGCGGATAGGCGGGGTCGTCGCTGCGCCATACCGGGATCGGTGACCCCCAGAACCTGTTGCGAGAGATCGACCAGTCCCTGGCGCCCTCCAACCAACGGCCGAACTGCCCGTCGCGGACATGGGAGGGGATCCAGTTGATCTGCTCGTTCACCTCGACGAGGCGGTCGCGGAACTCGGTCACCTTCACATACCACGACGACACGGCCTTGTAGATGATGGGGGTGTCGGTGCGCCAACAGTGTGGATAGTTGTGATCGTAAGTATCGTGGCGGATGACGACCCCATGTGATTTGAGGTCCTTGATGATTCCCGGGTTGGCGTCGAAAACGTTGACGCCCGCGTAGTCGCTGACCTCGCCAGTGAAACGTCCGGAGTCGTCGACCGGGCAGACCAACACGATGCCGTTGGCCTCACATACCCGCTGGTCGTCCTCACCGAAGCCGGGGGCGTTGTGTACGACTCCGGTTCCGTCGTCGTCTGTCACGTAGTCATCGACGAGCACCCGGAACGAATCGGCGTGATTCGTGAAGTAACCGAACAGTGGCGCGTAGTGGAGTTCTGCGAGTTCGGAGCCGAGTACCTCGGCCACGATGCTGTGCCCCTCGCCCAGTTCGTTCTCGTACTTGGAGAGGGCGTTGGCGCCGAGGACCACGAGAGCGTCTCGGGCTGGCGAGTCGACCACGACGTAGCGGATGTCGCCCCCGACAGCGAGCGCCAGGTTGGATGGCAGGGTCCACGGGGTGGTCGTCCATGCCCACAGTTCGACGGCACGGTCTCCCCGGAGCGGTTCGGGTACACGCTCTGGGTCCGTTGCGGCCGCGTCGAAGGTGAAAGCGACCGTGAGGGCGGGGTCCTGGCGGGGACGGGTGGCGTCATCTAGGCGGATCTCGAAGTTGGACAGCGGTGTCTCAGCTCCCCACGAATAGGGCATCACCCGGTATGCCTCATAGATCAGGCCCTTGTCCCAGAGTTGGGAGAACGCCCAGATGACCGACTCCATGTAGGACTGGTCCATGGTCTTGTAGTCGTTCTCGAAATCGACCCAACGTGCCTGACGGTGGACGAGTTCCTCCCATTCCCTGGTGAACTGAAGCACAGAGGTCTGGCATGCCTGATTGAACTTGTCTATGCCGTACTCGGTTATAGCCACTCGCCCCGAGACCCCGAGTTCCTTCTCGGTCTGCATCTCGGCCGGAAGTCCGTGACAGTCCCAGCCAAATCGGCGGTCCACGACGTTGCCGCGCATCGTCTGAAAGCGAGGGATGACGTCCTTGACGTAGCCGGTGAGGAGATGGCCGTAGTGAGGTAGACCGTTGGCGAACGGAGGACCGTCGTAGAACACATATTCCTCGGCGCCCTGATCACGTCGTCGGTCGATCGACCGCTCGAAGGTCTTCTGTGAATCCCAGCGCTCCAGAATCGCCCGTTCGATGGCCGGATAATCGGCCTTCGATGGGACATCGGGGTACGGCTTCTCAGTCGAACTCATGGGGTCGGGGGCGTTCATCTACGGGAGCTCCGTGTGCTGGCGGTCCCCGGAATTCTAGTCGGGCTGGCTGTTGGCCCCGAAGAGCCCAGATAGCACGAATCTGCAGGTGTCGTGGGTGTGCTGACGGCGACGGGTTGGCCCGCTCAACCGGTCGGCACCGGTCGGCGTCGCTTTCGTTCGTGGCCGAGTCGTTGGCCGCCAAGCGCCCGTCGCTTTCGCTAGTTGGTTGTTGTAATCGCGACCCCTCCGCGATAGAAGCAACCAAGTAGCAAGGGATGGGCGAACTCGGGCGAGGATCTGACGTGACCCGGGCCCACGGTCCTACGGGGTGGTTGTTGTGACCCCTCGCGGGGTGCCGGTGTCCCCCGCAGGCACTGTGGTGGCGGGACCGGTCGATCCAGTGGCGTCGGGCTGCGACGGCTCCGGCTGCGACGACCCCGATCCGGTCGAGGCGGTTCCAGTGGAATCATCTTCGCTGGATCCCGACGCAGCTGTCGATGACGTGACGGCATCGAGAATGCCCGGATCACGCTGTTCGATCTCCTCTTTCGATGGCTCGCTGCCATCAGCCTCGGGAAGTTCATCGGAAACATCGAGATCGTCGAGGTCGATGATCCGCCGTCGCAGGGTGAACTCTCCACCGTCGCTGTTCAACTCGATCTGATCGATCGCCACAAGCTTCGAGTCAGCAAACCGGAGGAGTTCGAAACGGTACGGCTGAGACCGGTCCACAAGCAGGTTTCCAAGCCCGGTCGCCCCGGAAGACCCGACAACAGCAAGGATTGTGCCCTTGACGTCCTCCAGCTTCGTCAGATGCAGGTGACCCGCAGCAGCGGCAGGGACCTTGCCCATCACCGGAGTCAGCTGAAACGGGTTGTGAACCAGAACCAGGTCGGGTTTGGTTCGCCTGACCAGCCGTTCGGTGCTTGCGAACTGGTCCCTGTACTGCTGGCGGATCCGCTCCCTCGGGATGATCCGCAGAGCTGTATCGGTGGGATCTCCGATACCGAGGATAGTGACGTCACCCACATTGAAGGTCTGACCGTCGATGTAGTGCAGATAGGGAGAGGCCTTGAGCTTGCGTCGGACCTCAGCACTGTCGTGGTTTCCGGGAATGAGGTAGTAGGGGGCGCTGAATCCCTGGAGTTGGTCCACGAAACCCGACTCGGGAGCAAAGCCGAACGACGTGAAATCGCCGGTGTCCACAACAGCGTCCACTTTGAACCGTTTGGCAAGATCCTTCGCAAGGGAAATGCCGACTCCGTTGAGATGCATGTCGGAAACATGGAGGATGACGACGTCGCCCTCTGACTTGGCAATCTCACGGGTCCTGGCCGAAGAGTAGAGATCAGCGATGCGGCTCGAGAGGACCTCTGTCCGAGAGCGGACGGTGCCATAGCGTGAATCGAGGCCGGTCACCTTTGCGACGAGCGTGTCAGAGGCAGCAATGGGCCCTCGAATCTCGGGGCTCGAGATGAGCCGGTCGGGGTCATAGGTAAGGGCCGCCGGAGCAGTGATCGCTGCAATCGTCAGGGGTGCGACGATGGCGCCAATCACCGTTCTGGCGGGGGAGCGTCGTCCAGGGAAGGCGAGCGCGGCCAGGACACCCACCCCTGCGCTGATGGCCGCGATGATCAGACCAACGCGCAGGAGTGCATTCGGCAGGTCGTCACGGATCTGATCTTCGAGGTCCTTCGTTCCGCCATCGGTTGTCGTGCCGATGGCGTCAACGACGTTCAGTTCGTCGAGTCGAATTCGAAATGAGACAGGTGCGTCATGGGTCTTGGCCGAGAGTGATCCCAGCGGAGCGACCACGAGTTCGGTGCGCCCCGACAGTGATGGTTTGAGCAGAACATTGAACTCGCCTGGGCCTGCGTGGGTATCGGCCCGGGCGACCAGGGGAACCATAACCAGGGTGAATCCGATAACCCAGAGGACCAAAGCCGCCCGCGATGCGAGCACTCGCCCAAGCGAACGTTTCGTGCGACCGTCGCCTAGGTCCTTGTTGTCCTGGATCATTGAGTCCTGGATCGTGGGGCGATCTGTCAGTGGGTTCTGGGTCGCGGGGGTATCTACCTCGGAGTTCGGTTCGGTGGAGTTGTCTGTCGGCTCATCCATGGGTCAGTGAGCCCTCTGTGCGTCGTTGGTTCATGTGCCGATGTCCCGGGAGCGATAACGCAACCATGCCACGGCCACGATGCCTATGCCGAGCGCGCTCAGTATGAGCGCTGGGAGGGGGCGAAAGCTCTCCTGAGGCATCTTGGGTACATGGGCGAACGGTGAGATGTTGACCACGGGTCGAGGCAGGTTGAGCATCTCGCCGACCTGTCCGAGGGTCGTCACTGCGACAACAATTGCCCACCCGGCCGGCGCCCACGAGGCGCGCAACGAAAACAGAAGGATCCCGAGCGAAGTTACAACCCACACCGCGGGCGCCTGGACCAGGGCCGAGCCGACGAGTTCGACGAAGCCGTGGCTGGTCGATCTGCCGACCCCAAGCGCCTGGGCAACGCCGACGATTAGCAGCAGCCAAGTAGCACCACCCACCGAGACGATGACCAGGGTCACGAATCCTCTGAAGCGAGAGACCGACGTCGCCAGGACCTGTTCAGTTCGTCCGGCGATCTCATCGGCACCAGCGTGTCCGACGGTGGCGATCGCGAAACATGACACGAGGATGCCCATGATCGAGACGACCGCCGTGATGAGGATGTCGCGGAAATCTCCGGTTCCTCCGAGTCGGGCGAGCATCTCGGTGACCTCGGGTGTTGCGAAGGAGTCGAAACTCGGTGTGAGTAGACCGAACAGAAGGCCCCACGATGCGATCCCGATGGTCCAAGCGATCAACATCTGACGGTGGGTGCGCAACGACAGGGAAACAATGCCACCGAGTCGGGGTGAGGCGACCGCTGGCCCGGGGCGTAGACGGGTGAGACCTGCTCCGAGGTCTCGACGCAACCTCATACGGTCGGCCACGACATAAAGCGACGCAGCCAGAACGCCGTAGAGCGCCAGCACCGGCCACCGGGTCTCCCCATATGACCTCAGCCTTGTGTTCCACGCATATGGCGAAAGCCAACCCACCCACGACGCGTTGGTCGTGTCGCCGATGATCCGAAGGGCGTACATGCAGGCGAACACCGTCGATGCGATCGCTGCGGCTGATCGTGCATCGGAGCCGACCTGACATGCCACCGCGGTGATACCCGCGGCGACCATCGCCGTTCCCGTCCACGCCGCACCGAAGGCCACTGAACCTCGCAGCGGAAGCCCGCCAGCGGTGTTCGCAACTGCGACGAGCACTCCGAGCGCAATCGAAATGCCGGTCCCATGGAGGAGCGCCCCTCGAAGTGGTGTGGTCACAGGCGTCGCCATGGCCCCCATCAACTCGGCTCGTCCGGCGTCCTCGTCAGAGCGCATGTGTCGCCTCACGATGAAGAGCGCCATGGCCGACACCAGTGTCGAGTACAGAACCGTGAGCTTCGTCATCGACAGTTCGCCAACGCTGTGGACGTCGAGAATCGGTCCATATAGGGCGACCAGAGCGACCGTCGCATTCAGCGCCCTCGCCGCCACGACTCGACTCGCCTCGTCCGGATAGAGATCTCCACCAGCTGCTGCGGCGGCAAAGCTTGTGAGGGACAGCGTCAGGATCCAGATCGGGGCCACCACCCGGTCGCGCTTCAGTGCCAGGCGCCAGAACAGAACGGGACCAACCCGATGCGTTTCCCTGCGCGGTGGCTCAGCGCTGGACAAGAACTGGGCAGTCATCGGTCCGTGGCCGGAGAATCGGAGCGGTATACGTCGAGGAACAGATCCTCGAGCGTTGGTGGGCTGCTCGTGAGCGACTGCACCCCGGCTTGGGCCAGTGCGCTCAGGACACTGCTGAGTTCTGTGGCGTCGACGCTGCATTCGATCTGTGTCCCATCGACGACGACGTCGTGTGCTCCCGGGACTCTCGTCAGGTCTGGAATAGGGCCTGTCACCGTGGCGTGGATCTTGGTGCGGCTCAGATGTCGCAGATCCTCGATGGCACCGGTCTCGATGGTCATGCCGTCGCGGATGATCGTGACCGTCTCCGCGAGTCGTTCGACCTCACTCAATATGTGGCTGGAGATGAGCACGGTGGTTCCCTCGGAGTTCAACTCGGCGAGGTACTCGTTGAAGACCTGTTTCATCAGCGGGTCGAGCCCGGTTGTCGGCTCATCGAGTAGCAGTAGGTCCGTTGGCGAGCACAGCGCTGCGATGAGTGCGATCTTCTGCCGGTTCCCCGTTGAGTAGGCGCGACCCTTCTTGGTCGGGTTCAGATTGAACCTCTCGATCATCTCCTTCCGCCTCGATGATGGACCGTGAGGGTCCGCGCCGCGCATCCGGATGAGCAGGTCGATCGTCTCGCCACCTGTCAGGTTGGGCCAGACCGCGACATCACCGGGTACATAGGCCAGACGCCGGTGGACCTCGGTCGCATCGCGCACGGGGTCGAGACCGAACACGGTGAGGTTGCCGCCGTCGAGATTGATCAGGCCCAACAGTGCCCGGATGGTTGTTGTCTTGCCAGCACCGTTGGGGCCGAGGAACGCATGAACCTCGCCCTTGCGGACCTCCAGATCCAGCCCGTCGAGCGCTCGGGTGTGGCCGTAGACCTTCACGATCGCGTCGGCATGGATGACTGTCTCGCGGCTTGAGTCCACCTTCTGCACGCTATCTCGCGGGCCGCTCGCAGGTGTTGACATCAAGACTCGAGCGAGTCGAGTTCTGGTGAGGTGGAACCAGCTCGGCGTAGGTCAGTAGGGGTCACGTTCGTAGATCCACGGAGTGTCCATAGTCAGCCTGTGCCTCTGGCCGGCTGCGGTCACGTCGTTGGACTCGTAGCCTGCGTCGCCGTGGTACATCGCGATCATTGTCTCAGCAACGAAGCCGAATCGGGTGGCGAAGTGTTCGATGCTACGACGGCTAACGGAATCCGAGAGTTCGGTCGTCGGGTCCAGACCCGTCAGTTGAGTCAGTGTGATGTAGGTCGGAGGAGTCAGACCCAGTTCGCCTGCAGCGTGCCTCTCAATGACATCGGATGGGGGCATCCAGCGGAACTCACGGATCTCGCGGTCGTCGATGACGACCTGATCCCCGTCAGTATCGACAATCCCGATGTAGAACGCAGTGGTGAAGCGTCGAGGCGACTCCGGCGGTGCGGTCCAATGGGACCAGCGTCGGAGTCGACTCGGATCAACAATCAAGCCCGCTTCCTCCTTGGTTTCACGCACAGCTGTGACACGTGCTCCGGCCTCAAGGCTCCCGCCACTTGTGTTCATTGGATCGGAGTCGCTCCTGGGGAGATCCTCGGGGTCGATTCGACCACCCGGGAACACCCACATACCGCCAGCGAAGGCGAGTCCGGCGTCACGCTTGAGCATCAGCGTCTCGATCATTCCCGGTCGCTGGGCGCGAACCAGGATGACTGTCGCTGAAGGAATGGCGCCAGGAGTCCAGAACGACTCTGGGTCGCCCGGCCCGATAGTCGGAGCGGGGGAGTCTGAGCCGCTGGCCACCGGAGCATTGGACTCTGATGCGGGCGACGCCGGAGCGCTCGAATCGTGGGTGGGGGAGTCATCAGGGGCCATGGGCCAAAGCTAAGCCTTGCGGCGTGCGGTGGCTGGACCAATCGACAATGAGTTCGCCCGATCTCGTATCCCGACGTCCTTTCCCGACGTCACAGCCCCAACTCGGCTTCACCCCGAGTCCACCCCGGCTTCACCCCGAGTCCACCCCGAGTCCACCCCGAGTCCACCTCGCGGTCCCACCTCGCGGTCACACTACGCGGAGGGAGCTCACGCTGAGTGGTTGATTCAACGCACTCCGAGCGGGCTCTCGCGCGAAACGTGACCGAGTTCACGAAACTTGATCCTTAGCGTTGACAGGTCTGTAGTTACGCGCGTGTAATTACAGACCTGAGACCCAACATATGGGACTCAGGGGGGATGGAACCCCAATATCTGGTGGTTCCGCGAAATTCAGATCTTATGGCGACGGATCCGGCGGATCTGGGGCCAAAAGCGCACAAACAGGCGCTTAACCGACCGAAACCAACCGGAAAATCACAGACGAGAGGAACATACAGGTGGCACTTTCTCAGGAAACAGGAGAAATCGAACTGCTCGAAGCCGAACTTCGTGCGAAAGAAACAGTTCCCGAGATCGAAGTCATCTCAACCCCGCCTGGAACCCCGATCGTCGTCGATCGCGACAATGCCGGGGGATTTGCAGAACCACCAGGCTCCGCTGCTCCCTCGACAGCGGTTCAAACAAAGGACCCGGTCGTCATCGACGACAAGGACGACGAGGACGATGACGACATCGGCATGCGTGTCCGCAAGCGTGACGGCAGCCTCGAAGCCGTCGACCTCAACAAAATCGTCAAGGCCGTCGCCCGTTGCGCCAAGGGTCTTGAGCACGTCGATCCAATGCGAGTCGCCACCAGGACGATCTCGGGACTCGTCGACAAGGCCACCACTCAGGAACTCGACGACCTGTCGATTCGCACGGCGTCATCGCTGATCGCCGAGGAGCCCAACTACAGCCGCCTAGCCGCACGTCTTTTGGCCACTGTGATCGACAAAGAGGTTCAGAACCAGGACATCTACTCGTTCTCGCAGTCGGTCGCCGCTGCGCATGATGCTGGCCTGATCGGCGATGAGACCGCCGAGATGGTGGCAACGAATTTCCGCAAGCTCAACGACGCCATTCTCAATGACCGGAACTGGCTCTATGAGTTCTTCGGACTCCAGACCGTCTATGACCGCTACCTGCTGCGTCACCCCGAGTCCCGCAAGGTGCTCGAGACGCCCCAGTACTTCCTGATGCGCGTCGCCTGTGGCCTAGCCACGACACCAGATGAGGCAATCGAGTTCTACGAGCTCATCTCGTCACTTGAGTACCTGCCCTCATCACCGACGCTGTTCAACTCCGGGACCCGTCACCCACAGATGTCGAGTTGCTACCTGCTCGACTCGCCGGAGGACTCCCTTGACAGCATCTATGACCGCTACAAGGACGTCGCACGACTCTCCAAGCACGCTGGTGGAATCGGCCTGTCCTACAGCCGGGTGCGTTCGCGGGACTCGCTCATTCGCGGCACAAACGGGCTCTCCAACGGCATCGTCCCATGGCTCAAGACCCTTGACTCATCGGTCGCGGCGGTCAACCAGGGCGGTCGCCGCAAGGGCGCTGCCTGTGTGTACCTGGAGTCCTGGCACGCGGACATCGAGGCGTTCCTCGATCTCAAGGAGAACACCGGTGATCACGCTCGCCGTACCCACAACCTGAATATCGCGAACTGGGTTCCCGACATCTTCATGGAGCGAGTCGAGAACGACTGGCAGTGGTCGCTGTTCGACCCCAAGAAGGTTCCACATCTCGTGGACCTCTACGGCGATGACTTCCGCGAGGCATACCTGTTGGCCGAGAGTGAGGGCTCCTTCGAAAAGCAGGTATCTGCGCGAACTCTCTACAGCCGCATGATGCGTTCGTTGGCAGAGACCGGCAACGGCTGGATGAACTTCAAGGACTCATCCAACAACAAGTGCAACCAGACAGGCTCGGTCGCAGCGGACGGGTCTCCCAACGTCGTCCATCTCTCAAACCTGTGCACCGAGATCCTCGAGGTCACCAACCAGGCCGAGACCGCAGTGTGCAACCTGGGTTCGGTGAACCTGGGGGCGATGGTCCGTCCGGACTCCTCGGGCAACCTTGCCTTTGACTTCGACCGTCTGGCCGAGGTCGTGAGCCTGGCGGTTCCGTTCCTGGACCGGGTCGTGGATATCAACTTCTACCCGACAGACGCCGCGGGTCGCTCCAACTCGAAGTGGCGGCCGGTGGGCCTGGGCCTGATGGGTCTACAGGACGTCTTCTTCAAGTTGAAGCTGCCCTTCGACTCCGATGAGGCCCGTGAGCTCTCCACCCGGATCTCCGAGGCCATCTACTTCAGCGCCCTGACGGCATCGAATGAACTCGCCCAGACCTTCGGTCCCCACACAGGTTGGGATGAGACAAGAGCCTCGAAGGGTCAACTCCAGTTCGACCTGTGGGGCGTTACCCCATCGGAACCAGAGCGCTGGGATGCCCTGCGCGCCAAGATCGCCGAGTACGGCCTTCGCAACTCGCTGATGATCGCCATCGCCCCGACAGCGACCATCGCATCCATCGCCGGTTGCTACGAGTGCATCGAGCCCCAGGTGTCGAACCTGTTCAAGCGAGAGACGCTCTCAGGTGAGTTCCTTCAGATCAACACCTATCTGGTGCGCGAACTGCAGTCACTCGGACTCTGGACCGAGCCGATCATGAACGCGATCAAGCGTGCCGAGGGTTCGGTTCAAGACGTCGAGGAGATCCCAGAGAGCATCCGCCACCTCTTCCGGACGACATGGGAACTGCCGATGCGTTCGCTGATCGACATGGCTGCCGGGCGTGGTGCCTATATCGACCAGTCACAGTCGCTGAACCTGTTCATGGAGTCACCGACGATCGGGAAGCTCTCATCGATGTACATGTACGCATGGAAGAGCGGCCTCAAGACCACCTACTACCTGCGTTCACGTCCGGCGACTCGCATCAACAAGACAACCACCGGTGGTTCCGGTCCGGTCAGCGGACCGAGCGGTGGCGGTGAGCCGGTCCCCATGCCCACTCGTGAGCCTGAGCCCGAGAGCGGCTACAGCGACGCAGACGCAGTTGCCTGCTCGCTCGAGAACCCCGAGTCCTGTGAGGCCTGCCAATAGGCGGCATTCGCCGGCCCGGGCTGATCATCTCAACCCGACCAGCCCAATCCGATCTGCCAAATCCGACCGGCCCAAGCGGGTCAGTCAGACCAGATCAGTCAGATCAGAACGTAAGCCAAAACATTCGTAGAACAACAGTTGTAAAGAGAAGGGAATAAGTCATGGCCTTGGCAGACAACGCAGCACGTTATGAGAGGTTCGGGGAGCCGATCGAAGAAGAGGTCATCGACCTCTCGACTTCGGCGCCCAGCGGGGGGAACCTGTTGGACCCGGGCTTCCACCTGACGCTGCGCCCGATGCGTTACCCGCAGTTCTATGACATGTACCGCGACGCGATCCGCAACACCTGGACAGTCGAGGAGGTTGACTTCTCGGACGACATTATCGACCTCGAACGAAAGCTGACGCCGGCTGAGCGTCACATGATCAACCGTCTCGTGGCTTTCTTCGCCACCGGCGACTCGATCGTCTCCAATAACCTGGTGCTCAACCTCTACAAGCACATCAACACGCCCGAGGGCCGGATGTATCTGTCTCGCCAGCTCTACGAGGAGGCGCTGCACGTCCAGTTCTACCTGACCCTTCTCGACACATACATCCCCGAGATGGACGAGCGGGCACAGGCGTTTGCCGCGATCGACAACATCCCATCGATCCGGCGCAAGGGCGAGTTCTGCTTCAAGTGGATCGATTCGATCAACAGCCTGGATGAACTCCGAACCCGTGCCGATCGCAAGCAGTTCCTGTTGAACCTGATCTGCTTCGCCGCTTGCATCGAGGGTCTGTTCTTCTTCGGGGCGTTCGCGTATGTCTACTTCCTGCGCTCCAAGGGTCTGCTCAACGGGCTCGCCTCTGGCACCAACTGGGTCTTCCGTGACGAGAGCTGCCACATGAACTTCGCGTTCGCTGTCATCGAGCAGGTTCGCCGTGAGGACCCCGAGCTCTTCGACGAGGAACTCGCCGGCAACATCACCCAAATGATTTCCGAGGCCGTTGAGTGCGAGTACGCATTCGCCGAGGACCTGCTCTCCCAGGGCATCCCGGGAATGTCACTCAATGACATGCGTGAGTACCTGCAGTTCGTAGCCGATCAGCGTCTGACGACCCTTGGTCTCGACAAGCGATATGGGTCGAAGAATCCGTTCGGTTTCATGGAACTCCAGGATGTCCAGGAGCTGACGAACTTCTTCGAGCGCACCGTCTCGGCGTACCAGACAGCCGTTGGTGGGGACTTCGCTCTCGACGACGACTTCTGAGACTCGGGCGGCTGTAGCACTCCGGCGGCTGTAGCTGAGCTTCAGGGTTCAGACGCCTCGCCAGAGTTGCATCGGCGTCGCCGAGAGATCCCCATCGAAGGGCAGGGTGACCTCGGCACCGCCATTCCCAGCGGACGCGTACGCGGCGCAGATCACCTCAAGGACGTCTCGCGCCTGTGTCAGAGTCTGGCCGCGCGATGACGAACGATCAGCGAAGTCGATCAGTTGATCGACATAACCGAGGCTTTCGAGCCGAGGGTCTGGTGCAGAGTGGCGCATTTCGACGTGGATCTCGTCACCGTTGAACTCGACGTGTGGTTCAGGGGCGAACTCAAGTCGGACAACAGCATCATTGGATGCGGCCTGTAGCGCCCAATGGGCTTCCTCGCCCTGTTCGGGATCCTGACGCCACGAGGTCTCCAACTCGGCAACGAGACCCGAGGCGAAACGAATACCCAGCGAGGCCCAGTCGTCCGCGCCGTCACTGCGCTGCGAAGAGAGCTCGGCTGACACGCTGACGACGGGCTCATCAGCAAGTAACAACATAAGCGCCACAGGGTGAACCCCGAGGTCGAAGAGCACTCCGCCGTCGGTGAGAGGTTGGAGGAAGTGACCCCATTCGGGCGGGGTCTGAACAACCCTGCCCGAGAGGTGGCCAAGTCGCCCCAGCTCTGCCCGCCTTTCCATGACGACGCTCCAGAACGGCGAGTGGATCAGATTCTCGGCGACAAGCATCCGTCCAGCGTCGGGGGAGGCCGCTGCGTCAATCAGCCTGTCGGCGGCGGCAAGAGTGGGTGCCACGGGCTTTTCGATGAGCACGTCGGCACCAGCCGCGAGTCCTTGTAGGGCGAACTGCTCATGTGATGACGGCGGGGTCGCGACGATCAGAAGCGGAGCACCGGCGGGCAATGCGTCGAGTGAGACCTTACGAGCGTCGATGTTTCCGGCGAGATGCCTTGCGCTTGACCCACCCTTTGAGGCGACTGCGGTCACCTTCAGGTCCGCTGCTGGAGCAGCCAGCGAGTGCACCACAGCAATTGCTCCGGCTCCGGCGATGGCGACCTTCCCCTTGGGGTTCCTGAGTTTCATTCGGGCCACCGGAAATCACCTCTGATCATGTCGGTCGGGCGCGACTTATCATAGGAAGCCTTGTATCCCCCCGACTCTCGATGAACCGAACCCTCTCGCTCATCTTTCGACTCATTGCAATTGTCGTGGCCGGATCCGTTGGGTTCGGTCTGCTTGGTGCTCAGTTCGTTCCTGCACTTGGTGGACTCTCCGGTGGGATGTCATTTGAACGAAACCGTGACCTAGCACTTCCCGAACTGGTCGAGGGAAGCACAGTGTTGGACATGCACGGCGAGCCGATTGGTGAGCTCGTCGGCGCCGAGAACCGGGTCATTGTTCCGCTGCGGCAGATCTCTCCACAGATGCGCCGGACACTGCTCGCTGTGGAGGACGCTGACTTCTACCGTCACAAGGGTGTCAGCGCACGCTCGATCGGTCGGGCGCTTCGGGCGAACAGCAGCGCCGGGTCGGTCTCTCAGGGCGGGTCGACGATCACCCAGCAGCTGGTCAAGCTGACGATGGTCGGTAATGAACAGACGATCGACCGAAAGGTTCGGGAGGCGAGTCTGGCGCTACAACTCGAGAGCCAGGTATGCCACAACCGCAAACGTAGAGACTGCAAGAATCGGATACTCAACCAGTACCTCAACACCGTGTATCTGGGGCGTGGTGCATACGGGGTGGAGGCCGCAGCGAGGCTGTATTTCGGTAAATCGGCCAGCGAGCTGGGTTGGGCCGAGGCCGCGATGCTCACGGCACTCGTGCGAAACCCCAACGGCTATGACCCGATTCGTCACCCGGAACTTGCCCGGGAACGTCGCCGGATAGTCACTCTGAGAATGGTCGAGGAAGGACTGATAACCGAGGCCGAGGCCGAGTTGATCAACCTGTCGCCTGTTCCACGTCAGGAGTCGGGCGAAGTGGCCGCCAACTCGGCCCAACAGCTCACTTACTACGAACGCCATGTGCGTGATGAGCTTCTTCGAGCCGAATGGCTTGCGCCGTCGCTGGAACTCAGAAAGCACCTGATCTTCAACGGCGGACTCGTGATCACCTCGACATATGACCCCCGTGCCCAACTGTTGGCTACGGCCGCGTCAATGACCAACCCGATCCAGAAGGCGAACCCGCAGAGCTTTGCCGTGGTCGCATCGGTGGAACCATCGACGGGCGCCGTCAGGGCGGTCGTTGGGGAGCGTGACATCCCGGGCCAGGGAGTAGTGGAACTCGCAACCCCGGCGGTTGGTCGCAGCCCCGGGTCGTCATTCAAGATGTTCACCCTCGCTGCGGCGCTCGAGGATGGCTACTCGCTCAGGGATACGATCTCGGCGTCTCCGGCACCATCGAAACTCCTCAAAGGCTGGGGGATCAAGGGCTCCACCTGGCCGTCGGGTTGCAAGGGTGGTTCGGTCACACTCGCCAAGGCGACCTCGTCGTCCAACAACTGTGCGTTCGTTCGACTACAGGCGGTCGTCGGTGGCGAGAAGGTCGTTGATGTCGCACGAAGGCTGGGGATTCAGACGATCTCCGAAGGCGCGGCCGAGTACCCGTCACTGACTCTGGGCTCAACAACGGTTCGACCACTGGAGATGGCGGCCGCCTACGCTGCCATCGCCAACGGTGGCGTGTACAACCCGCCGCATTTCGTCTCAAAGGTGACCGACCGCTCCGGCAAGGTGCTCTACGCGTACAAGCCATCAACCGCACAGGCGATTCCTCGTGACGTCGCACTACAGGTCACCGAGGCGCTCCGTGGTGTCGTCTCGGGGGGTACCTACTCGGGTGGAAGACTCTCGGATAGGCGAGTGGCCGCGGGAAAGACCGGCACCAACGAGACCACCGATGGTGGCAACACAGACGTCTGGTTCGTCGGCTACACCCCGCAGATAGCCACGGCTGTTTGGATCGGTGACCCCGCAGGTCAGATCCGCCTCAAGGGTGGGAAGGTCCAGGGCGGCAACACTGCTGGCAAGGTGTGGTTCAACTTCATGAACCCCTACCACGAGGGGGTGCCCGTTGTTGCGTTCCAAGACCCACCGAAGTCAACCAGGCGTGCCAAGTCCATAGCTGACCCATGGCGCAGGAACTACTCGCGATCAGAGACCAACTCGCAGTCGTCGAAGTCCAAGTCGAAGGGTTCCTCGACGACGCTGCCAAAGCCCGGCGACTGATCAGCCGTCCTTCTTGATGGCGGACTTGGCGGTCTCGAAGAGGTTCTTGCCGAGTTCACGCCACTCACCGTTGAGACCTTCGATGATCCGATCCAGAGCGTCGAAGCCGATGACCCCACCGCCCATGAGGACCAGTCCCCGAGCCGGTCCCTCACGAAGCGCGGACTTGAACATCTTGATTGTCGCCTCGTCGGGATCTGGGAACTCGTGTTCTGCTCGTTTGAGCCCCTCCCTGATGACACGGTCGGAGATGATCCGCCCCATTTTGGTGGCCTCTATGTCGGCGAGGGTCGAGTTGCGCGTGAAGGGCCGGTCCGGATCAACAGCCGGGATCGGATGTCCGAGCATCGTCACGAACTCGGCATCATCAGCCACAAAGCCTCTGGGGCCGACAGATGTGGCCACAGCATCATCGGAGTCGATACTGATGCTCTGGACGTGGACCTCATCAACGGACGAACGCGCAATGGCGACGTCATAGCTCCCAGCCTCAACGACCCATGAATGGGAGACGGTGTCCCAGGTGGTGAAGGCCGAACGATCCAGATGGATCGAGACATCCGAACTCTCGCCAGGGGCCAGGTGGACCTTTGTAAAGGCCTTGAGTTCCTGTCTGGGGCGGTAGACAACCGAATCCGATCGACGGATGTAGACCTGAACGACATCGGAACCCGCACGGTCACCGGTGTTGGTGACCCGGACCTTCACCTCGATGTCGATCGGGGCACCCTCGTCCGAGCCCGCCGTTTCGGTTGCCTTGCTCGATCCAGTAGAGCCAGAAGCGGTCTTGCGCAACCGAGATACCTTCGGCTTGGCAACTGACGGCTTGGTCCAGTCAAAAGTGGTGTACGACAGGCCGCTGCCGAAGGCGAAATGGGCTGGAACTCCTGCGGTGTCGTGAAACCGGTATCCCACATACAGGCCTTCGCGATATTGCACCTGACGTGGAAGGCCCGGGAAGTTCCGATCCGAGGGAAGCTGAGCGACGTGATGCGGGATGCTCTCCGCAAGTCGACCACCGGGCTCGGAATCGCCGAAGAGTACGTCGACAGCCGATGACCCCGACGCCTGTCCACCCAACCAGCACTCCAGAATTCCGGCGACACGTTCTGCCCAGGGCATGTGGACCGCACCGCCGTTGGCCAACACGACCACCACCGGCGTCCCCGATGCAGCGACTGTCTCGATGAGTTGAACATGACCGGCTGGCATGTCGAGCGAAGGTCGGTCAAAGCCCTCTGATTCGTAGGATCCCGGAAGTCCGGCGAAGACCACAGCCACATCGGCATCGGTTGCAGCGCGGGCAGCGGACTCGATCAGATCAAGCGTTGTCTCGCCTGTGGCAGCGTCGTAACCGGGGG
>CAUJEC010000003.1 GCA_963169245.1 Actinomycetota bacterium
GGGTCTCCTCAGCGGGGCTTGGTCCACCAGAACTCGAGTTGGATGTTGTCGGGGGCGCGGAACACCAGCGCTGAGCCGACGGCGGTGTCCTCGACAGGCGAGTGTTCAACCGCAAGCTCGGTGAGCCGCTTCTCCCAGTCATCGAGGTCGGAGCGTTGACCCACCTCGAATCCGACATGATCAAGGCCAGCGTTGCGCTCATCGAATGTGTCGAGAGGAACGACGCTGTGCTGATTTAGCCCGATGATCAGTCCAGTGTCTGGGTGGAACAA
Organism: Actinomycetota bacterium; assembly: GCA_963169245.1. Taxonomy (GTDB): domain Bacteria; phylum Actinomycetota; class Acidimicrobiia; order Acidimicrobiales; family Microtrichaceae; genus JAGQSZ01. The sequence continues at coordinate 273 of CAUJEC010000003.1, forward strand.
CACGACCATCGTCCGGTTGTCCAGTTCGCTGCGCTTCAGGTTCTTCAGCCCGAATACCTGTTCGTACCACTTGGCGCTGGTGTCGATGTCTGAGACCGAAAGGTCTAGGTGGGAGATGGCCTTGAAGGTTGCCATGACAATGGTCTCCTAGCTGTCGTGATTGAGTTGCCGACCCTCTGGGTGTCTGACTCTCTGCGTAGCGAAGGTATGCCCGAAAGCCGGGGTTCCAACCATGTCAGGGGTCGAAGGTCACTTGAGTGCCGGCTGAGTGGTGACTCGGGATCCGGTCGAGCGGCGAGAGGTCAGCGCTTCGAGGCCCCATGCAACGCCGAGTCCGGCTGCGCTGGCGGTGGCGACGGTCGCCAGGCAGGTCAGGGTCGCACTGTAGGGTCCGCCTACTCCGATCACCATGGCAATAGCTGTGACAGGTAGACGGTAGCCGCCGGCAATCCCACCCGCTGCCCCAGCAGCGCCAGCAAGATCAGGCGACGCGCCCACCACCGGCGCGAATGCCCTACCGCTCAGATCTCCGATCGCTAGGAACGGAACGAACACGCCACCGCAACCGCCGGCCGCGACCGCAGCCGTTGTGGCCGCCGCTCGCAACATAGCGACGATCATGAGGGTCCAACCCCGAGCACCGGATGCATCCGCCCACGCAACCGCACCTCCGCCTGGTCCGACCGCGGCAGAGGGGGCGGCGACGATCAGTAGCGAAATGATGATCGCAGCCAGAGCCGCGCCGCCGATGATGGCCTTAACTAGCGGTCTGGACTCCCAGCCGCGGACGGCGTAGATAGCTGTGCCGGTGATCGCGGCCACTGCGCCGGATGCGACACCGACAACCATTGATATGACAATGACCTTGCTCAGACTTCCCGGCGGCATGCGTGGTACCGCCAGTCGGATGAAGTCGAGTTCGAAGGTTACGTTCACGAACCAGCCGACCGCAGCTCCAGCGCCAGCGCCAAGAACACGTTCCAGGGTGATGGGCACACGCCGACGCCGGCCGAGTTCCAAGATGAAGACGAGACCGACGAGAGGTAGGCCCATCAGGGCTGCGACGCCGGCTGCTCCGCCTCCGAGACCAGCCGAGCGTGCAATCCGGCGTGCCCACGGACGCGAACCCAACGCGGCCCCAGCGGCCACACCCAGGTGGGCGGCCGGCGACTCGGTTCCCAGCGGTGCGCCCATGCCCACCGAGGCAAGGATCGCGAATGTCCGGATCGGAGCGAGTCGCCACGGGAAGGTCTCCTCCCGGCCGGCGGAGGCGACGACATCCGCGGTCAGATCGGCGCGGACCAGATCGAGTGGGAAGGATCGCCATGGGCGAAAGCGGATGTGCTCGGCCGCAGGAGCATCATCGATATGCTGTTTCGCCTCGCCCCTACCGATCGACTGGAGGATCGCGACCGCCACTCCGATTCCAATGAGTGGGGCAACGACCAGTAGCCAGTTGTCGAGATCACTGACTCGTCCCAGCAGGCCCTTGATCGTGTCGGTGACGAAGGCAGCAAAGAGTGCCCCTGCTGCACCACCCAGCAGGCCGCCGATGATCGCGTAGATGCTCCCATGTAGCCAGCCGGGTGTCTCATCGGGCGGCGTCGTATCGTCCATCACTTCACCAGAAGCTTTATGAAGGCGACTGTTATCCCCGCGACAGCAAGGCAGACACTCAAGAGGAATCGGCGAATGGGAGACATGTCGGTTCGTTCAGTCTCTACTGCCACCAGAACTCCGATGAATAACGCGGCTGTAATTCGGGCACCCAGACGGTCGTAGTTCATCGGAAGGACAAGGGTGAATGCCGAAGCGACGATCGCGACAAACGAAGCCATGAGCGTCTGGGAGATCAGCAACTCAAGTGGAGAGAACTGAACGCTGGGGTCGCTCACAAGCCGCATCGCCACGATCAGGGCGAACCAGTGGACGATCGCGAGCCCGAAGGTTGCACCCCAGATGACCAATAGGACACTGGTCTTGGTATGGGGGGTCAGATCGCTTCCGGCGGTGAGTGCCGCCAACAGGGTGACAGCAGCAGTGAGCCCCATCACATCGGTTTCGCGCCTGAGGGTCAGGTTGGACCGAACTCGTTGATAGGCGCTCGCGATCCCGGATTGTTGCCCAAGGTTCTCAGAGTTGGTCATAGTCCGTAGGCGCCCGTGATCCTTGGTTGATTCCGCACATTATCGCCTAGCCGACACGCCTCAGGGGACGGTGCGGATGGCGACACGGGCAGCCGTCGTAGAGCATCTTTTTGACGAGCAGAACCTCGGGCCTGAGCTTGTCGCATCCGGTGTCGGTGATCAGGGGTTCGTTACCAGGACGGCCTCGATGGGCACGTCGAGGGTCAACCTGGACAGAGCGCTGCAACTCGCTGCTGACCTCGAGGACGACGAGCTTCTGCGTCGAATGCGGACAGGGTCATGAAACTCGTCGACGCCAACGTCCTCCTGTACGCGGTCTACTCCGACGCGCCACACCATGAGGAGTCTCGCCAGTGGCTCGATGGTGCACTGTCGGGAGAGTCGACTGTCGCGTTCGGGTGGGTGGCGTTGCTCGCCTTCATCCGACTTTCCACAAAGGCAGAGCTGTTCCCTGCTCCGCTCACCCCCGGAGAAGCTCTCGAACGAGTGCAGGACTGGATCAACGCGGCTCCAGCGGTGATCGTTTACCCAACGCTGGACCAACCCCGCATCCTCCTGCGGCTACTGGAGAAGGTCGGGGTCGGGGGCAACCTGGTCAACGATGCTCACCTGTCGGCGCTGGCGATAGAGCACCGGTGCGAGGTCGTTTCATATGACAATGACTTCTCTCGCTTCGAGGGTGTCACCTGGGAGCGGCCGACAGTCGTCTAAGGCAGTCACCAGTCGGTCAGATCCAGGGGGGGCAGTGGCCAATACCCTGATCGATCCGGGTGGGTAGGATCGACGGGTCGGACGATCCACGGGGGACAGGTGGTCATGGTGAGCGCGGTTGAAGGAATGACGTCTGCGTGCCGGTCGCAGGGGGCTGAGCGTCGTAGAGGTCGAGTACACCGGCGAGCGGGTCGCGTGACGCTGGGGGTGCTCGTTGCGGCGCTCGTGCTGGTCGGTTGTGCACCCATCGGCCCGCCCCTCGCTCGTGATCAGGAGGTCGACCAACTGATCTCCTTCGTGGAGGACAACCGTGGACACGACTTCGTCACCCGGCCGACGGTCACCTTCGTGTCCGACGCCGAGTTCCGTCAACACGTTCTGGCTGAAATCGCTGCAATGAAGCCCGAGCTTCAGGTGGATGAGGTCGCTTTCAAGGCGCTCGGTTGGATGGCGCCCGGAGATGACCTTTTCGAGCTCTACAGACTCACCTTCGGCGATGCGGTCGTCGGCTTCTACAATCCGGCCACCAAGGTGCTGGAGGTTCGGGGTCAGGACCTGACGCCCTATCGGCGCGAGGTGATCGTGCATGAACTGACCCACGCCCTAGATGACCAGATCTTTGACCTCAGCGAGAACAAGGGTCCGGGGGTGCTCAATGAGCAGCAACTCGCCTACCTGATTTCGGTCGAGGGTGATGCAGCCGACATCCAGCACGCCTATGTGGCCTCCACGTCGCCGCTGGACCAGCTCTCGAGCCTTGCCGAACAGCTTGCGTTTCCCATCTCGCCCGAGATCACGCGGGTTCCGCTTGCCCTGTTGAGTCTGAGTCAGGCACCGTACCTGCAGGGGCCCCGGTTTGTCGCCGGCCTTGGTGGCCCATCTGCGGTTGATTCGCTGTTTGGGAACTTCCCCACGACGACAGAACAGGCTTGGGACCCAGCCAAGTACCTCGCCGGCGAGGGAGCTGAAACCGTTCCGGTGCCACCGGCCACCGGAACGGTCGTCGCCAGCGGGACCTGGGGCAGGTTCCTGACGAGCCTGATCATCACTGACGGGATCAACCTCGACGGCTCAGTCAACCCTGCAACCGATGGGTGGGCAGGAGACTCCTTTGTCACATGGACCTCGGGGAACGACTCCTGCATTCGCATCGACACCCGCCAGGATGACGCCGGGTCTGCGGCCTCGCTGTACGGGGCGCTCGACCTGTGGGCGACGCGATCGGCGGCCAGTGTCGAGATGCTTGATGCAACAACGGTTCGCCTTACACGGTGTAGCTGAGACGGTGTAGTTGAGGGGCAACTAGGTCCGGGATCAGGAATTGGCCCGTACATACGCGACGATCGCGTTGGCATGACCGTGGCCGAGGCCATGCTCGGACTCAAGTGAAATCTGGGCTCACCGAATCATGCCGGTCCCTGTGGAGGTCCTCGACGATCTCGGCAAAATGAAGCGGATCAGGCGCCCTGTTGTTGACCAGGCTCACCGAGTCGGAGATCCCATCGAGCCGCGCCCGGATCAGTGGCCCTATCTGATGCGGCTCACCCACCACTGCGATCGTCTCGATCAACTCGTCGTCGATCAGGCCCGCCATCTCCTTCCAGCGGTTCTGACGAGCGAGCAGATTGAGTTCCGGGTGCAGATCTCCAAATCCATGAAGGGCGAACACGGGCAGGTAGGCGGGCGTGGATCCATAGAACGCAAACTGTGCGCGAACGGCTTCCCGGCTGCGTTCGAACTCCGCCTCATCGCGCCCGGTCACGATCGTCGTCACGCAGACGATCTCGATGTCGTCGACGTCACGGCCAGCCCGGGCGGCTCCCTCCGCGATGGCAGGCATGGTCAGTTCCAACAGCGACCTGCGTGAGTTGACCGGGTGAACAAGGAACCCGTCAGCGACCTCGCCAGCAAGGGCGGTCATCCTGGGCCCGAATCCGGCAGTGAGGATCCGGGGCATGCCGAACGGGTTGGGGCCGGGATCGAACGCCGGGATCATCCTTGTGTGGGTGTAGAACTCTCCGCAGAACTCAAGCGGCGTGCCGTCCTGCCAACTCTGCCAGATCGCCCGGATGCCCAAGACCATGTCGCGCATGCGATCGACGGGTCTGGACCACGGCATCGAGAAGCGCTCTTCGATGTGGGGTCGGATCTGTGAACCGATTCCCAGTGTGAAGCGCCCGCCGGTTGTCGTGTGAAGGTCCCACGACACGTTCGCGAGTGTCATCGGGGTTCGAGCGAAGCCGATTGCAATAGCCGTACCGAGTTCGATTCCAGAGGTGTGCTCTCCGGCCACGGCTATGGGAATGAACGGATCGTGTTTTGCCTCGAAGGAGAACGCACGGTCATATCCGATCGACTCAAGGGACGGATACAGCGACCTGACCTGGGTCAGATCCTCGGTTGGAGCGGTCATCGAAACGTGCACCCCGGTGACGTTAGCGACCGACGACCGGATCTGGTCGCGCGTCAGTCCGTGGGGTTGGCGAGGTGATCCAAGAGGACCTCGACGTTTGACAGATCCCGTTCGGTGACAACGCCGATAACCCGCCCGTTCTCGGTGACTGCGAGTGCGCCTGTGCCCTGGGAACGCATCCGCTTGGCCGCCGTGGTGAGGGTCGTGTCGGGTGAAACCGCTGCGACGTCGTTGCGAGCGACATCCACGACATTCAACGCCGGCCAGTCCGAAGTCGTAACCGCAGCGATGTCGGTGACCGCGATCAGGCCGACGTAGGTCCCCTCGACAACGACGGGCGCCCAACGTCTGTTCTGTCGCATCATCGCCGTGAGTGCCTGGTCCAATGGCATGTCGCCAGCGACGGTATCGGCATTGGGAGACATGATCTCGGAGACGGCAAGACGGGTGAGCGGTCCGATCTCGGGTGATCTCTCACTGCGTTGGTAGGGACTGAAACTCCTTGGCCCCATGGTGAACTGTGACGCTGCAGCGGCGATGAACGCAGGGATGAGGAAGCCCGGCTGGCCAGTTGCCTCTGCAACGAACGCGACACCCGCGAGCGGGGTCCGGTACCCGGCTCCCAACATCGCTGCGATCCCGATCGTCGGAAAGAGATAGGCATTCGGGACATTCACGAACTGCTGGACGAGCGCTCCGATGATCGCCCCTTGGGTCACCAGGGGGATGAAGAGTCCTCCCATCCCTCCTGCGGCCACCCCACACCAGGTGGCGATTGCGCGGACAACGAAGAGCCCCGCAAGCACTCCGGCTGATCGGCCGGGGGAGATGGCCCACTCGATTGCCTCGTAGCTGGGTCCTAGGTGGAACGGGCCCCCGAACCACCACTGCCCAAGTGGTGCTATGGCCACGAGAACACACGTACCTATCAGCACCCGCCCAACGCGGGGCAGCGGAAGCGACTTGGCCAACTCCATGGCCCGTGCGCCGAGTCGAGCCAGTACGCCACAGGCGAGTCCCAGGATGAGTCCGCCACCGAGGTCACGCAGGTCGAATGGCGCGCTCCCGCCGGTCGGAAGGAGCGGTGCCGTACCCATGAGGGTGACGAAAGTGACGTACGCGCTTCCAGCTGCCACCAGACTCGGTAACAGGGCGCGACGGGCGAGGTCTGAGCGATAAGGGACCTCGAGCGCGAATACGACGCCTGTCAAAGGCGCCTTGAACACGGCGGCGACCCCAGCTGCTGCGCCCGCGACCATCAGGATCTTCGCATCGTCGCGTCGGAGCCGAAGGCCGAACCGCTCATCGAGCGTGGAACCGATGGTGCCACCAATGAGGATCGAAGGGCCCTCGAAACCGAATGCGTTTCCCGTACCGAGAGTGATCGCGGAACCAAGCACTCTCGGCCACGCTGCAGCGATCGACATTCGTCCACCACGCTGGTGATACGCGCGGACGTAGGCATCAGTGGTTGCGGTGTCGTCGTCACGTCGAAGATGACTGATGAGCGCGACGAGACACAGACCGAGGGGTGGTACGACCATGACCACAGCGAGGCGCTGATCGAGAATCATGTTCAGCGAGAGGGTCATGAGTTCGTCGAAACCCGCTACCGTGAGTCCGCTCAGCACCCCGACGAGCAGCGACAGCGTCAGGGTCACAGGCAGGAAACGGGACACACGACGAGGCTAACCCTGCGAGCGTATAAGGCTCCAGGTGTCCCTGTCGGATCGCCAGGAACACCAGTCGCTGAATCCGACCGGACCTGTTCATGGCCGCGCCCAAAATGTGGACGTTGTGAGGACAGTCTCGGGTGTACGTTTCTGCCTGTGATGAAGAAGCGACTTCTCGTGGCAGCGCTGATCGTGGCCTTCGTGGCCACAGGATGTGGCGGCAAGGCCGACGACTCTGCAACCGGTTCATCGACCACTACCACGGCCGGGAGCGTCACAGCTTCCAGTGTCCCGGCAGCGGACGGTGTAGCAGGTGGAGCGGACACCGGTTCATCGGACTCCAATGCCTGCACACGGGCTCTGGCTGCCTCCACGGCCTTCGTGCTCGGCGTCCAACTGCTCGCGAGCATGAACAGCCCCGAGGCCGTTGTGGCCGTCAAGAGCCACACCATGGGTAACCTCGATCTGAACCAGATGGAAGGTTTCATTGCCGATGCAGAGGAGGCCATCGGTGACAAGGAGGCCCCCCTTGGCGATCCTCAGGAGTCGTTGGCCTTCTACAGAAAGGCGATCGAAGGAGCCCGGCCGCTGATCGAAGCCGATTCGGTCACCCAGTCGGAAATCGATGCCTACCGTGCGAATCTTGGCGTGGAAAAGGGATTCCTCAGCTACCAGGTTCCGCTCAACGCTGCGCTGTCGGAGATCTGCCCCGGCGCGTAGATCAATCCGAGATTCGTCCGCACGGGATTCCGCCGAGCTGGTCTATGAGTCCGCTGAGCTAGATGTGGGTGATGTCGGGATCAGCAGGCCATCATCGTCGTGACGGCACGGCAGAATTCGGGCCAGCGTTCGTCGCTTATGCACCCTGCTCGGCTGAGTAGGCGCTCGGTGTCAAGCAGGTGGAGATTGTCCACGTTGGCGACTGATCCCTCGGCTACGCCCTCGGATCGGCCGAGTGATATCTCGGTGGGGATGTCGCGCACCGTGGTGGTGATTGGAGCAACGATGACCCGGGTCAGCCTCGACGCGATACGTCTACGGGTGAGCACCACAACAGGCCGGATCTTCTCACCCGGAAGGTCAGCCCACCAGATGTCGCCATGCCCAAGTTCTCGTTCTCTCATGACGCCTTGGAGCGCCTGCGTCGAGCGAGTTCCTCGACTTCAGGAGGGACTTCGCCGTCATAGGGCAAATCGTCGTCCCAGCCGACATTCACCGAACCGAGGTCCAGGTCGCTGTCGAGGTGATAGGGGGACTGGGTCAACGCTGCGATCTCTCTGCGGCGCTCATCGTCTTCGATCAGCGCGCTGAGAGCTCGATCGATCACCTCACTGTCTCGTCCGTTGATGATCTGGCGCGCTCGATCCAACCGTTCAGTGTCAACTGTCGTCGAAATGCGGACTCGTGCCATCGGCCAAGAGTAATGCAATTGGTGCCATGAGCTATGCGACTAGTAGTGGCATAGCTCATGGCACATCCGGGGTTGTATAGAGGTGGCGTAGTTCAACCCGGGATTCCCCCACACTGCTCGATGAGCGCCTGTGTCTCGGGTGATGGCGTGACACCTCGCGTGGCCATAAGCGTCTCGAAAACATCGCCACCGCCTGTTCCGACACAGCCAATGAGTTCCTTCACCTCCGGCGACAGGTCCGGATCGTAGACACTTGGGACGGTGTCCCCAGGCAGCATCTCTTCCGGTGGCGAGATCGGTTCGGACTCAATGCTGAACTGTGTGGTCGACGGTGATCGCTCCTCGCTCACATGGGCGTGTTGGGGATTGCAATTGACCGCTTCCCCTTCCCTGACCTGCCCGCCTGCGACGCCCTCGAGCGCAGCGAAGGGGCCACAGGGGTGGGCGACGATCCATATGTGAACCATCGGCACGTTTCCTCGCTTGACCGATGGCGGGGTGCAGTCCTGGTCCACGCCGACAATCAGGCTGCCCGAGGCGAGCCTCGGAGCGATCGGGTCATCGTCAAAACAGAGATCTGCGTGGACGTGCCATTGGATGAGCTTGCCTCCGATCTTGGGCACCTCGTCGAGTGTGGTCCCGTCGGGGAGGATGAACATCGCGGCGACAAGAGTCTGGCCCGACTCGTCCCAGCGGATGACCAGCGACTCGGGATAGTCGGGATCGAGAATCCTGTCGTCGTTGACATAGGACCAGTTGACGTAGTGCTCGTAGCCGGTGTTGGCGTCACCGATCGAGTAGAAGCCCTTGGAGTTGAGTGAGGAGATATCGGAGAACTGGGGAAGGCGCTCGATCGTTGCGTTCACGAGCTCCTCGGCCTCTGCCTGTTCCCTCTTGGACACACCAGCAACCCCGCTCAGGTCTACGCCCTTGTCCGGGTCGAAGGCTTTCGGTGTGGCTGTCTCCTCGCCGCCATGATGGTCCCCGCCGCCCGATCCACTGTGGCTGTGGGACCCTGCGGCGAGCATCGATGCGAACGTGATGGCCACAATGGGGATGGCCGCGATAGCGATGAACTCGCGGTTGAGTGACTTGGCTCGTATGCCGGGAACCACCACCGAGAGGCACGCGAAAGCCGAGGTGATCAACGCCAGGGCGGCAGCGGACCCATCTGCAAACTGGACTCTCTCTGCAGTTTCGAGTCCGGAGATGAAACCTATCCCTGTTGTCTTTGCAAGAATCCAGCCACCGAGGGCGCCGATGTTGATCAGGGCTCCGACGAGAATCAACACGCGTCCCGGTGGCCGGTGAGCGACTGCAGCCACGCCCCACGCGATCTGGACGGTCGCGAGCACCGTGAAAGTGAACACCGCCGCCGGGTGATCGTTGTGGACGCCGATGGCTGCAGCGTGGATTGCACCTGCCCCCAGAGATGCAAAACCGGCCATCATGAAGAGAGCGTGTGCGGCTGGCTGATCGGTCGGGAGACCCAGATCGTCGCCTGATGTCGTTGTCACAATCGGGTCCCCCTGATCCGTTCCTGCCGAGCAACGTTAACAAGACTCCGTTACAAGACTCAGCGGAACCACAAAGCAATTCTTGACAAAGTAGATCGGTTATATCAGATTTATCCCATGACAACTACCGACACCCTGACCTCACCCCTCACGCCGATCATCGACGCGACCATCGAGGCCGTCACTTCCGACCCCAAGGCCGCCGGTGTGGTCTTCCGGGCAGATCACGAACTCGTCGGAACCACCGAGGTCTCGGTCAGGTTCGGTTCCGGTCACCGCATCACAGTGGACGAGCCCGCTGCTCTGGGCGGCGGCAACGCAGCGGCGAACCCGATTGAGTACGCTCTCGCCTCACTCGGCTCCTGCAACGCCATCACCTACCAGTTCTGGGCGGCGCGACTGGGGTTGCGGATCGACACGGTAAAGGTGGACGTCGAGGCCGATCTTGATGTCCGTGGCTTCCTCGGAGCTGATGACTCCACTCGCCCTGGTCCAGGCGCGATCCGTGTGAAGGCAACGATCGAGGGGCCGGAGTCGGAGTCGGACTACAGGCGTCTGGCCGAAGCCGTCGAGAACCACTGCCCGGTCCTGGATCTGTTCACCAACACGACGCCCGTCCACGGGAGCGTTGTGATCAACGGCGTCGCCTGAGCCAACGGCGTCGCCTCAGTTCAGCGTCACTGGGTTCAGCATCACTGAGTCCAGCGTCCTCTGAGGGGACCGGAAGCGCCAAAGCTCCCTGCCCGGCCAACCGTTCGGGTTGTCGGGTGGGGGCTATCTAGGAGGGTAGGGCTCGAAGCCGTGCTCTCGCTGTTGTTCGCGGATGAAAGAGATGATCGCATCGATCTCTGCGTCCTTCAGTCCGGTCACCGGGGCCATGTCTCCGAATGTCCAGTGGTGGGCGACTGCCCCCTGAATGACCGCCGCTCGATAGGAGTCGTCGGTGTGGTGGCCGGGTTCGTAGACCTGCGACAGCTGTGAAGGTCCACGGTCGGTGCCGCGAAGATCGGCTCCATGGCACGACGCACAGTTCTTCTGATACAGCGCGGCGCCGTCGAGGGTTGTCGAGGCGGTCGCAGACTCGTCGCCTGACCCACCGCCACGCTCGCTGCCGCTGTCTTTGGAACATGCCCCGACGAGACTCATCAGCGATGTGATGAGTACGGCGGTGATCATGACCCTCGGTCGGCCGTGTGGGAGGGAGCGTGTCACAGTCGGCAGGGTAGTTGGTCGCTGAGTTCACAGCCGTTCGAATCGGTTGTTCCGTCGCGTAGCATCTCAGCCAAAGGAGACAGTCGATGACCTCGCCGAACATTCTCACCGATACGACCCCACGCCCCGATGGGAGCAGGCACGACCTCGTCCACTCGATCATCACTGATGCCTGGGGCCTGTACTTCGCTCAAGGGGGAGTGGTGATGGCGGCTGCGCTTCGTGCGATGCAGCTTGGCCTGAACCGCGATGACCTGGCGCTCGCGAGCGCATCGGCGGTGTTCTGTCGGCCGGTCGCATGCGGTCCGGTCGAGACGACGGTCCGGGTCCTGCGTGATGGTCGGCGTGGGGCACAGGTCCTGGGTTCGCTGGTGGACCAGACGGCACTGGCCGAAGCCGCGTCCGACGACGCCGGATCAGGCTCCGAGAGTGGCGCAGTATCGGACGCGACCAGCGTTGCCGTCTCCGCGGTCTTCACCGACCCGGAGCTTCCCGGCCCGCGTGTGGAGCCCCAGCCACTACCAGTCGAGCTTGCCAAGGCTCCCGCCGAGGACGGCGAACCCAACCACGTTGAGAATAGCTACCCGCTTGGATTCCTCGACAACACCGAATGGCACGTCGCGGCCGGCGTAGAATCATCGCCGATCTCCAATAGTCCACTACCGAGAATGGCGCTGTGGTTCCGTTTCAATGATCCGCCGGCCAGCGCCGGAGCGTCCTGGGATCCTGCACTTCTGCCCATCCCCGGAGACGCGCTGGGTTCCGCACTCATCCCAGCCCTAGGCGATGGAAGTTCGCCCGTCGGGAGCGTCTCGCTGCAACTCGATCTTCAGGTTCTGGCGCCGATGACCGGATCGTGGATAGGAATCGACACCGTCTGCACCAATATCTCCGGCGGGCTCGCTCGTGGCGTGGTCAACCTGTGGAGCGAGGCCGGGGTCAACGTTGCGATGCTCACCCAGACCGCAATGCTCCGGTCGTTCTGAGGTCGAGCAATCCGCGATGGCGACGAGTTGGGCGACGAGTTGATCGTCGACATCGGGGGCTCTGTCAGCTTTCGGCGGCGCCCCGGAAGGTCATGGCGGAGAACTCCCAGTAGACCTTCATGGATTCGATCAGGCCGGTTGATTCTTCAACGGTGTAGATGGCAACGATATCGATCTCGGCCTGGGACCTGTCTCCGAGCGTCGTGATCACGGTCGCAACATTCGCCACCTGATTGGCGCACTGATGCGATCGGTAAATGTCCATATGGACCCGGTTCGGTGCAATGGCCGCGTCCCAGAAGGCCGCCCGGGCATCAGGACCCCGGTGACCATCGCCGGACTCGTCGAAGACCGATGGGCCCACGGGGTCCGCCACGATCGCATCCGTGGTGAACAACGCCAACCACCGATCCTTGTCTCCGGCCTGCACGGCATCTCTTGAGCGCAGCGAAGCCGCGCGTGCGGATCGGTCGTCATCTTCTGGGACTTCCAGATCCATGACTCTCAGAGTCTGGTTGTCGCTCATGGTGCCTCCTGGCGTAGCGGGTCGATAACAGTCTCCGCGAACCACGCGATCGACTCGATCTGGTGCATGGGGTCATTGTGGTCACCCGGCATGAAGTACCAGGGCATAGTGATAGCTCCCGTGACGCCCAGCGTTTCGAGTTCGGCGAATGTGTCCGGGCGGGCGGCTACGAGGGGGGTGACGAGTACCTCAAAGGCGTCGCGGGTTCGACCGGCATCGTCAAGCGCCTTAAGTAGCCGACCAACGACCTCGTGCGCCCCGTCCATGTCGAGTTGGGCCCCTATCCAACCGTCCCCCTTGGTTACCGCTCGATGGATGGCGGCATTGCTATGGCCGCCGATCAGGATCGGTACGGATTCGGTGGGAGAGGGCTCCATTCGCAGGCGGCCGAAGTCGTAGTGGTTGCCGTGGTACTCGAACCACCCGCCCTCGAATGCCAGACGAAGGATGTCTATCTGCTCATCGAGGCGAGCCCCGCGGGTCCGCTTCTCCTGGCCCAGCCACTCGAATTCCTCAGGAATCCAACTGAGACCGATTCCCAGGTCGAGTCGCCCCGGGAACATTGCTGCGATAGACCCGGCGCTCTTCGCTACAAGCAGGGGTTCACGCAACGGGGTCTTCAAGACCGATGTGACAAAACGAATACGATCCGTTGCTGTTGCAAGGGCTGGGATCGACACGAACGGATCGACGAACGGCGTCTCGGCACCCCAGAAACGCTCGCCATCGGCGGTGAACGGATAGTCGCCCGAGACGTCCGCGGGATAGAAGACCGAGTCCGGGACCGAGATCGAGTCCCATCCTGCGGCCTCGGCGGCCTGCGCAAGTGGGATCAGTTGGTCCGGTGGGCACATGGCGAGCGAGAGCGAGAATTCCACGTCCCGATACTGACACAGCGGCAACTGCCGCATTGGCGGGTCCAGTCGACAGTGCTCGACCCAGTGGTGCAGGCCGGATAGCGGATTGAATCAACTACAGCGCAGTGGATGACAGCGCAGCAGTGCGATGGCTCGCCGGCCGCGAGTCCTCGATCTCATTCTCGGGGCCGTCGAGCGATCAGGCAGGCACGGCGTGAGCATCTGACATCGTCACCAGATGCCCGATCAGTTCTGACTTCCAAGCCTCTGCCGCGTCATTGGGACCCTGGCATGTACCCGCAGCATGGTGGCCGCCGCCCCCGTAAGCGAGCATGAGGTCGCCGATCTCGATCGGATTGCGCTTGTCGAAGATGGACTTGCCGACAGTGAAGACCGTGTTCTGCTGGGCCCGCCCCCACATGACATGCATCGAGATGTCGCACTGGGGGAACATCGCATAGACCACGAAGCGGTTGCCGGCGTAGATCGTCTCTTCGTTGCGCAGATCGAGAACCACGAGGTTGCCGTGGACCTCGGCAACACGGTCGACCTGATCGCGGAACAGTTGATGTTGTGAGCGGAACAACTCGACTCGCTCGGCGACGTCGGGCAAGGCCAGGATCTCGTCGATAGCCATGTCGCGACATGAGTCGATGAGCATCATCATGAGTTGGTAGTTGGAGATACGGAACTCCCGGAACCGCCCGAGTCCGGTTCTGGCATCCATCAGGAACGACAGAAGGTCCCAGCCCTGGGGGTCCAGTACATCGTCCATGGAGAACCCGGCCGAATCAGCCTTGTCGACCGCTTCCATCATTTCGTCACTGATGTTGGGGAATCGGTCCTTGCCCCCGTAGTAGTCATAGACAACCCGGGCGGCGGACTTTGCCTCGGGTTGGAGTACGTAACCAGGCGTTGGAATCTCGTTGTTGCGGATCAGTTCCGAAGCGTGGTGGTCGAAACAGAGTCCACAGCCCGGCACATAGGGCAGGTTCGTAAGAATGTCGTTCTCGGTGACAGCGACCTTCCCGTCCTGAACATCCTTTGGGTGGTGGAACTCGATATCGCCAAGGATGCCCAGTTCCTTCAGCAGAACAGCACAGACGAGACCGTCCATATCGCTGCGGGTCAGGAGTCGGTAGGTGGGTGCTTCGATTGTCATTTTGCCCTCGGTCCGAAATGGACACGCCCCATCGGCGCTGTCGTAGTTCAATCGGCAGCGCACTTCGGCAAGTTGAGGGAAATTGGACAACAAATGTGACGGTGGACACCGTCGATGATCAGCGTGGCTGGCTCAGGATCGAGCCGCTCGGATCAGGAGAGGATCTGAGCCTTCTTGACCGCGAACTCCGCCTCGTCGATGATGCCGCTGTCTCGGAGCTCACCGAGTTGGCGGAGCAACTCGATCTTCTGTTGCATCTCATCACCAGCGGCCGGGGCCGGGGGTGCGGGCGGAGCCGGGGGTGCTTGGACAACGTGGTGCACCTGAACGGGTTGTTGTGCCAATGAGGCGGTGTCCTGTGCAGCCCATTTCTGCTGCTGGCGCCGCTGAACTCGACCATGCACACTGCTGGCCACCGTTGCTCTTGCTGCTGTTTTCAGAAGTCCCATGGTTGGCTCCTAGTTCTGTTCGGCCGCGTCGAGCGCGTCGATAAGGTCTTCGGTGGGTACGCCGCCATCGGCGACAAGTCGTGCCCCTGTGCTGGTCCAAGTCCCGACGAGGCCCAGGATCCATTGTTGTTCGATCAGAACGACCACGGCGAGTTCGCCCGCTTGGAGATCGGCGGTCAGATACTCAAGGTCATCGGAGTCGAGCAGTTGAGCGCTTGCGCCCGACCAGTAGTCGACGTCAAAACCATCGACTGCTGGAAGGTCGGCGGGATCCACGATGTGAGCGCCGTTTGCATCTCTGCTGACGAACTCCATGTCGAGAACTCTGACCGTGCTGGATTCAACGAGTGCGGCGAGGCTGGCGAACCCCTCCGGGTGAGGTGAACCATCAGGGAAAGCGATTACGAGAATGTCGACTGGACCCAACAGGTCGTCGCTTGAATCATTGTCAGTCATTGCTTAGGTCCTTGTCAGTTCAACCTTTGGGCGGTCAGCCCGTGTCATCCGGATACTCAAAGTAGCCGAGTGGGGTTGACCGCCTCAGCCCATTGCTGAGATGGCTTCAGCGACACCAGCACCGTAGGCAGGATCACAGCGGGTGCAGTTCTCGATATGTCGTGCGACGACGAAATCGGGCGCCCCATTGATCCCGCGAGCAGTGTTCTCGAAAAGCACCTGACGCTGAGCATCGTCGAGAAGGTTGAACAGTGCGCGCGGCTGTGAGTAGTAGTCGTCGTCATCTGCGCGGTAGTCCCAGTTGTCCGCGACATCACCCACCGCGAGTGGCGGGTCACGAAACTCAGGCTGTTCCTGCCACTCCCCAAAGCTGTTCGGCTCGTAGTGACGGGTTCCGCCCTGATTGCCATCCACGCGCATTGCTCCATCACGATGGAAATTGTGAACCGGGCAGCGCGGCGCGTTCACTGGGATCTGGAAATGGTTGACACCGAGGCGGTACCGCTGCGCGTCACCGTAGGAGAACAGACGGCCCTGGAGCATTCGGTCGGGTGAGAACCCGATACCGGGTACGACGTTCGCCGGGTTGAACGCGGCCTGTTCGACCTCGGCGTGGTAGTTGTCGGGGTTGCGGTTGAGTTCCCATTCGCCAACCTCAATGAGCGGGTAATCGCCCTTGGGCCACACCTTGGTCAGGTCGAACGGGTGATAGGGGACTGTCGCGGCGTCAGCCTCGGGCATCACCTGAACACACAGTTTCCAGCGGGGGAACTCGCCTCGTTCGATAGCGTCGAAGAGGTCCCGCTGATGACTCTCACGGTCACCGCCGATGATGTCGGCGGCTTCGGAGTCGGACAGGTTCTTGATGCCCTGCTGGCAGACGTGGTGGAACTTGACCCAGAACCGTTCTCCCGCCGCGTTTATGAAACTGAATGTGTGGGACCCGAAGCCGTGCATGTGGCGATAGCTGGCGGGTATGCCACGGTCGCTCATGAGGATCGTGATCTGATGCAGAGCTTCGGGCAGCAGGGTCCAGAAGTCCCAATTGTTCGCAGCGCTGCGCATGTTGGTGCGAGGGTCGCGCTTGACCGCATGGTTCAGGTCGGGGAACTTGAGCGGATCCCGGAAGAAGAACACCGGGGTGTTGTTCCCGACCAGATCCCAGTTGCCCTGGTCCGTATAGAACTTCACTGCAAAGCCGCGGATGTCGCGCTCGGCGTCAGCAGCACCCCGTTCTCCTGCAACCGTTGAGAAGCGCACGAACAGGTCGGTCTTCTTGCCTACCTCTGAGAAGATGTCGGCCTTTGTGTAAGCGGTGATGTCGTTGGTGACGGTGAAAGTGCCGTATGCGCCCGAGCCCTTGGCGTGCATGCGGCGTTCCGGGATGAGTTCCCGGTCGAAATGGGCGAGCTTCTCCAGGAACCAGACGTCCTGAAGTAGTTGTGGTCCACGGGGTCCGGCAGTGACGACATTCTGATTGTCGGGGACGGGGGCGCCGAAGGCTGTGGTCAGCTTGTCGTGGCCTGATTCGGGAGCAGTCATGTCGAACCTCGTGAAGTTGTGAGCCCATGATGATAGGCAGGGACGGTTCGTTGTGCTGGCAAACTGAAGGGCTTCTCGGGTGAGGGTGTTCCGGCGGTTGAGATCTCAATGACCGAGCGACTCCGGCATGGATCTGAGAAGATCATCGGATGCTCGATCACTTCGGAATTCAATGCAACGATGTGGGGCTTAGCGCCGCGTTCTACGACAAGGTGCTCGCACCTCTTGGCGGTCGGCGACTGATGGAGCCGCACGAATCTGTGGTTGGGTTCGGTGTGCCTCCCATGCCCAATTTCTGGCTCGGTCCGGTCTCGGAGAACAGCACAGGCTGGCGAGAGGATCACATTGCGTTCACGGCTCCGAGTAGGCAGGCGGTTCGAGACTTCTTCGACGCAGCAGTCGCTGAGGGAGCAGAGGTACTCCACGAACCAAGGGAGTTCCCCGAGTATCACCCCGGCTACTACGGGGCGTTCGTTCGCGACCCTGATGGGAACAACATCGAGGCGGTCTGCCACACTCCGGAGTGACCACATGGCTTTGACACCAAAGCCTGCGTATTCAGGGGTTTACGATGCCGGGCAGCACAAGACCGTCTGTTCCCTGCCGTCGCATCCGGTGTCTCAGCGCGACGGGGATTCCGCCCGAGCTGTGACCCGTCCGAGCAGGCCTGAGCGACCAGGCGCGATCCGCGAGACAGCACTGATGAAATGCGCATCTGGCCCAACAACGACGCGTGGCCTGTTTCGTTCGATTCCACGGACGATCGCGCCGGCAACCTTGGAGGGGGGACGCATGACCAACGGAGCCAGACGAGAGCGGCCCATATCTGCGAGTCGCCCCGCCTGATCGCCACGGGCGGAGTTGGTGATGTTTGTTCGGATTGCCCCAGGGAACACGGCCGTAACCCCGACATTGGTGGTGATGAGCTCGCCTCGGAGCGCCTCGGTGAAAGATCGCACCGCCCCTTTGGACAATGAATAAGAAACATTGTGACCAAAGCCCACAAGTCCGACCATGCTGGAAAGGTTCACGATGTGGGCTTCGCCTGCTGCTTTGAGCAACGGCAGAAAGAATCTGCACCCATGGACGACTCCCCAGACGTTGATGTCGACAATCCAGTTGAGGTCATCGATGGACTCGTGTTCGAATGAACCCGCAGATGTGACTCCCGCGTTGTTGACCAGTATGTGAGCTGCGCCGTGAGCGTCCTCGACCTGGGAGGGGAGCGCTGCCAGAGCGTCGACATCACGGACGTCGAGAACATGAACCGTTGCACGTCTGCCCGCCCGCTCGACGAGTTGCTTTGTCTCTTCGGCGGCAGTCTCGCTCATGTCAACGATCGCCAGGTCGCATCCACGAGTTGCCAGCAACTCACTCGTCGCCCGTCCGATTCCACTGCCAGCCCCTGTCACGACGGCAACACGTCCGTGAAATGATTTCACAAGCCCTCCTTTTGTCGACTGAACCGTAGTTGGTGCCACTGTGAGTGGATCAACGTTTCTCGATTGCGTCAGCCGTTACCTCCATATGTCCAAGATGTTGGTAGAGCTCCTCGAGGACATGGAGAACCAGCGCACCATCGCTACGGTCATCGCCCGGCATGAATGCCCGGAACTCGTGCCCGGGGGTCGTGGGACCTGTGTCGAACTCGGCAACCAGAGTCGATGTCCGCTCCGTCGCATCGTCGATTCTGGCGTGGAGTTCGGCAATCGTCGCGGTGCTGGTGAACTCGGCCTCTCGGTCTCTGGAGCTGTCCCTGCCAAGGCCCGGCATCTCGAACCAAGACGGGGCCAATTCGCAACAATGGACGACGAGGCCCGCGACCGAGTTGGTGCCCCATTCATTCGGCTTTGCGTTGACCGACTCGTCGTCGAGGCGGTCGAGAACTCGATGCATTCCGTCGAACGCGTGCCTTATGTACAGATCAATGGTTGTAGCTGCAATATGCACGGGTGGTCTCAATTCGCTCTGGTTGGCTGGGGCAACACACTGTCCGTTGGGTCGCTGATGGTCGTCTCACTGTTGCCCATCTAGGCGGCCCAGCACATCGGCCAGGGTCATAGGTTCACGCCCAAGGAGCTTGGCGGTGTCTGGGCTCACCCAGCCGTAGGCCCCGCTGGCGATTGCGGTGTAGGTCGAAACCCATGCGTCGATCTGCCAGTCAGGTGCGCCGAATGCGGAGCGACGTGATTCCCATGCTTCATCAATGGTTTCGTTGTGAAAGGTGCTGGAGTGGCCGCTGGACCTCGAGAGAGTGGACGCTATCTGGTCGAAATCAAGCGGTTCTGATCCTGTCAGCTCATAGGTCGTGCCCCTGTGATGAGTGGGCTCCTCGAGTATCGAACTGGCGATCTCTGCTATGTCGGAGACAGCTATACCTGCGAGCCGACCTGCGCCTGCAGGGCCTCTGATCACCCCATCAGTTCCCACCATGTGAGGTAGTAGGTCCAGATAGAAGCTGTTGCGAAGAAATGTGTGAGTGAGCCCTGAGGATGCGATGTGTTGCTCAGTCGCCCAATGATCTCGCGCCAGTGTGAAGACCGCGTCGGGTGCAGCACCGAGGAACGATGTGTAGACGATGTGACTGACACCAGCGGCGCAGGCGGCGTCAATGAACCTGCGATGAACATCGACGCGGTCCTGGGACTCATGCGCGGAGACCATAAACACGACATCGATGCCATCAAGGGCTTGAGCAGCGGCATCGAAGTCCGAGTAGTCGGCCGGGACGAGGGTCGTGTTGTCGATTGAGGGTGCACGATTCGGGTTCCGGACCAATAGTCGGAGTGGGTGCCCAGAAGTCGAGAGACTTCGAGCGACGAGTCCACCGAGACGGCCTGTGCTTCCGGTGACTGCGATGGTGTTGTCGCTCATCGTGCTCTCCGTTCGGTCTAGGTCGCTCGGATCGCTGATACGAGCCAGTCGATCCGAGCATCACCGCAGCATATGACGCTGGTTAGACGTGCAGGCCGCGACGACGGAGAACCGCGCGCTCTGCGATCGAGAAACCAAGTGAGTCGATGAGGATCCCGATGATCAATATGAGGAGCATCACCGCGAGCATTCCCGGCGTGTCGGCAAACTCCCGCTGAAACTCCAACGACGCGCCGATCGACGGTTTGGACGCGATGATGACGAGCAGTTCACCCGCAAGCAGGCTGCGCCAGGCAAATGCCCAACCCGACTTGAGTCCACCCATCACAGATGGAAGCGCGGCCGGGATGATGACGTGTCGATATGCACGCAACCCCGTTGCTCCAAGCGATCTCCCAGCACGGAGCAGAATCACCGGTACCTGCGAGATCCCCGAGATGACACCGTTCGCGACAGCGGGCGCCGCCCCCAGGATCACCACGAAGAGGATCGCGGGTTCGGACAGTCCGAACAGCAGAAGAGCGAGTGGGAACCAGGCGATGGAGGGCATCGTCTGGAGACCGGTGATGAGTGAACCAAGTCCACTTCTAATGGTCTTCGATGCGGAGACTGCTGCTCCGAGTGCGCCGCCGATCACCACCGCAAGTCCGAACCCCGTGCCCGCCCGGCGCAGCGTGGTGGTGACTGCCTGCCAGGTTTCAGCCTGACCGAGGTCGTTCCAGAGTCGGGCCAATACAGTGGCCGGAGAAGGCAGGACGTACTCGGGACGCCAACCGGACCACACCACTATCTGCCATGCTCCAAGAGCCAGACCAACAGCCAGAACCTTCGGCCAAACCACCTTCCAGGTCCGACGCAACAGGCCAGGACGAGTCGCGTCACGCATCTCGAGATTGTCGAGACCGCTCAGTTCATCGGCGAGAACGTCCTCGCTGATGAGCTGAGCGTCAGCCAACTGAGTGCCAGATGATTGAGCGCCTGCCGTCTCAGTGACTGCCATGGCCAGCGACCTCTTTGCGGAGTCGTGTCGTTATTTCGGTCGCGAGCGCCGATACACCCTGATCCTCGATCCTCCGAGGACGAGGTAGCTCGACGTCATAGCTCGCTGCGATTCGTCCCGGCCTGCTGCTGAGCAGGATGACCCGGTCGCCAAGGCGGACTGCTTCACGCACGTTGTGCGTGACGAAGAGGACACTCGTTCCGCCAATCACAAGTTGTTCGAGTTCCTCGTGCAGGAGGTCTCTGGTCATGGCGTCAAGGGCACCGAACGGTTCATCCATCAACAGGACATCGGCCTGCCTGGCCAGGGCCCGAGCGAGGGCAACACGTTGGCGCATCCCTCCCGACAGCTGGTGTGGCCGGTGACCGGCGAATGACTCAAGTCGGACGAGCGCCAACAGTTCGAGTGCCCGGGCTCGGCGCTCGGTTCTCCCAGCGCCGTCGAGTTGGAGAGCAAGCTCGACGTTCCGGGCGACGGTCAACCAGGGGAAGAGCGCCGGCTCCTGAAACATCACCGACACTCGTCCGGCGACCGACACAGTTCCGCTCGTAGGAGAGTCGAGTCCGGCGACCATATTGAGCAGAGTGGACTTGCCACACCCAGACGCCCCGACAACGCTCAGGAACTCGCCCGGTTTCAAGGTAAGGGACACGCCGTCGAGCGCGGCGACAGCCGAGGAACCGTGACCGTAGACCCTTCGTACCGAGTTGATCTGCACAGTTCCCAACTCGACATCTGACTCTGACAATGGTGGACGGGGAACCCCAGAGGTTCTCCCGACGCCAATCTCTGGTTCCGAGGTTTCGGCGCTCGAGTGGATGAGTAGGTCCGTCATTTCCCCTCCAACGAGTCGCGGCTCGATCGGGTCTGCGATTCGGAGAGCAGATCTGTGTCAAAGATCCCGTCGATATCGACCGGATCGAGCAGGTCGACTGCAACTGCACGGTCGGCGGATTCCCGGATCGACTCCGGGAGGGGATCAGTTGTGAACTGAACCTTCCCCCATGCCTCGTTGAGGATCTCTGGCGCGATTCGCTTCCCCGTCACAGCCTCGATCTGATCGTTCAGCACGGCTTGGGCCTCAGCGGGGTCGGCGTGAATTGAAGCGATGGTTCGTTCTAGGCCGCTGAGGAGACGGCTGATCGCATCTGGACTGGCCTTCAGATAGTCAGTTCTCACCACAAGTACCGTCGTGGCCCACTTTCCATCGGGCCACAGGTCGCGCTCATCGACCAGAACTCGACCACCGGCCTCTCGTACCAGTCGTGTCGCCCATGGTTCTGGAACCCAGGCTCCATCGATCCGACCCTGCCTGAAGGCATCGAGGGTCTGGCTGTTGGGCTGGGGTACCACAGAGACTTCCCCGGCCCCCGTGACGCCACTTGTGAGTCCATTTTCCTTGAGCCACGCCCGCAGCGAGATGTCCTGTGTGCTGCCGATCTGAGGGCTCGCAACCGTGGCTCCACGAAGATCATCGGCCTTGTCGATGTCGGTCCGTACCACAAGGGCTGCGCCACCAGACGTTGAGCCGGAAACTATGCGAATTGCATCACCGTTCGATTTCGCGAATGCGTTGACTGCGGGATTCGGTCCGATGAAAGCAGCGTCGACCGAACCGGCGAAAAGCGCCTCCACTGCTGCAGGACCGGCCTTGAAGACAGTTGGGATCAGCTTCACATCAGTTCCGAGCGAACGCTGGAACTCGCCGGTGCCAATCCCAACAAGGCCAGGCGCGTGAGTCAGGTTGGGGAAGTACCCGAGGCGCAACTCGATGGGATTGGGTCTGCCTTGAGGAGGTGCTGAGGATGCGGTTCCAGCACATGCGGACAGGCCGAGCGCCAAGGCCACGACGATCGCGAAGGGCTTCCAGGCGATGGTTGATCTGGTGTTGAGAGCTGAGCGGGCCAGGCTGGGGAACTCGAGTCCCACTAGGGCCCCGCAAGGGGAGCGAGGTCCAACAGAGGGGTGGCGGCCACATTCGGGTCGGCCGTGTCGAGCACATCGAGAGCTGCCACCGCTCCGATGACAAGTACTGCCGGAGATGCGACCTCCAGATCTCCAAGGTCGACGAGGCTGCAACGACTCACCGCTTGAAACTCCGATGCTGCATCGGAGATGGCGGCCGCTGGAGTCTGTGGATCCAAGCCTCCAGTGATGAGAGCTCGGGCTATGTCTCCACGATGGGTGACTCCCATGAGTATGACCAGGGTGCCGCCCGTTTTGGCGAGCGCCGCCCAATCCGCGCCATTGGTTCCGTCCGCAGTGGTTCCGGTGACAACAGTGAACGAGCGAGACAGTTCTCGATGCGTTACTGGGATACCGGCCAACGCTGGAGCTGCCACCGATGACGAGACACCGGGAACAACATCGCAGGTGATGCCGGCGGCGCCCAGCGCAAGTGCCTCCTCTCCACCCCGACCGAATACGAACGGATCGCCGCCCTTGAGTCGAACTACGCGCTTGCCGTCACGAGCGAGAGCAACGAGAAGTTCACAGATCATCACCTGTGATACCGGTTTGCCCTTGCGCTTGCCGACATCGATCAGTTCGGCATCGGGATGTGCCAGGCCTAGAACTCGCTGGTCTATGAGCGCATCGTGGAGCACGACTTCGGCCTCACCGAGAACCCTGACTGCCTTGAGGGTCAGAAGTTCGGGGTCGCCGGGACCCGCCCCAATGAGCGTGACCGACCCGAGGGCTGACGCGTCAGGGAGCGTTGATTCGCTCATCACGCGCTCTCCAGTGTTGAACTGTCCTGTGCTGGTACGTCCTGAGTGGCGCTGCCCTGTGTGGACCCGGTAGGTGTGGCACCGGCACGACGACGAATCGTCGGTGCGGGCAACCATGTGCCGACCTCGACCACGCCGCTGCGATGTACGAAGTCTCCGAGAGATTCTCCGGTCTCCGCTTCGGTTGCATACCGGTCGAGAACCGGCTGGAGGACCTCTGGGATCTCGTTCAGCTTGACGCCTGAGCGAACCATTGACGCCATCCGGTCCTCTCCAACGGACCCACCGAGGTAGATGTCGTAGGTCGACTTGGTTCGACCCACGATTCCGATCTCCGCGGTGTAGGGCCTGGCGCAACCGTTGGGGCACCCGGTCATGTTGAGCCGTATAGGTGCGCCGGGAATCCCGGCCTGAGCGAGTGCCTTGTCGATGCCCTCGATGACATCGGGAAGAACGCGCTCCGACTCAGCCAGAGCCAGGCCACACGTCGGAAGAGCGGGGCAGGCCACAGCGAGCCGCCGGAGAAGGGAGACGTCGTCGGCAAGCTGCACGCCATGGTCGCGAAGAACGCTCACCACGATGTCGCGATCATCCGGAGCGATGCGCGACAGCAGCATCGCCTGGCGTGGGGTGATCCGGATCTCGGCGACGAGCCCCTCGCTGAGCAGCAGCCGAATAGCGCTACGCAGTTTGAGCTGCTCACTGTCCTCGACGGTCCCCGACGGAATGGGGATTCCGAGCACCCACGACTCGTCATCGGCCTTGGTCCAGCCCAGATGATCAGGGGCGTCCCATTCGGGTACCGGTAGTGGATCACCCAGAGGGCGACCCATGCGAGCCTCGACCTCGGCACGAACCCAGTCCTCACCCCTTGTGTGAACCAGATACTTGAAACGTGCACGTTGACGGTCTCCACGCTCACCGTGGTCTCGTTGAACCGTGATGATCGTCTCGACAGTCTCGGCAAGGTCCTCTGGTGTCACCCAACCCAGGGGAGTGGCAAGGCGGGGGAAGGTGTCCTCGCGCTGGTAGTTCTTGCCCATGCCGCCGCCAACGAAGATCATCCAGCCGGTCAACTCGCCACTGGTCCCCTCCGTGAGTAAGGGCACCAGACCTACGTCGTGACTGTGAACCGAAACGCAGTTGTCGCCGGGCCAAGCGATACCGATCTTGAACTTCCTGGGAAGGTAGGTATCTCCGTAGAGCGGTTCGGGGTTCTCGGCGGGACCGGGGGCGACTGTGACGGCGTGTTCGCCATCGACCCAGAGGTCCCAATATGCGCGGGTCCGTGGACGGAACCGTGCAACCAGAGCATCAATGGTTGGGCGGAGGATTGCCTGTCGACCGTCGTGATGGGGCATCGGGCAGGCCATCGTGTTGCGGACGACATCGCCACACGCGGCGATGGTGGTCACCAGGTGATCGTTGATGGAGGAGATCAGAGGACGGACCGAGCCCTTGCGCACAGTATGGAACTGAACGCCCTGACGGGTGGTCAGTCGAAGTCGTCCTCCGGCCAGCTCGGATGCTCGATCAAGGGCAAGCCACTGATCGGCTTTGAGCAGGCCTCCGGGGACTGACGCTCGAACCATGCATGAGTAGTCGAGGGGCAGTTTCTTGGAGGTCCGCTCCCTTCGGATATCCCGGTCGTCTTGTTGGTAGATCCCGTGGAACTTCAACAGGATTGTGCTGTCACCGACGAACGCGTCCTCACCGGCGGCCAGATCTTCGGCGATCGACCCGCGCAGGTGACGGCTTGCTTCTTTGATGGCTTCGACGTCACCACTCATGGGGTCACCTCTTGGGACGTGGCAGAGGTCGCCACGATGATGCCGGCACCTGCCGTCTCATTGGTTGATTCATCAATGAGAACGAAACGACCGCCCTCGTGTTGGTCCACATAGCGGTCGGCTACAAGCGGTTCGCTGAGTGTCAGGCGTACCCTGCCGATGTCGTTGAGTTCCAGAGCCTCGGCGTCGATAGCGGCCAGGGTGCCCGTGTCCAGGCGGTGATCCACCCCGATCACGGTCGCTCGCACCAGCGTGCTGTGGTGTTTGACCAGCCAACTGCCACCCGGCTCAAGTGCCCTGTCGATGAACCAACTGATCTCTGCGGTCAGTTCTGTGGTCAGTGTGGGCGTGACAGCGCTTGACTCGGATGTAAGGACCGAGCCGCGACCGGCGTCCACTGCCCGGTCAAGTCGAACCCCGATGGCCCACCCAGCCTCGGCCACCTCGATGTCTCGACCGAAGCGTTCGATGCCACTCACGACAGCTTTCGTGCCCGAAGGGAGCACTTCAATCTGGTCTCCGACTCGCAGTTCGCCTCCCCCGAGCCGACCGGCGAATCGTCGATCGAGTGCAGTCGATCCGTTGGGTGGAACAATTGTCCACTGCACCGCGAGTCGGGCTCCCGCAGGTTCGCGATCACGGACCTCGAACTCCTCAAGTGTCTCGAGGAGTGACGGCCCACCGTACCAAGGTGACTTATCTGACCGTTCGACGACGTTGTCGCCCTCAAGGGCGCTGACCGGCAGAGCTATGACGGGAACCTCACCCGGAACCGACTCGGCTATGGCTCGGACCTCTTTGGCGACGGTCAGGAAGGTCTCCTCGTCCCAGCCGACCAGGTCCATCTTGTTGACAGCGAGGATGATCGCCCCAACGCCGAGTAGCGACGCTATGGCTACGTGGCGCGTGGTCTGTTCCACAGCTCCGTGACGAGCATCGACCAACACGATCGCCACCTCGCTCACCGACGCGCCGGTGACCATGTTGCGGGTGTACTGGGCGTGGCCGGGGGTATCGGCGATGATGAACTCACGTCGCGGCGTCGTCACGTAGCGGTAGGCGACATCGATTGTGATTCCCTGTTCCCGTTCGGCGCGAAGGCCATCTGTGACCAGAGCCAGATTGAGGGACCCATCGCCATAGCGGCGACTCGCCTTGGTTACGGCGTTGAGTTGGTCTTCGAAAATCGTCTTGGTGTCATGGAGGATACGTCCAATGAGAGTTGACTTCCCATCGTCGACGCTGCCTGCGGTGGCTATGCGTAGTGGTGGCCGATCATCGGCCAGATCAATCGACATCAGAAATATCCCTCTCGTTTACGGTCTTCCATTGCTGCCTCGCTGAATCCGTCATCTGCGCGGGTGGCGCCTCGTTCGGTGATGCGTGCCGCGGCCACCTCGTCGATGACCTCATCAACGGTCTCTGC
>CAUJEC010000004.1 GCA_963169245.1 Actinomycetota bacterium
CCTCGGTCGGCGACTTGTAGGGTATTGCGCACATGTCCAGCCCTCTGATTCTCATCGCTATCGGCATCGTTCTGATCGCCGTCGCAGCAGCCGCTGTCCTCCTCACCCACTCCGACGGCAAGGGAGAGGCGCTCGATCCCCCCGAGAGCCGGCGTGTGGGCACTGCACTCAAGGATCGTCCGGTCACTTCTTATCCATCTGATTCGGCGTCCGATGATTCATCGGCGGGCGGACTGCTGGTCGAGGACGCGCCAACTGATTCGCCTGACTTGGGTGTTCCCGATGGTGACGCAGACGGCGACCTGCTCGAACGCGACCGTATTGATGAAGAGTTCGAACGAATCATCGAGGAGGAGCGTCCGACATTCAGTGGACGCCTTGGTCGCCTGAGGGGCGTCTTCTCGGGATATGTGGGTTCGATCCTGTCGCGCTCATCGATCGATGAGGAGACCTGGGAGGAACTCGAAGAGGCAATGTTGAGAGCCGACGTCGGGGTCAACGTGACAACGGAGCTTCTGGAATCGCTGCGGGCCGATGTGAAGAAACGTGGACTGACCACTCCTCAGGAACTGCTCGATGCTCTCAAGGTGGAGATGAAGTCGCGCTTGGCAGGCCCGACAGAACTTCGATTCGCTGCGGAGAAGCCAACGATCTGGCTTTTCGTGGGGGTCAACGGCGTCGGCAAGACGACAACTATCGGTAAGGTCGGCAGACGGCTGACCGATGACGGTCTGACCGTGACGATGGCAGCAGGGGACACCTTCAGAGCCGCCGCGGCGGAGCAGCTCGGAACCTGGGCAGAGCGCTGCGGGGCCGATCTAGTGCGTGGCGCCGAGGGCGGTGACCCATCTTCGGTGATCTTCGACGCAGTCGCGTCAGCAGCCGCATCGGGCAAGGACGTGGTTCTTGCAGACACCGCCGGTCGACTTCACACCAAGGGAAACCTCATGGAGGAACTCGCCAAGGTCCGCCGTGTCGCCGACAAGGGTGCTGGTGAGGTCACCGAGGTGCTGTTGGTGATCGACGCGGTCACGGGTCAGAACGGTCTGGAACAGGCACGCAAGTTTGCCGAGTCGACAGCGGTGACGGGCGTGGTGCTCACGAAGCTTGATGGGTCCGCCAAGGGCGGAGTGGTCCTGCCGATTCGCTCCGAACTCGACATCCCAATCAAGTTGGTCGGCCTCGGTGAGTCCGCTCTTCAACTAGTGGACTTCGATGCCGACGCGTTCGTCGAGGCGCTCTTCGAGAGCGTCGACTGAACAAGTCCCCAGCACCGACTCCAATTTTTCGGCGTTCCGTTTGCAGACCTCAACACAGATAGCTTCTAGGTAGATGTTCGATTCACTCTCCGACAGATTCGATGGGATTTTCACTCGCCTGCGCGGTAAGGGCAGCCTGACCGCTGCCGACGTTGACGAGGTCCTGCGCGAGATTCGCCTCGCGCTCCTCGAAGCCGACGTAAACCTGACCGTGGTCAAGTCCATGCTCGGCCGCATTCGTGAGCAGGCCGTTGGTGAGGATCTCTCAAAGGCCCTCAACCCAGCTCTACAGGTCAAGAAGATCGTCCTCGAGCAACTGACCGAGACGCTCGGGGGTGAGACGCTGCGCATCGCCTACGCGTCCAAGCCGCCGACCGTGATCCTCATGGCCGGTCTGCAGGGTTCTGGTAAGACGACCAACTCGGCGAAGCTGGCGAGGTGGTTCCGGGCCCAGGGTCGCAACCCGCTTCTCGTAGGCGCCGACCTTCAGCGTCCGGCGGCAGTCGCCCAGTTGCGGACTCTGGCCGATCAAGTGGGAGTCCCGGTCTACTCGGCCCCCGACGATGTGGTGGCCGGTGGTCAGGGTGACCCTGTCGACGTCGCGCGTGGAGCGGTGGAGGAGGCTCGCCGCCTGGGTCGCGATGTGGTCATCGTCGATACTGCCGGTCGATTGGCGATCGACGCCGAATTGATGGAACAGGTGCGACAGATCTCAGCGGAGGTCTCGCCCGACTACACGTTCCTGGTAATCGACGCGATGACCGGTCAGGACGCAGTCACCGTTGCGGAGTCGTTCCACTCGACGCTCGGTCTCGATGCCGTGATCCTCACCAAGCTCGATGGCGACGCCCGAGGTGGTGCCGCTCTTTCGGTCAAGGAGGTAGTGGGACGTCCGATCGCCTTCGCGTCGACTGGTGAGAAGCTCGACGACTTCGACCTGTTCCACCCGGATCGACTCGCCGGGCGAATCCTTGGCGAGGGTGACCTTGCCACCCTCATCGAAAAGGCGGAGCAGGCCTTTGAGCAGGAGGAGGCCGAAGAGGCAGCCGCGCGCCTCTTGGAAGGCACATTCACCTTCGATGATTTCCTGGATCAGATGCAGGCCATCAAGAAGATGGGCCCGATCTCAGGTGTGATGGCGATGCTCCCCGGCATCCCCAAGGAAGTTCGCGACGTCGAGATCGAGGACAGCCACATCGCTCGCATCGAGGGGATCATCCATTCGATGACTCCAGCTGAGCGCATCAAGCCCGACATCATCGACAACTCCCGTCGCGACCGGATCGCCCGTGGTTCCGGACAGTCCGCCAGCGACGTCAGCCAACTCGTGTCGCAGTTCAAACAGATGCGGC
Organism: Actinomycetota bacterium; assembly: GCA_963169245.1. Lineage (GTDB taxonomy): Bacteria > Actinomycetota > Acidimicrobiia > Acidimicrobiales > Microtrichaceae > JAGQSZ01. The sequence goes on from CAUJEC010000004.1 coordinate 2,612, forward strand.
AGATGATGCAGCAGATGGGTGGGAACCGCTTCGCCAAGAAGAAGGCAAAGAAGGCCAAGAAGGGTAAGAAGGGCGGCGGTCGCGTGACGCCAAAGGGTGCCGCCAAGATTGACAAGAAGGCTTTTGCACTTCCCACCCGCGAGGAGATGGAAGCAAGACTCCCTCAGGGCGGCGGTTTCGGTGGTGGACTGCCAGGAGGACCCAGCGGCGGATTTGGCTCAAACGGGTGAGCTTGCCGTTCCGGGTACTCTCGGAGCATTATGGATGGTCGCTCCTGAGAGCGCCGACTCACACAGCGGGGATCCGATCAAGGTCCTGTACCTGAATCTGAATCCGCTGAGAGACGAGTCATCGAAGTTCGAATGAAGTGTGTCGTATCGCAGCACAGCGCTGACGGCACAGAAGGAAAGTGGAAATCAACCGTGGCCGTACGACTCCGACTTACACGCGTGGGCAAGAAGAAGCAGCCGACGTATCGCATCGTCGCCGCTGACGCTCGGGCACCTCGCGACGGCCGGTACCTTGAGATCGTGGGAACCTACGATCCTCGCCGTGAGCCATCGGCGATCACGATCGACAATGACAAGGCTGTCGACTGGCTGAACAAGGGTGCGCTTCCCTCGGAGCGCGTGCAGAAGCTTCTCCAGATCTCCGGAGCGTGGGACCAGTTCCAGGCAGCCAAGGCTTCCAAGTGAGCGAGTCGGACATCGACGCCGAAACCGCTGCTGATACCGGCGCTGCCTCTGGCGCCGAGCCCTCGGCCGGTGGCGCGGCGCTTGCGAGCGCGGTCCTCGAACATATCGCCCGCTCGCTTGTCGAAACAGCCGACGGCGTGCGGGTCGAGGTCGTAGAGGGCAACCCTCGTACCCAACTCAACCTCTATGTCGCTGATGGCGATATGGGCAGGATCATCGGGAAGCGTGGGCGTACCGCGTCCGCAATCCGCACCGTCACGCGTGCTGCTGCAGCCCGTGACGGGCTGGCAATCGACGTCGAATTCATCGACTGAGTTCCACATGGTCAGCCGGGGAACTCCACCGGACCCGCCGATGAACGACTCTGATTCCGGTCTACTTGAAGTCGGCCGTGTAACCAAGGCCCATGGCCTGAATGGCGAAGTTGTCGTGGTCCTGACGACCGACCGCGACGAACGGCTCGACCCCGGAAACGAGCTGGTCACCCCGTCGGGAATCCTGACCGTTGACCGGAGACGTCCCCACCAGGATCGTTGGATCGTCAAGTTCGCCGAGTGTGATGACCGCAGCGGCGCCGAGGCCCTCAACTCGACGCCACTTTTCGCTGAGCCCATCGACGACGACCAGACGTTCTGGGTTCACGACTTGATCGGTTCTGTCGTCGTCACACCCGACGGCATTTCACGCGGTGTGGTCGAGTCAGTGATCGATGCTCCCGCATCGGATCTGCTTTCGTTGGACTCCGGCGCTCTCGTGCCAGTGGCATTCATCGTGAGTGAACCCCGCGAGGACCCGATCGTGGTGGACACCCCCGACGGGCTCTTCGAACTATTCGAGAACTGAGCGCCCGCGTGCGCATCGACGTCTTCACCATCTTCCCCGAGATGCTTCGGCAGTTCGCGGGCCACTCACTTGTGTCGCGAGCGATTCGCAACGAACTGCTCGACCTTCGGCTCCATGATCCGAGGGGCCACACAAGCGATGCCCATCGCAGCGTTGATGATTCCCCCTTCGGTGGCGGCGCAGGAATGGTGATGATGCCGGGCCCGATCTTCGACGCGGTGGAGGCCGCTGATTCGCCTCGGCCGTTGTACCTTCTGGGGCCCGGCGGGCGACGCTTTGATCAGGACCTGGCCCGCGAACTCGCACAGGGAGAAGGTTTCTCTCTGCTGTGCGGGCGATACGAGGGAATCGACGAGAGAGTCCATGAACATCTTGTCGAAGAGGAACTCTCCATTGGCGACTATGTCCTCTCCGGTGGGGAGGTGGCGGCGATGGTCGTCATCGAGGCAGTGTCGCGGCTGGTTCCGGGCATGATGGGCAACGCCGAGTCAGCGACCGAGGAGTCGTTCTCCAGCGGTCTCATCGAGTACCCGCAGTACACGAGACCAGCAGTTTTCCGTGGGTGGCATGTTCCGGCGGTACTGCGGTCTGGTGATCACGCACTCGTTGAGCGCTGGCGTTTGGCCATGTCGCTCGCCCGGACCATCGAGAGGCGTCCTGATCTGATCGAACGACGCAGAGGACTCAGCGACGAGGATCTGGCGCTGCTCCGGGAGTTCGACCTTCTTGGCGGTCCGGAAGGGCTCGCCACGGAAGAGCTCGGGGACACGGAGCCGTGAGGGGATTGGTCCCCGTTTTCACCTGAGCACCTCGGAGCAGTAAAGTTGTCAGCCGTGAATACCGCGCTTTTGATGCGCGCATGCAGGAGACCGTTATGAACCCAACCGATTTCATTGACCAGGCCAGCCTCCGCGATGACGTGCCTGAGTTCGGTCCCGGTGACACCGTCAACGTGCATGTGAAGGTCATCGAGGGCAACAAGGAACGAGTCCAGCTGTTCCAGGGCTTCGTGCTCAAGCGTCAGGGCGGCGGGCTCCAGGAGACCTTCACGGTCCGCAAGATCTCATATGGCGTCGGAGTCGAGAGGACCTTCCCGGTTCACTCACCGATCATCGAGAAGATCGAGCGCGTCTCGCGTGGCGACGTTCGCCGCGCCAAGCTCTACTACCAGCGTGAGCGTCGTGGTAAGGCAGCCAAGATCAAGGAGCTGCGCGACTGACGGTCGCCGCTCGGCTGACGCACTCGCCAGCCGCTCCAAGCCGACCCGTGTGCATGCCTGGGTCGTGACATGATCTCGGGCTACTTGGCGTCACCTCGCGCCCGAGGAGTTCCGTGAACTCGAAACAGTTCGACCCCAAACAGTTAGGACAGTCAGGGGAGAACCGTGCAGCAGCTTGGTACCAGTCCCAGGGCTGCCGGATAGTCGCCCGAAACTGGCGTTGTCGTGATGGCGAACTCGACCTGATAATTGAGGACGGTAACTGCGTCGTCTTCGCCGAGGTCAAGACACGCAGCAGCGATCGCTACGGCACACCCTTCGAGGCAGTCGGCTGGCGAAAGCAACAGAAGCTCAGACTGCTTGCCAGACACTGGCTTGCGGACAACCCGACGGTGCGATCACGGGAGTTGCGGTTCGACCTCGTCGGGATCATCGGCACTCGCGTGGAGGTACGTAAATCGGTGTTCTGATCAGTGGCCCGAAGGTGCTGCGAAATGATGATCAGCGGCGGGGTTCGCGAGTGGACCGTTTGGCCCAGCATCCCTTGTGCCAGTGGCGTCGCAGATCCGGAGCCTGAATCGGCACAGCCACGATGTGCCCCGTTCTCTCCGGAATGTCACGGTTGCAGCCCGGACATATGTAGCGCTTGAGCGCCTGATAGGGCTGGATCACTCGGACTTCACACTCGGCGGTCGCGGTGTAGTCAGGCACCTCGGAGCTCAGCCCCAGATGGCCCAGGCGACACAGCCGACCACGATCACCATGGCGGACGCGACCATGAGAATGTCCCACGGAGACTGCTTCTGAACTCGATGCGGATTAAATCCCACGTCTCCCATTATCCACCCCCGACGTGCTCGGTCCCTCATGCGGTACCCGGTGGGGGACCGTTACCCGGTCAGAGCTGTTCAGTTCGTCACAGGCCTTTGGTAGTTTCGCTGTTGCCATAGCCCCGTGTTCGACCACAGAGACACTCCACGGACTATTGGAATCGCCGACAGTGGTTGGCCCATTCGCTCGAGACCTATCCGCTTCGGTCGCCGTGTTGGTGTCGCCCCAGTCGTCACAGCGGTTTGGCCGGGTCGGATCCGAGGTTGTGATGCTCGCTGTCGTCCGGTCCTCAACGCTGCTGGGTGTTGACGGCTTTCCCGTTCATGTAGAGGTTCACGTCGCCAATGGCCTGCCCAGCTTCACCATCGTGGGCCTGCCTGATGCATCCTGCCGAGAGTCGCGCGATCGGGCTCGGGCGGCAATTTCCACAAGCGGTCTCAAATGGCCCGATAAGCGAATCACGGTCAATCTGGCCCCGACCAACCTGAGGAAGGCTGGATCAGCGCTCGACCTTGCTGTTGCGATCGGCGTGTTGGTGGCGTCTGATCAACTGGGCCCCGACCTCATCACGGATTTCGGCTTCCTGGGGGAACTTGGACTCAATGGCGCTCTTCGACCAATCGTTGGGGCCCTGCCCCTCGTTCATGCGCTGGGCGAGGTGCGTCCGGTGGTCCCGCCGGGCAGTTTCAGGGAGGCATTGCTCGTTGGTCGCGATCCAGTCACCGCGGGAAGCCTCCTCGGGGTTGTCGACGCGCTGAAGGGTAAGGCGCCTTGGGACACGCTGGACCCGAACGACACTCCAGAATCTCTCATTGTCGAGACTTCTGACCTCATTGACGTGCAGGGTCAGCCCGTGGCCAAGCGCGCGCTCGAAGTGGCAGCAGCGGGAGGTCATCACGTGCTTATGACCGGGCCACCGGGTGCAGGCAAGACGATGCTGGCCGAACGTCTCCCGACCCTGATGCCGGACCTCGACGATCGAAGTGCGTTCGAGGTGTCCCGGATTCATTCCGCGGCGGGCAGATTCCACGAGCTCGACCTGATCCGACGCCCTCCGCTCCGAGCACCACATCACTCCGCATCCCTGGTGGCATTGTTGGGGGGAGGGACCAGCGCTCTGCGTCCGGGTGAGGTCTCCATGGCGTCCGACGGCGTCCTTTTCCTCGACGAACTGGGCGAGTTCCCCACAGGTCACCTCGATGCCCTTCGCCAGCCACTCGAAAGTGGTGAGATCCATATAGCCAGGGCGTCGGCCAGCGCGGTCATGCCGGCCAGATTTCTACTTGTCGCCGCAACGAACCCGTGCCCATGCGGGGTGGGCAAATGGGGTGACTGCAGGTGCTCCGCTGCGGCGCTGACCCGCTATGCCCGACGGCTCTCTGGCCCGTTGCTCGATCGCTTCGACATCCGCCTGGCCGTGGATCCACCCGATCACCGCAAGGTTCTGACGGGGGATCACAACGGGCCCACATCGGCTGAGGTTCGCACTCGGGTGAGCCGCGCACGGGCCATGGCGCTCTCCCGGGGGGTTCACACCAATCGCGAGTTGGCGGCGAGCGCCATTGACCGCCACGCACCTCTGACCCTGCCGGCAAAGGGGTATCTGAGGCGCCTGCTGGAGGACGGAACAATGAGTATGAGAGGTGTGCAGCGGCTCAGGCTGATGGCGTTGACGATCAGAGATCTCGAGTCCGAGGAGGGCCCGGTGGACGAGGTCGACCTCGCCGAGGCGATGCTCCTGCGGGGCGGTGACCGTCAGGTGGGAGTCGCATCATGATGTCTTCGTCGCACTCGGTCGAGCTTCCCCACGAGGCGTACCTGACTGCCCTCGCATCATTGGATCGAGTTGGTCCGGCGACCATCAGATGGCTCCTGTCCAATGGCACTCCTCGATCTGTGTGGGCGCTAGTACGGTCCGGAAGGCTTGCCCCCGGCCCGGGCATACGGGTGACCGCAGAGATGGTCGACCGATGGGCGAGACAGAGTCAGTCGATCAGCCCCGAGGGCATCTGGGTGCGCTGTGTGGAACGCGGCTTTGGGGTGCTCTCACTTGGAGCGGCCGGTTATCCGCACGCGCTCGCGGAGGACACCGAACCCCCGGTCCTGCTCTTTCAGGCCGGCGACCCGAGACGGCTCTCGGCCACGAGGGTGGCAATCGTAGGGACGAGAAGGGCAAGTGGATACGGTCGACAGGTAGCTCGATCACTTGCGCGCGAATTGACCATGCATGGCGTGACTGTGGTGTCGGGGCTCGCCTTGGGAATCGACGTGGCGGCCCACAGTGGAGCGCTCGAAGCCATCGAGGATCTCGGAGGTGGAACCGAATCGCCACCGTGTGGCCCACTGGCGGTGGTCGGCTCGAGTCTGGACAGTCCATGCCCACGACCCAACCTCAACGTGGCAAAGCGAGTTGTTGCCAATGGGCTCATCTACTCCGAGGTGCCACCGGGGACGCCCTCGGCCCCGTGGCGATTCCCCGTCCGAAACAGGATTCTTGCCGCTCTCAGCGACATTGTGGTTGTCGTCGAGTCGGACTCCAACGGCGGGTCCATGCATACGGTGAGAGAGGCGCTCGACCGCAACAGAATAGTGATGGCGGTGCCTGGTCCGATCAACTGCCGATCTTCGGCCGGTACCAACGCGCTACTGCGCGATGGGGCAGCGCCATGTCTTGGAGTCGAGGACATTCTCGATGAGTTGGGGCTCGATCGACAGGTGGTGGTCCCAACCGATCCGGCACGCGAGTTGCGGCCCCGGCGCGCTGCGAAATGCGCCGACTCAACCCAGACGGAGAACCTCCCATTCGAGCCTCTCGGTCCGGTGAAGCACGGCGAAGCGGATCCTCTCGGAAAGCCGACCCGCCGAAGCGAGGATGCTCACCGATTGCCAACTGGAGTTGCTGGGGAGGTGGTTGACTTGTTGGGTTGGCGACCGACCTCGACCGAGACCATCGCCAGCGAATGCGACCTCAGCCCGAGAGAGTTGGCCCGAGTGCTGGCATCGTTGGAATCACAGGGTTGGGTCAGGGTTACAGGGTCGTGGGTCGAAAGGATGAGCAGGTGAGAGTTCCGGCCACAGGCACGGAAACGACAAAGCAATGGTGGTCACGCAGCGTGCTTGTTAAACTACACTCAGCGTTACTTGAACGGGGTTTATGAATGGCATGTGACGGGTGGGGGCTCGCCAGATTCAACCGGGATCTACACCTTGCTGAGTCAACTATTGCTGTCTACGAGCGCGACATGATCGCGTTCGTCGGCTGGACCGCTGGCCAAACGATCGATGGACCTGCATCGGTAACACGTAGGCATATCCGCAGCTATATGGCCCACTTGGGCGAACTGGGTCTGGCTCCCCGGACAGTCTCCCGAAAGGTGGCGGCTCTTCGACGCTATTTCGACTGGGCAGCACATGATGGTCTGGTCTCAACAGATCCCACAGCGGGTCTGTCAGTTCCCAAGGGGGCGGCCAGGCTTCCCCGTGTCCTCGGCTCCGACGACCTGATCCAGTTGCTCGATGAGTCCGAGCCCTCAACGAACGTCAGAGTCCAGGTGGATCTTCGTGACGCCGTCATTGTGGAACTTCTCTACGGCTCGGGCATTCGTGTGTCTGAACTCTGTGCTCTAGATGTCGCCTCAGTGGATATTGCGACGGCAACACTTCGTGTCTGGGGGAAGGGTTCCAAGGAGCGACTGGTTCCGATCAGCCAACCGGCCGCCCGGGTAACCGAGTCATGGCTCAGCGCCGCACGTAACGAGTTCGTCAGTCAACTCCGCGCCAGTGATCGGAGCCGGAGTGTGTGCGTCGAGGATCCCGACGCTCTGTTGTTCAACAACCGTGGAAAGCGCATGACCCCACGTGATGTTCGGCGGGTGATTGACCGCCGTTCACCGGTGCCCACTCACCCCCATGCACTGCGACATACATTCGCCACTCATCTTTTGGATGGAGGTGCCGACTTGAGAGTGGTGCAGGAACTGCTGGGCCATTCGGACCTGGCAACCACACAGATTTACACCCATGTGAGCCGGGAGCGCCTTCGCTCCGTTTACGACTCCACCCATCCGCGGGCATGAGCGCCGACGTGCCGGAGAGATAAGTGAAGACGATCGAGACAACTGAGATGGAACTTGAAGCCATCTGGAGCGAGTACAAGGCAGAGGCCACGACCAAAGCCCGTGAGACCCTGATCATTCATTACTCACCACTCGTCAAGTACGTCGCCGGACGTGTTGCAGCAGGTCTGCCGCAGAACGTCGAGCAGGCTGATCTCGTCAGCTACGGGATGTTCGGTCTGATCGACGCGATCGACAAGTTCGAGCCGGACCGTGGATTCAAGTTCGAGACGTATGCCATCTCGCGTATCAAGGGCGCGATCCTCGACGAGCTGAGGTCCATCGACTGGGTACCGCGATCTGTGCGTTCCAAGGCACGTCAGATCGAACGGGCGTATTCCAAGCTCGAGGCCAAGCATCGCAAGCCGCCCTCGGATCAGGAACTTGCCGACGAACTCGACTGGACCGCTGATCAACTCCAGACCGCCCTCAGTCAGATCTCACAACTCGGGCTCGCTGCCCTCGACGAGATTCTGGTCATGGGCGGGGATCGGGGCGAGTCGATCACGCTCGGCGACACCATTGCCGACACTTCCACCCATGGGCCTCTCGGTGCTTATGAGCACAACGAGACCAGACGGCTGCTGGCGGAGTCGATCAATTCACTTCCCGAGCGCGAAAAGATTGTTCTCACTCTCTATTACTACGAGAACCTCACATTGCAGGAGATCGGCCAGGTGCTCGGGGTGACCGAGTCCAGGGTCTGTCAGATCCACACCAAGTCGGTGATCCACCTGCGCTCCCGTTTCGCTGCATTTGATCGATAGCCACAGCCTGCTCCCCGAACGCTCCAGACGCGGCCAATACCCCAGCCAACGCCTTGGTTCCTCACCTTTGGAGCGGTTCGTGCGGTGGAATTGGCCCGGAGGTGCTGGACCCGTATCTGCTTTGGTCCTCGTCATAGCTCTGTCGGTGGCCTCGACCCTCGGACACAGTGACACTGTCGCTGCTGAATCAGTCGGGTCATCGGCGTCGTCATCATCGGGGGTTCTGTCATCGGAGACATCGCGGTCGTCGTCCATCCCCAGTCCGACGGCCTACGCTGCTCCGGTTGATGCATTGGTCAAGGATCCGTTCCGCATGGACAATGGCCCCTTCGGTTCGGGCAACCGGGGACTCGAGTACGCAACACTTGGGGGAGAGAGCGTCTGTGCACCCGTGTCAGGAATCGTCTCGTTCGCAGGGTCGGTCGCCAGACGAAATGTGATCACAATCCGCTCCTCTGATGGCCGCCTCGTGTCGCTGACGAATATGGCGTCCATTCGAGTGCGGATTGGTGAACCTGTTCTGCTCAAGGAGCGAATCGGGAAATCGGCCGTCGGCCTCCATTTCAGTGTTCGGGAGGCTGGTCGCTACATCGACCCAGCACGACTGCTTGCAAAGGGAATGCCAAAATGTGAGTCGACGCGACGCACAGGCCACTCGTATCTGGTTCCCACCCGTCGCGATCGCGACTGATACAGGCGCAACAGGCCTGTGCGGCGCAGATGCAGGACAGAGCAGATGCAGGACAGAACTGACGCAGGGGATCCCATGCTTGGCCGTTGGGATTGATGACACAACGTTGACTACAATCTCCCGTCGGCCCAATTGGGTCACAGACGCTCCACCTGAGGCAGTCCGCTGCAGAGGTGGGGGGTCGACTATCCAAAATCCGCCCGGGGACTCCCTCGGTCGCTTCTCTATCGAACCGGCATGATGTAGTGCCGGTTCTGTTGGGTCAGCGCCGTTCCCGGGTTTCGTCGAACCGAGGGGAAGGAGCACAAAGTGACTGAACCAGTAGTCACCATGAAGCAATTGCTGGAAGCCGGAGTTCACTTCGGTCACCAGACCCGTCGCTGGAACCCCAAGATGAAGCGGTTCATTCACGGCGATCGGGGCGGAATCTACCTGATCGATCTGAACCAGACACTCAGCGGAATTGAGAAGTCGTACACATTCGTGCGTGACCTCGTCGCTGATGGTGGAACGGTTCTCTTCATCGGCACCAAGAAGCAGGCCCAGGACTCGATCGAGGGCTATGCGATGAAGTGCAACATGCCATACATCAACCAGCGCTGGCTCGGTGGCATGCTCACGAACTTCGAGACCATCTCCAAGCGTGTGCAGAAGATGAAGGAATACCAGCGCATGCGCGACTCCGGTGAGTTCGAGGCCATGCCCAAGAAGGAAGCGCTGCTGCTGTCGCGTGAACTCGACAAGCTCGAGCGCAACCTCAACGGTATTCGTGACCTCGAGAAGCTTCCCGATGCGGTGTTCATCCTCGACACCAAGAAGGAGGACATCGCGGTGACCGAGGCCAACAAGCTCGGAATCCCCGTTGTGGCTGTCGTTGACACGAATTGCGACCCTGACGTAATCCAGTACGTGATCCCCGGCAATGATGACGCCATCCGATCCGGTGATCTGCTCGCCCGTGTCATCGCGGATGCCGTTCTCGAGGGCCGTCTCATTCGTTCGAAGAAGCACCCTCATACAGCTGCGGCCGCCCCACGAGAGCGCACCGCCGAGGAAGAGGCTGAGCGTGTGAACCAGCAGAACCGTGCACGTGTTGAGGCTGCCGCAGCAGCTGCCGCACGGGAAGCGCGTGTGCTGAGCGCACAGCAGGCCGCAGATGCCCCTGCTGCTGTCGAAGAAGCTGTTCCAGCTGAAGAGGCTCCAGCAGCCGAGGCGCCAGCAGAGGCTCCGACCACCGAAGAAGGAGCCAGCTGATGGCTGATATAACAGCCGCAGAGGTCAAGGCTCTTCGTGACGCCACCGGTGCAGGCATGATGGACGCCAAGAAGGCGCTCGTCGAAGCCGACGGTGACCGCGAGAAGGCAGCCGTCATCCTCCGTCAGAAGGGCCTCTCCAAGGTCGCGACCCTCGAGGACCGCGAGAACAACGAGGGCACTGTTGCCATAGCGTCTAACGGCAATACCGCCGCGATGGTGCTGCTCAAGTCCGAGACCGACTTCGCTGGCAAGTCCGAGGACTTCGTCGAGCTCACCCAGAAGTTGGCCGACGCCGTGCTCGCCGGTGGCGAAGGCGCGGTTGACTCTCTCTCAGAGGAACTCGACAGCCTCCGTATCGCTAAGCGAGAGAACATCGAGATCGGAACCGTCGTTCGGGTCGAGGCCGCCGAGGGCAACATCCTCGATGCCTACCTGCACCGTCAGGACGGTCGTGGGGTCAATGGTGTCCTCCTTGAGGTGAAGGGTTCCGACGTGGATACGGTCCACGAAATCGCCCTGCACGTCGCATTCGCCAAGCCCGAGGCGCTCAGGCGTGACGAGATCGACGCCGAGAAGGTCGCCAAGGCCAAGGAGTCCTTCGAAGAGTTGACCCGCAAGGAAGGCAAGCCCGAGCAGGCGATCCCCAAGATCGTCGAAGGTCGCCTCAACTCATGGTACGGCGAACGTGTCCTGCCTGAACAGGGTGTCTTCGGCGAGAAGGAGACCGTGGCACAGCGCCTCGGTGACGCCGAGATAGTTCGTTTCCATCAGGCTGTCATCGGTAGCTGAACCGACTCCGGCTACTGCGTCGATCGGCATTGATGATCGGCAATGACAGCCGGAGTGAGAAACGAAACAACCAGGAGAAGTGTTTGATGAGCGACCCGGGAACCAATGACGCAAAAGCGGACGACGCCTCGGCGTTACGTCCCGCACGTTGGCCCCGGGTCCTCATCAAACTCTCCGGCGAGGCCTTCGCCGGTGACCAGGGTTTCGGCATAGATGGTTCGGTGATCACCACCCTCGCCAGGGAGATCGTCGAAGCGAAGCAGAC
>CAUJEC010000005.1 GCA_963169245.1 Actinomycetota bacterium
CTCCAGCCTGGCGCGAGTGTCACCACCACCCGGTCACATGTGCACTACGTGGTCACCGAACACGGGATAGCCGAGTTACGGGGAGCGTCGCTTCAGGAGAGAGCACGCCGAATGATCGCCATCGCCGCTCCGGGTCACCGTGACGCCCTCGACAGAGCGGCGAGGGACCGATTCGGAACAGAGTGGTCCAGAGTCTGATGACGATGCAACCCCCAAGGCTCGACCCGTTGATGGCCCCGCTTTCGTGTGGGAGTCTCTGATCGATGCCGTCCGTGGACTTCCTGTTTCCCGCCGACCCGACGACACGAGCGCTTGCGAGGGCCCTGCATGGGCACACTTCGGCCATGCCGATCGTCAGTCCGCATGGCCATGTGGACCCCGGGTTGCTTTCGGCCAACGAGCCGATCGACGACATCGCTCGAGAACTCGTCACCCGCAACCACTACATCCTTCGGATGCTCTACAGCGCAGGGGTACCCCTTGAGTCACTCGGGGTCGCACCGATCGATGGTGGGGACTTCGAACGCGACGGTCGCGCAATCTGGTCGACGTTAGCCAAGCACTATCACCTGTTTCGTGCGACCCCGTCGAAGCTGTGGTTCGACCACACCCTCGAGAACGTGTTCGGTATCGACGAGCCTCTAAACGAGTCCACCGCCGACGCCATCTACGACGCCGCGACGAAACTGCTCCACGCCGACGAGTACCGTCCCCGAGCATTGCTCGACAGGTTCGGGATCGAGTTTCTGGCGACGACCGAAGGGGCATTGGATCCGCTCACGCACCACGGGGCCATGGCCGCTGACGGCATGTATGGACGAGTGGTCCCGACCTTCCGTCCAGATGATGTCATCGACCCGGATCGATCCGACTTCGCACACAACCTGGAGGAACTGGGAGAACTGACGGGCGAGAACACCCGGTCTTGGGACGGCTATCTACGTGCCCTGCGTGCCCGACGATCGACGTTCATAGCAGCCGGTGCAACGGCATCCGATCACGGTCACCCGACCGCACTCACTGCCGACCTCTCCCCTACCGATGCAGAAGCACTGTTCGGGCGAATCACCAACAGCGAAAGATCAGTGGAGGATTCGGAATTGTTCCGTGCGCAGATGCTCACCGAGATGGCGACGATGAGCACCGAGGACGGACTGGTCATGCAGCTCCATGCCGGTTCATGGCGTAATCACAATCGCCAACTCGCCGGTCGTTTCGGACCTGACATGGGCGCCGATATTCCGACATCCATCAGCTACGTGGGTCCGCTCAAGGCCATCCTCGACCGGCACGGTAACAACCCGTCTCTGACGCTGATCGTCTACACGCTCGACGAGAGCACCTACAGCCGCGAACTCGCGCCTCTTGCCGGCCACTATCCAGCGCTGAAGCTGGGACCGCCATGGTGGTTCCACGACAGCCCCGAGGGAATCCGAAGGTTCCGACAACTCACCACCGAGACAGCGGGGTTTGCCAACACGGTCGGATTCAACGACGACGCCCGATCACTGCTCACGATCCCCGCACGCCATGACCTGGTGCGCCGAATCGACGCGGGGTTCCTGGCTGGCATGATTGTCGATGGACGCCTGAGCGAGGACGACGCGTTCGAGTTGGCCGAGGATCTGGCCCACGGTCTGGCTCGTGACGCTTTCAGAGTGGGGACGAGACCATGATCGTGCTCGTAGGGTTGATGGGAACCGGCAAGTCGACCATAGGTGGCGTGATCGCAAAACGGTGTGGACGCAGGCTGGTCGACTCGGACCGGATGATCGAGGAGTCGACCGGGCAGACCGTACGCGAACTGTGGGAATCAGGCGGAGAGGAGGCCTACAGGGCTCTCGAATCTGCCGTGGTCCTCGACGCCCTCGAGCAGGGTCCACCTGTGGTGATCGCCGCTCCCGGCGGAGTCGTTCTCGATCCGAGGGTCCGTGACGCCCTCGCCGAAGCCTTTGTCGTGTGGCTTCGAGCTCGACCGGAGACGCTCGCGGGCCGCGTCGAGGCGGGCGACCATCGACCGTTGCTCGACAACACTCCGGTTGAGGCGTTCTCGGCCATGGCGAACGAGAGGTCAGAGCTCTATGCACGGGTCGCCGATCTCGTGATCGACGTCGACAGTATGAGTCCTCAACGCTGCGCAGACGTGATCCTCGAGCATTTCGAGTTGTTCGCCAAGACCTGAGGAATCGCCGAGTCCAGAACAATTGAATCCAGAACCGCCACATCGACTCGTCGGGGCGCCGCAGACTTCGCGCCAACCCGCGGCACCTCGGCGGTCTAGGTTGAGCAAAACGCAGATCGGGGCCAGATGCTGAAGCCACAGGACACCAACACTCGCGAGACAAAGGTCCTCGACGGACTCTGGGAGTTCGTCGCTGACCCGTCGGGTCATGGACGCTCGGAGGAGTGGTGGACTTCGCCGCTGGTCGGTGCACAGCTCATGCCGGTACCGTGCAGTTTCAACGATGTGACAGTCGACGCAGACCTGCACGACCATGTGGGCGACGTCTGGTATCAGCGCACGATCTTCGTCCCCGGTGGTTGGTCGGGACAGCGGGTCGTGGTACGGGTGGATGCGGCAGCTCACAGAGCACTGGTATGGATCGACAACACACTCGTCGCTGAACATGAGGGTGGCTACCTGCCCTTCGAGGCCGATGTGACCAGCCGGGTGACCCCGGGTACCGCTCATCGGGTGACGATCGTCGTCAACAACGAGTTGACCTGGGAGTCGATCCCTCCGGGCACGGTGGACGTCGCCCCTGATGGTTCCCGGAAGCAGAGATATCAGCACGACTTCTTCAACTATGCCGGTCTTCATCGGAGTGTGTGGCTGTACTCGACACCTCGCTCACACATCGCCGATCTGACCGTCACCACAGACATCGACGGCACGACGGGGATAGTTCACTGTACAACGACCATCGAGGGTGAGGTCGACGACAGTCAGGACATCCATCTCGTCTTGCGAGACCCGGAGGGCAACACGGTCGCCCAGGGGAGCGCTACTCGTGGTGAACCCACCATCTTCGAGAGCGAACTCGTGGTCACTGATGCGCGACTGTGGCAACCCGGCGATGGCCACCTCTACGACATGACCGTCGAGTTGCACTCGGGTGATGTCATCGTCGATTCCTACGTTCAAACCGTGGGGATCCGCACA
>CAUJEC010000006.1 GCA_963169245.1 Actinomycetota bacterium
ATATGGGGACCATTCCCCGGACGATATCGACGCGCTGTGACAAACAACGTCGCCGGGCGCTACGAAGCCAGGGGTCGGATGGGAAATCCCACTCCTCAGCCCTCGAACACCTCGGTGCCGACCGCCGGGATGCCGAGGTCCTCATAGGTCATGAGCGGAAGATAGGGGACACCGACCTCCTCGAAGAACTTGGCAGCGACGTCGCTCCGATCAGCAAGAGTGATTGCCGCCACAACCGTCGCGCCGGTCTCGATGACCCGTTCGTGTGCGAGTTGTATCGACCCACCGGTGGTAACGATGTCGTCGACGAGGAGCACCCTCACGCCCGGCCCGAGCTTCGCTCCCTCCACGGTCTGGTTGGTGCCGCGGCCCTTGGGCTGCTTGCGGATCACGAACCACTCCTTTGAGGCCACAATCGCGATGCCGTGCGCGAACTGATCGGCCCCGAGAGTGAGTCCACCGGCAGCGTCGAAGTCGATTCCGGCATCGGCGACCTGGGCGGCCATTGCGCGACAGGCCGTCGCCAGGTCATCACCCCGGCACAGCGCAGCCTTGCCATCGATGAAGTAGCGAGACATCTGCCCCGACGCCAGTTGGACCGGCTCGGGAAGCGTTGTGAGTCCTCGTTCGATCAGGATTCGCTTGGTATCGGCCTTGAAGTCGTCGCTCATATCACTCAGTAATAGTCGCTCCGAGCGCGTCGAACGCAGGTCGTCAGAGCGGAAATCAACGCTATGGGACTGATGAGTTCAGCCCAACTCAACTCAACTCAGTCTGCAGCCAGCCCGTAGAGTGACAGGGCCTCGGCCTGATCGGCGCTCAGGTGATAGCTCTCAGAGGCGTCGGGGAAAGCACCGCTGCGAACATCGGATGCATATGTGGCCACTGCATCGACCGCTGCGGACTTGAGGTCGGCATACCGGCGAACGAACTTCGGGCTGACCCGGTCCTCGATTCCGAGGACGTCGTGCCACACCAGTACCTGACCGTCGCAATGCCGGCCGGCGCCGATGCCGATCGTGGGCACGCCGATCGCGTCGGTCACCATACGGGCAACCTCGTCGGGGACGCCTTCGAGAACGATCGAGAAACATCCCGCGTGTTCGAGTGCCTTGGCCTCGGCGACCAGTTGTAGAGCTGCCTCGGACTCACGTGCCTGAACCTTGAATCCGCCCATAGCGTGGATGGACTGGGGCGTCAGGCCCAAGTGCCCCATGACCGGCATCTCTGCAGCGACGAGAGCCTCGATCATCGGAACCCGCTTGCGTCCGCCCTCAAGCTTCACCGCATGCGCCCCTGCTCGGATCAACTTGGCTGCATTGCGGACCGTGTCCTCGGCGCTCAGGTGATAACTCATCCACGGCAGATCTGCGACAAGGAGGAAACCGGATCCGCCGCGTGCGACCGCTCCGGTGTGATGGGCGATGTCCTCGACACTCACCTGGAGCGTGTCGTCGTATCCGAGGACAACCATCGCGAGTGAGTCCCCGACGAGAACCATGTCGACTTGGGCCTCCTCAGCGACTCGGCCTCCGGGCGCGTCGTAGGCGGTGATCATTACGAGGGGTTCCTTGCCGTTGCGAACCTTGTGGGAACGCAATGCGGGAACGGTCACCTTGGACATCGGTGCCATCTCTGCCTCCTGATTCGGTCCAGCGCCCCTTGGCTGCCAGCCGTGACAAAAGTTTACGACAGCTCTGCCATCAATCAAAAGCAGGGAGTTGTACCCGGACAACCGAAAGTCAGGCCAAGTGGATATTCTCGCCAGATGAGATATCGGGACCTGCCCACCGTCGAAGTCGAACTCGTCATTGCCGCTACCGCTGAGTTGGTCTGGGAGATCGTTACCGACATCACGCTCCCCGTCGACAACACTGGTGAGTTGGTTGGAGCCGTTTGGCTCGACGGGGCGCACGAACCCGTTGTGGGTGCAAAATTCATCGGACGGAACAGCAACGACTACATCGGTGAATGGGAGACCATCTGCAGAGTGATCGATGTCGAACCGGGACGACGCTGGGTTTGGGAGGTCTCAGTCGAAGGTGCTGAACCCTGGGCCCAATGGGGCTTTGAGGTGGATCCATCTCGCCAAGGTTCAGTCGTGCGCCAGTTCGCCCGCCTGGGCCTGGGCAGGTCCCCGATGTTGACAGCCATAGAGAACGCACCCGAGAAGGAGGGTCGTATCGTCTCGGCACGTCTTGGAGAACACCGCAGGGCGATGTCTGCCAACCTCGACGAAGTCAAACGGCGCGCCGAGTCGTCCGGCTGAGGCGCCGAGCAACAATCTCCGCTCAGGCCGGCGCTGTGGTCGTCGGTGCAGCCGTCGTTGTGGGTGCAACGGTCGTCGTCGGTGCAGCCGTTGTTGTCGTCGCCGGGCGTGCTGTCGTGGTTGTCGCAATCTCAGCCTCGGTTGTCGAAGGCGTCGAGGCGCTCGGAGTCGTGGTGGTGGAACTGGTTCCACCGGGCGCCTCTGTTGTGGTCGTGGTCCTCTGTGATGAGAGGTTCTGATTCACCATCCGTTGGCCGAAGTCGGTCTGTGGGAACTCACATGGCGAATCGCCCTTGGTCGCCTTGGACATGAAGTCCCGCCACATCTCCGCGGGGAACGATCCACCGGAGACCTCTCGCCCACGGAAGTCCTTCATGGTCTTGGGTGTCTCGTATCCCATCCATACAGCGGCAGTCAGGTGACAGGTGTATCCGACGAACCAGGCATCCTTGGAGTCGGTGGTCGTTCCCGTCTTTCCAGCGGCAGTCCTACCTATCGACGCCGGCTTCCCGGTCCCATGTTCCATGGCGCCCTTGAGAACCCAGTTCACCGTATCGGCGACGCCCTCGTCGATCGCGCGTGTCGGTTTCACCGAAGTACTTGCATCGAAAAGGATATTGCCAGAGGAGTCCTCAACTCGGCGAATCATGAACGGTGCAATGTGCTCCCCACGATCAGCGAAGGTCGAGTAGGCGGATGCCATGTCGAGTACCGACACCTCCTCGGAACCCAACACCAGGGCATAACGAGGATCGAGATGACTCTTGACTCCGAGTCGTTTCGCCATCTCGGCCAGACGCTCGGGCGTGATCAGGTTGACCATTCCCGCATACACGGTGTTCGAGGACTTCCAGGTCGCCTCCTCGACGCTCAACACACCAAGGTCCGACTTGCCGAAGTTACGTGGAGTCCAGAGCTTGCCGGGTGAGTTGTAGACACCATCGAACTGGGTCGTCGGCGGAGACCGGAACGGGGATTCGACCGAGTAGCCATCCTCGATGAACGCAGCAAGAGCGAACGGCTTGAAGGTGGATCCGGGTTGACGACCCGATCCTCCCCCACGCTTCCCAAGAGCCAGATTGACCTTCGACTTCTCGAAGTCGTTACCACCGACCATCGCGCGGATCTGACCGCTCTCATCGACTGCTACGAGGGATCCGACCGGTCCGGAACCCGTCCCGAGCGACTTCTGCACCGACTGTTGGGCGGCCTCCTGCATCGACGGGTCGAAGGTCGTGTAGACCCGTAGTCCCCGGGTCTCGGCCCCCGCACCGAAACGTTCCCGCAGCTGCTTGCGAACCTCGACCATCCAGAACTGCGAGCCGATCTCGGAGTATCGAACCCGACCGAGGTCCGCACCCGTTCGATTCCTGGGCAGGATCGTCATGTTCTGAGGGTCACCGTTGGCGTCCTCACGAGTCCATACCCACGGAACTGCGTTCGCGTCGTCGGCTTCGGCCTGGGTGATGTAGCCCTGTTCCACCATGTTGGCGAGCACCGTCGCTCGTCGACGCGTCGCCTCCTTCGGGTCCTTGACAGCGTCGGCAGACTCAGGGGAGCGGATAAGACCTGCGAGATATGCCGCCTGATGGAGCTTGAGATCAGCAACACCGATCCCGAAATAGGCACGGGATGCTGCCTCGACGCCGTAGGCACCGCGACCGAAGTAGATCTCGTTCAGGTAGCGGGTGAGGATGTCGCGTTTGTCGAGTTGGCCTTCGAGCTTGATGGACAGCACAGCCTCTTTGAGCTTGCGGGTCATCGTGCGTTCAGAGGTCAGGTATGTGAGCTTGACGTACTGCTGCGTGATCGTGGATCCGCCCTGGCGTGAGCGGCTCGACCCCCGAAGCGACTGATACACGGCGCGACCGATACCCATGGGGTCGATACCGCCGTGGTCGAAGAACTTCTGGTCCTCAGCCGCGAGTACCGCCTGGACCAACACTGTGGGAAGGTCCTCATAGTCGACACTGACCCGCTCCTCGGTGGCCGAGAGATGTGCCATGGAGTTCACAAATCCGCAATCGCCGAACTCCACGCGGATGTCACACACGAACGAGGTCTGAGCCGACGGTTTGGCCGGAGGCAAGTCAATCGTGTTGACCGCCATCCAGAGTCCGCCCATGGACACGACTGCCAGAACCAACAACATGTAGCCCACACGCCGAAGACCCCACAGGTACCTGCGCCTACCGCCCGCGTCGGCACCCGAACCGCTCGAGCCTCCGCCCTTGGTGGAGGTCCCGTTGGCCGAGGTCCCCTTGGTTCCACGACCGGCCTTGGCGCCACCACCCTTGTGACCCGAAAACGTCACTTGGAGTCACTCACCGTTTTCTCAGAGCCGATGGGCTCGATCTGGAGCAGATGATTCCATCTGCAACCAGCGCACACCTCGATCGTGTAACACCGGAAATCACCCGGCCGCCCTGCCATCATCGATACCTCTCGACGCGAGGCGACCGGTCGTCCACCCGGGGGAAGCCTCGGGCCGAACACGTATCGAACGATGCGGATGTTTCGTTCAGCACAGACGGGACATTTGGCGGTCGACCTCTGTGAACAGTTGAGCGCCACGCGCATCAGTTCACTCTGAGCGTCACACACCTCGTCCGCGCCAATCTCACCGGCGCGGAACCGGTGAAGGGTCTGGCGACGAGCGAACCGGTAGTCGATGCTGCCCGGAGCGCTGCCCGGCCGACCCGGTATGTCCGGCTCGAGGAACGACACGGCTCACGAGGCTATTACAGCCCCCGAAATAACTGACATCGAGAGCCCCGAGCCTCTCAGCCTGGAAGCTCAGTGGATCGAATAGGTGGACCGACAGCGAAGCATGTGTCCGCCGCAGATTCAGCGGACGACGACCACCGGACAGCTTGCGTGGTTGACGACATATGTCGTGACCGAACCCATAAGCGCACCGACGAACCCGCCTCGGCCCCTGGACCCGACGATGACCATTTCGGCGCCATCGGAGAGCGCAATCAGCCGCTCCCCTGCGTGGCCCTCGAGCACGACCGACTCCACATCCACACCATCGAGCCCGCCCGTCTCCCTGACGGTGTCGAGCGCTGCGTCGAGCATCGTCTGAGTGGCGGCCTTCAGGTCGCCACGATCCGGCAGGGCTATCTCATAGCCGGTCGACAGGAAACCGACAGAGAACGTGGTCACAGCGCGCAGGGTGACCCCACGAAGTCTGGCCTCGGTCGCGGCCCAGGTCAGTGCATGAACCGAATGATCGGATCCGTCGACTCCGACGATGATGTGTCCCACGGCGTTTCCCTTCTGAATCGCCCTCAATCTAGTTGGTCCGCCAACTGGCTTCGCGGCGCCGTTTCAGGTTCGGGAGTCGACTCTGCAGACGAACCCATTGAGCCCTCTTCGCCAGCCCACCATCGATCGAGTTCCACGAGTGCTTCCTCGTGAGTCATCGGACCGTGATCAAGGCGTATGTCCAGCAGATACTTCAATGCCCTACCGACGATCGGCCCCGGAGGAAGCCCGAGGTGGTCCATGACTGCCTGTCCGTCGAGGTCAGGTCGTATTGCGGCCAGGGCCTCTGCCTCTGCGAGGACCGCTATCCGATCCTCGAGTTCGTCGATCTGGGCAGAGAGTCGTTCGGCCTTCCGCTTGTTGCGGGTCGTGCAATCGGCGCGGGTCAGGTCGATGAGATCGTCGAGTAGCGGTCCGGCATCTCGGACGAATCGCCGTACCGCCGAGTCGGTCCAACCGTTGCCATAGCCATGACCGCGTAGGTGTAGAAACACGAGCTGGGAGACGTCTCGGATCGACTCCTTGTCGAACCGAAGGGCCTTCATACGCTCACGGGTCATGCGGGCGCCGACGACCTCATGGTGATGGAACGACACACCGTTGGGTCCGATGGATCGGGTCCGTGGCTTGGCGATGTCGTGCAGGAGTGCAGCGAGGCGAACCCGCAGACGTGGCGGTGACTGTCGGACAACGGCGATGGTGTGGGTGAGCACGTCCTTGTGGTGGTGCACCGGATCCTGTTCGAGGCGCATGGCTGGCAGTTCCGGCAGGAAGTACTCGGCGAGTCCGGTGTCATGGAGGAAGAACAGACCATCGCTCGGATCCTCGACGACCAGCAGTTTGGTGAGCTCGTCGCGAATCCGTTCCGCTGAGACTATCGAAAGGCGCTCCGCCATCTCTGTGGCCGAGCGCACCAGATCCTCATCCGGTCTGAGTCCGAAACCCGCGATGAACCTTGCGGCCCTCATCATCCGTAGGGGGTCATCGGAGAACGACTCAGACGGGGTCAGCGGCGTTCGCAGTACGCCATCGGTCAGATCTGCGAGCCCGCCGTGGGGGTCGATCAAGCGGGGGTCGCCGCCAGTGACCTCGAGGGCCATCGCGTTGACCGTGAAATCACGTCGCGACAGATCTGCAGAGATCTCGTCACTGAAGACGACCTCGGGCTTTCGGCTGTCGGGCTCATAGGCCTCGGCGCGGTGCGTCGTGATCTCGTAGTCGACCCCTCCAATTGAGGCGCCGATGGTCCCGAAGCGCTCCCCCTGGGTCCACACAGCATCCGCTGGAGCGGCGACGATCCGCTTGATCTCCGCTGGCACCGCGTCGGTGGTCAGGTCGAGGTCATGTGAGTCATCGCGATCGCGGCCCACGAAGATGTCGCGCACCGCCCCACCCACCAGATAGAGGCGATGTCCGGATGCCTCGAACTCCTCCGCGAGCGGCTTCAGATGCGCAATTACGGCTTCGGCGCGGCTGGGAATCACGCGTAGAGGCTACCGGCCACGCGCTCAGCCCAAGAACCTGCCTCTGAGAATCTCGACGACAGCGAGCGCGTCCTCACCCGGCCCACCACTCGATGGCGGCTCTGGATGAATGTGCTCGCCCACCATCGCTCCGACCGTCGCCGCTGTCGACTCGGCTATCGCCTTGAGGTCATATCCTCCCTCCAGGAACACGAGCCGATGACCAGGCGAGGCCAGTTGGAGCAGGTCAGAGGTGATATCCGCGAAGTCACCGGATGTGAGTCCCAGGTCGGTGAGAGGATCCTGTCGATGCCCATCGAATCCTGCGGAGACGATCAGCCACGTCGAGCCGTGCGACTCGATCAGTGGCGCAACCGTCTCCTCGATGGAGCATCGATAGTGCTCGCCCGTGGCCCCCTCGGGCATCGGCATGTTGAGCGTCCAACCAAGACCCATGCCGCTGCCCCATTCGTCAACCCGCCCAGTCCCCGGATAGAGACGGTTCTGATGCCATGAGACGTAGAGGACATCGTCACGGTCATAGAACGCGTCACTGGTTCCATTGCCGTGATGGGCGTCGAAATCAACGATCACAACCCGTTGACCCGATGCTGCGAGTGCCGCTGCGGCCACCGCAGCGTTGTTGAAGATGCAAAATCCCATGGCACGGGTAGGGGTTGCGTGATGCCCGGGGGGTCTGACCGCCATGAACGCAGCGTCGGCCTGACCATCCTGTAATCGCTCTATGGCATCGAGTCCGGCCCCCGCAGCGAGTCGAGCGATCACCGCCGAATTCGCCGACACTCTGGTGTCCGCATCGAGGTCTCCCCCACCGTCGGCACAGAACTTGTCAATGGCCCTCACATATGCGAGGTCGTGGACCAGGGTCAGCTCGTCGTCAGTTGCGAGTCGAGGCGCGCATGGGGTCATCGCCTCGGTCAGGTCGAAGCGTCGCAGCCCGTCGGTGACCGCGGAGAGTCGGGCCGGCCTCTCAGGGTGATGGGGGCCTGTGTCGTGATCTTTGAAGCGCTCATCGAAATAACCCAGGACCGCCATGGGAGAAGCGTAACCGCCATGGGAGTCACATAACCTTCCACCGTCGGCATGCCACCATTGTGATCACCGACAGCGCTGATACAGGAACAGGGATCCGGGATCGAACAGAGTCCATCAATGCGAATAGGCATAGGCAGAGATCGATTCGTTGTGGGCCCATGGCAGGGCGATGCCGCGACCGCATATCTCAACACGGCCAGACCCGGCGACCAGATCGACCCCCAGAATCTGACCGGCTGCCTCGAGCGTCTCAGATCATGGGGATTCAGTGCCGTGGTGACCTCGGCGCTGCACCCTGAGGAGACACAACCCTTCATCACAAACGGTTTTCGCGACTTCGACTCCCTGACGGTGCTGTCGCATCCGCTTCATGGGATGCCCTCACCCGTGATGCCGCTCGCGGATGGGCTGCGCCTACGCAGGGCCAAACGGGGCGATCTGGGAACTGTCTTTCGGGTGGACGAGCGGGCCTTCCCGCCGAACTGGCGTATCGACGCGCTCGGCGTCGAGGAGGCTCGGCGAGCCACGACGAGGAGTCGATTCAGAGTCGTGGAGCGTTCCGATGCCGACGTGAGCGGCGTGCCGGTCGGATATGCGATCACCGGTCGGACCGGCAGGATGGGGTTCCTCCAGCGTCTCGCCACCGATCCTGACTGGAGCGGCCAGGGAATCGGCTCGGCCCTTGTGATCGACGCGCTCCGGTGGGCGGCCAGGGGGCGCTGTAGTCGACTGCTGGTCAACACTCAGTTCACGAATCGACGGGCTCTCGCGCTCTATGAAAACCTCGGGTTCATCCAAACGGCGACGCGGCTCACCGTCCTGCGATGTTCACTATGACAAGCCTCCGACGATCGATTCTGTTCCTCGCCGCCCTGGGAATGGTGTTCTCGGTGTCGTGGACGACTCCTTCGAGGGCGGCAGCGGTAGCCCCACCGGGGGCGAACACAGACCCGATCACGATCGACTCGGTCACTCCATGGGTGCTCAGCGAGGGTGAGTTCCAGGTCCGCTTCACTACCTCGGCGACATTCCCCGCAGACGCGCAGTTGAGCTACACCATCCATCAGCCGCTGACGGCCTCCACCAGGGCAGACCCCCGCGAGGCGCTTATCGATGTGTTGGGGGGCGGCTCGCCCGGAAAGGTGCTGCAGGCCCCGGTCACGACTCCGCTTTCACAGTTCGGAACGGCTGAGGGATCTTCGCTGTTGTCGATCCCTGTCCGTTCCAGATCCTCCTCGGATCGAGGTCGGGCATTCCTTCCGAATCCGGGGATCCATCCGATCTCGATCGTGATCACGTCGGCTGGTGGACCGGAGCTCTGGAGCACTGTTGTGTTCCTCAACCATCTGCCTCGGGACTATTCACCGGATGGTGGCGACCGGATCGAGGGCGACGGAACATCAGACGGATCAGCCGCACCCAGCGAGAAGAGCCGGCCAAACCTCGTTGCTTCACTGGTTGTGCCCGTGTCGACCCGCCCGGCCATGGTCAGCGGAAAAGCCGCTTTCGGTGTTCGTGACACCGCCAGGTTGAGCGCCCTGACGAGGCTCCTGAAAGGCGCCCCCAGCTCACCGTTGAAGGTGCTACTGCGCGGCGATGTGATAGCCGGACTCAATCAGATGGACGACAGGTGGTCCGCATCGACCCTGGAGGCCCTACAAACGGCGTTCGGTGCCACAACTGACAACGACGCCAACCCGACTCCAGATTCGACGGTTCCGGATTCGACGACTCCAGACACGACCGTCGCTGGAGCATCGACCACGGGCACCGTCGCTCCTTCGTCGACGTCTCCTGGGACGTCCAATGGATCGACTTCGACCACTGCCGAGTCCGCCTCCACTACGACGCAACCCAACTCACCGAATGGCGGTGCCGGATCATCCACATCGACCACTCAGACCGGTCCCGAGCTTGTGGCAGCCCCGTTCGTCGGTTCCGACACCGAGGCGCTCGCGACAGCGGGCGCCGGTGACGTGATGCGATCCCAACTCGACCTGGGATCGGAATTGGCAGCGGCAACCTCGACTCGACCACTACTGCGTGGAGCGTGGATGCTCGATGATCACCTCGGACCGGTCGCCGCTCCGATGATCGAGAGTCTCGGAGTGTCCGAGGTTGTGGTCGGCCAGTCCCAGATCAGCAGGGATGACAGAGGCCGAGGGCATCTGTCGAGACTCGAACCAGGTCGACTCGGCGGAACTTCATCGACCCGAGTCATCGCATATGACAAGGAGATCTCCACCGTTCTGGCCGAGGACACGACAACACCTGTCCTTCGCGCGCATGAGGTTCTGAGCCTGCTTTTCGCCGACTGGTACGATAACTCGACTGAACGTGACCCTGTTCCCGATCCTGTGACAGTCATAGTGGTCCAACCCACCGCCTCGCCAGAGACAGTGGCCGCGATCGGCTCCGCACTCAGTGGCGTCGGACCGGTCCGAGGCTCATCGGCGGATCACCTGTTTGTGGAGGCGGGTTCCGTGTCGGTCGAGCCTGACGAGGCGGTCGACCGTTCCGCCGAGGTCACCCTACGGGCACCCTCACCGACCGACAACGCAATCAAGACGCTCGCCGAGTTCTCCGCCACCGGCACCACCATCTCGTCGTTCGCCACCGCCACCACGGCCGAGCCGATGCTCGAGTCATGGCGCCTTCGCAACTCCGAGAGCCTTGCGGCGACGTTGTCCAACGCCCAGGTCTCGTCTATACACCGGTCGATCAGATCTCAGATCTCGGAACGGACCTCAGCGATTCGCCCACCCGAGTCGCGACGGATCATCCTCGGTGGACGCGAGACTACCATTCCCCTCCGGTTCAGGAACGACCTTCCATACACCGTCACAGTGCGCTTACATGGCCGCTCGCCACGGTTGAAGGTCGGTGGTGGAAACCCCATTGACGTGGTCCTCAAACCCGGTGAGAACCGGGTCGATGTGCCCATAGCCGTCCAGGCCCCGGGCGAGTCGCTGCTTCGAATGCGGGTGACGACCCCTGATGAGCTTCTGCCGATCTCGAGTTTCGACCTGCCGGTTCAGTCGACCGCCATCTCGGGTGTGGGTGCGGCCCTGTCGATCATCTCGATCCTCTTTCTGATGGTGTGGTGGGCGCGGACCTTCCTACGGGGACGACGCGACGAGGCGCGCAAGGCCACCGCTCACCCGTCGGTCAAGGGGTCGGACTGAACTCCCGGAACATCGGCGGACTTTCGGGTCCCCTCTTGTGCGCTTGATTGCGGCACTAGTTTTGGCTCGTGGACTTCGACGTCGACCACATTGAGGCAGATGACCGGACCCTCCTGGAGGGCCAGCCTCGCGACGCGGGGACGGATCGGGTCATCGGTGGCAGATATCGACTCCTCAGGCTGATCGGTTCGGGTGGCATGGCCCAGGTCTGGTCGGCCACCGACACCGTGTTGAACCGACAGGTTGCGGTGAAGATCCTCCACCCCTACCTCTCGAACGACTCCACGAACGTGGCCCGCTTCAAGGCCGAGGCCGTCGCCGCCGCCCGACTGAACCATCAGAACATCGTCGCGGTCTTCGACACATGCTCAGATGACGGCAGCGAGGCCATCGTCATGGAGTTGCTCGCCGCTCGGACCCTGCGTCAGCACCTCTCCGACAATGGTCCACTCGAGGTGGCAACGACAGTCAGGGTGGCCATACGGGTTCTCGCCGCGCTCGAGGCAGCGCACAACGCGGGTCTGATACATCGTGATGTCAAACCGTCGAACATCCTGCTCTGCGATGACGGACGGGTGAAGATCGCCGACTTCGGGATAGCGAAGGTCGATGGTCATTCGGATCTGACCCAGGAACAGTCGATCTTCGGCACTGCTGCATACCTGTCCCCCGAACAGGTCGCCGGTCTTCCCACCGACGCCAGATCCGACCTCTACTCGCTAGGAATCGTGATGTATGAGTGTCTGACCGGATCACGGCCCTTCGAGGCAGACACCAAAGAGGCTCTCGCTCGACAGCGAACCGTCATCGATCCTGTCGATCCACGCCGCCTCCGGGCAGGCATCCCGGCTGAACTCGCTGAGAGCATAATGCGGCTCCTTGAGAGGGACCCCGATGACCGATTCCAGACCGCGGCCGATCTGCGAGCCGTCCTCCTCGATGGTCCGATCCCCCCAACGACCGAGGCCACCCAGCGACTGGATGAGACCGGTGAGCTTCCGGTCCTGACCCAGTCCCTGCCCAGGTCAGAACGACGCTGGCTTGTTCCAGCGGTGATGTTGATGCTGATTGCGATCGCACTTGTCACCGTCGCGCTCCTATTGGCGGATTCCGCTGATGAACTCACCTCTCGTAAGCCGGCGACGACAACCGGCCAAACTGTCGCGAGTGGGCCGGTGGAGATCACCCAGGCCGTCCCCTTCGATCCTCAGGGAGACTCCACCGAGAACAACGCGTCGGCCGCCAGAGCCATAGACGGTGACGATGCGACCGCATGGAAGACCGAGGGATACAACCCTCCGGGATTCTCCCGCAACAAGTCCGGAGTCGGTCTAGAACTGCGACTCGCCAGACGCAGCACCCTCGACGGCATCCGCGTCGCCGGATCGTCCAATGGATGGTCCGGCTCGATCTTCGTCATCGACTCGGCATCTATTGACTCCTTCGATCCGACGACTGCCGAACCGGTAGGTGAGATCAGTGACTTCGATCGCCCCGTCGAGGTGAAGCTGTCGGGCTCCGAGAAGGCCCGGACCGGTTCCTCGGTACTGGTATGGATAACGGATCTTGGAGGCGCATCAACCGATGGTCGACACCGGGTCGAGATCTCGTCGGTCTCAGTGACTGGCAGCCCAGCCGACTGAGGCGACTCGACGGAGCCTCTCGGAACAGAACTCGAAACAATGGTCCCCACAGAACCTCGAATCGATGGACATGATCCATGCAGGAGTGGTCGTGACTGCGACGTCGACGGCGACGATTCGGACGGCGAAGTCGAGATCGGCCGCCATCGTGAGGATGCTCTGATCGACTCTGCACGCCAGGGCGACAGCATCGCGCTCGAACGGTTGTTACGCGACAACTACGAGCGGATCTACACGCTGTGTCGTCGAATGTGCGCTAACAGGGAACAGGCCGAGGACGCTACTCAGAACGCGCTGATCGCCATCGTGCGTGGGCTGAGTGGCTTCGATGGCCGCTCCAAGTTCTCTACCTGGAGCTACAGGGTTGCCACCAACGCCACGCTCGACGAGATCAGACGATCCAACAGGCATCACACTGTCCCATTGGACCGCCGATTTGCCGCTGCGGACGAGGGAGCCGGGCTGACTGAGGACCACCTCGGTGACAAATCCCAGGTTGATCCGGGCGATCTGGTGGTCACAGCAGAGCTTCGGGCAGAGCTGAGCTCTGCTCTGGACTCGCTCGATGAGAGGTTTCGAGTCCCACTCGTCCTGCGTGATGTGGCCGACCTCGACTATGGCGAGATTGCCGAGCGACTCGGGATACCGCCGGGCACCGTCAGATCCCGGATCTCACGCGGGCGCCGCCAACTCGCCGCTGTGCTCACGGCCCTGGATCGTGAGGAGAGTGGCGACGTCGGGAACCAGTCCGGCGAGGAGTTCGTCCTACCGGAGGAACCATGAACGACAAGACCCACGATCCACTGGGCGACTCCGGTACGTCAGGCAGTCCCGAGTTGGGGCGCGCCCCCGATGTCGAACTCGACCCGGGCGAGCAGATGGTCGCAGCGTTCCTTCGTGAAGTCCCCACCGACATGGACACGGACCGGGCGGAGCAGATGATCGCGTCCGTAGTGGCTCTCTCCGGCTCGATTAACGATGGGGACAGGGCGCCTGTGGTGGGCATCGCTGACCACACGTCGCGTCGCACGGTTCGTCGGATCTCAGGCCACGTCGTCGGTGTGGCGGCGATGATCGTGGCCCTGATCGTTGTGTCCATATCCGGATTCGTGGCGCTTCGAGGGTCGCGAGGGTCATCTGAGGTGGCCACTCAGTCCGCTGACGCCGCAGGTTCGGCCAACGCCACCCGTGACGCAGTCACTGATTCGTCCTCCGGGGTCACCGCCGATGGTGTTTCTGGTGATGAGTCCCGTGCTGACAACACAGAGCGGGGCGTGACCACTACATCGCCCACAGCTGGTGCGCCGGCAACGCGATTGCCGGAGTCGCCCGAGAAGGTAGCTCCAAACGAGGGTGGCTCAGGCGTCTCCGGTGGGAATCAAATCAGTTTCGCGGGAGCGTTTCCTGATGTCGAAGCCGCTGTCGCGAACCTGAACCAGCAGGTGTCGACCACCGATGTCACCCACCAGCCGAGTGCCGGCGTGGCCTCCTGTTCCGACCAACTCACCTCGAGTGGTTCCCATCCACTCAGTTGGATCACCGTCGGAGGGGTCGAGGCGATCGTCGTCGGGACTCCAAGCACGGGGGAATCGCCATCGGCTTCACATGGAGTCTCGCTCATCCGAGCAGACACATGCTCTGAGTGGTAGCGCTTGGGGGGTCGGCTAGTCTCATCGCATGAGTGAACTCGACGCCGGGCAGACCGGAACCCATCGAGGTCCTGTGGGAGGTTCGGTCTCTTCTGCCGAGGATGGTCCGGATTGGGCCGATCAGGTCACCAA
The DNA here is from genome assembly GCA_963169245.1 of Actinomycetota bacterium. Classification (GTDB taxonomy): domain Bacteria; phylum Actinomycetota; class Acidimicrobiia; order Acidimicrobiales; family Microtrichaceae; genus JAGQSZ01. The sequence continues at coordinate 14,668 of CAUJEC010000006.1, forward strand.
CCTCGTCGTCGACACGGTCGACAAGGTCCGTGATCGCACCACCGGTCCGATACTCGAGTTCGCGATGATCTCCGTTCATCTGATCGTTGCGATGATCCTGCTCCTGCCGATCCTCGCCCTCCTGACCGTCGGTGGCATCCGGCTGCTGACCTGGGCCGTTCGAGAAGTGTGGATCTCCTACACGATTGTCGGTGGGCTGTTCATGATCTCCGGGCTGATCCTGTGGTCCAAGCGTTCGAAGCTCCCCATCTGAGCAGTCCCCACCCGATCGGCTCCCCATCGTCCAAGGGCCCATTCAAGGAATACAAATGACCAACGACTCGACCTCCACGTCCCCTGGTTCCCCAGAGCTTCGAAAGGTTGTGATCATCGGTTCAGGTCCAGCTGGACTGACCGCCGCCATCTACTGCTCACGGGCCAACCTCTCCCCCGTTCTCATCGAAGGCGAACCGTCCTCAACGAGCGATCAGCCCGGCGGGCAACTCATGTTGACCACAGAGGTGGAGAACTATCCGGGGTTCCCCGATGGGATCATGGGACCTGAACTGATGGCCGGATTCCGTAAGCAGGCGCAACGATTCGGAACCGACATCATCACGGCGAAGGTATCCAGGGTCGACTTCTCAGAGAGGCCCTTCAGGGTCTGGGTCGGGCCATCGGAAGGTGACCCCACCTACCTCGCTGAGAGTGTCATCGTCTCAACCGGCGCACAGGCCCTCATGCTCGGCCTCGATTCCGAGCAGCGGCTACTCGGCCACGGCTTCAGCACATGTGCGACCTGCGACGGTTTCTTCTTCCGTGGACAGGACGTGGCAGTCGTCGGCGGCGGTGATTCGGCTCTCGAAGAGGC
>CAUJEC010000007.1 GCA_963169245.1 Actinomycetota bacterium
GGACCTCGGCATCCCGGCGGTCGGCACCGAGGTGTTCGAGGGCTGAGGAGTGGGATTTCCCATCCGACCCCTGGCTTCGTAGCGCCCGGCGACGTTGTTTGTCACAGCGCGTCGATATCGTCCGGGGAATGGTCCCCATATGGATAAGCCCAGCGCAGGAGAGTATCCTTGCACGGTCCTTCAGCGGCTCGTGTCCGTTGATCGATCACCGGCACGGCTCGCGTTGCGGGTCGGTGTCGAAAACAAGACCCCTGTCCCGCGCCGCGGGACCCTTACGGCAGGTAGCCGAGGTCCATAGGGAGGATCAGCTATGACAACTCGCGTGTACGAGTTGATGATCATCATTGACGCCGATGTCGACGACATGGTGGGCAAGGATGTAATCAACAAGGCCAAGACCATGGTGGAAGCCGACGGCGGCTCAGTCCCCACGGTCGATCATTGGGGACGGCGTCGCTACGCCTACCCGATCAACCACAAGACCGAGGGTGTCTACTCGGTACTCGAGATCGTCACCGAGGCAGCGAACCTCGACGAGGTTGACCGATTCCTCCGTCTCGCGGACGAAGTCGTCCGCCACAAGCTGATCCGCCTTCCCGATTCCGAAGCCACACGTCGTGGTCTCATCGGCGCGGCGGGCTGAAACCCCAGGAACAGACATGGCATCTGGAAACACTGTCGAACTGATCGGCAACATCACCCGAGACCCCGAACTCCGCTTCACCCCCAGTGGTGCCGCAGTGGCTACGTTCGGTCTCGCGGTCAACCGGCGTTGGCGCAACCAGCAGACCAATGAGTGGGAGGAAGCAGTCTCCTTCTTCGACGTGGTTTGCTGGCGAGAAATGGCCGAGAACGTCTCTGAGTCCCTGACCAAGGGAACCCGTGTCATCGTCACAGGTCGTCTCGACCAACGCAGTTGGGAGACCGATAACGGTGAGAAGCGCTCCAAGGTAGAGGTCGTGGCTGACGAAGTCGGTCCGAGCCTGCGTTGGGCAACTGCGGCGATCACACGCAATGAGCGTCGCGAAGGTGGTACCGGTGGCGGAGGATTCAACTCGCCACCTCCGAATGAACCGCCGATCGGCGGATACGACGATGGTGAGGAGCCGTTCTGATGGCGAAATCAAACAAGCGAAGCCCCAAGGGCAAGCCGAAGGACTCGGGCCGCAAGTTCAAGAAGAAGGTCTCGGTACTCAATACCGACAAGATCGAGTACGTCGACTGGAAGGACGTCAACCTTCTCCGTCGCTTCGTCTCGGACCGGGCCAAGATCCGTGCCCGCCGTGTGACCGGCAACAACGTCCAGCAGCAGCGTGCGGTCGCCATGGCGATCAAGAACGCACGCGAGATGGCGCTCATCCCCTACTCCAACCGTGTCACCACCCAGCGCGGCGGTCGCAACCGTGACCGCGACGGCGAGGATCGTCGTAGTCGTCGCGATGACAACAACGAGGCCGAGGAGATGACCGAGGAGTTCGCGGAGATCGGTGACGAAGAGACCACCGCTACCCAACTGGTGGATGCCGGAGGTGAGGCATGACCCAGTTGCAGGTGATTCTTCGTTCAGATGTCGACGGGCTCGGCAAGCGAGGCGATGTGGTCGAGGTCTCCAAGGGCTACGCCCGGAACTACCTCGAGCCCCACGGGCTGGCATTCCCGGCATCCGAGGGCGCCATCGCCCAGGCTGCCGCAATGCGCCAGGCACGCGATGTCCGCGATGCCCGTGACCGTGAGGCCGGTGAAGAGGTCGCTCGGGCACTCGTTGCCCGCACGATCGAGGTCCGAGCCAAGGTCGGCGGAACCGGCCGTCTCTTCGGCTCGGTCACCGAGGCCGACATTGTCGCTGCCATCGAAGCACAGACCGGAATCGAGTTGGACCGCAAGGTCATTCACCTCGACGAGCACATCAAGGATCTCGGCACGCACCACGCGACCGCCAAGCTCCACCATGACGTGCAGTTCCCGGTGACCCTCGAGGTTGTTGCAGCCGAGTGATCGGCTCTTTCGACTGGACACCACGGCGTCGCCAATAGCGATGCAAACACATTCACCCTGGCCCCGGCCAGAGGACTACGAGGAGGGCTGTTCCACCATACGGAACAGCCCTCCTCCCATGAACCGGCACATGTGGCCAGACACGAAATCCACAGATTTCCCCAGCCAGTCCACAAGGAATATTCAGAGTTGTTGCTCTACCGATCAACAGGCACTCCGAAGCAGAATTTTCACAGATGAGTGATCAACCCGACCGCGCCAATCCGTCGCTCCGTGTTCCCCCCCACAGTCTTGATGCCGAGGAGTCCCTGCTGGGCGCGATGCTCCTCAGCGATCAGGCGATAGCGGCTTGCACGGGCGTAGTGAACGTCGACGATTTCTATCGCCCCGCTCACCGCCATGTCTTCGACGCGATCATGACGCTGTACTCCAAGGGAGAAGGCGTCGACCCGGTCACCGTCGCCGAAGAACTCGGTCACGCGGGCGTTCTCGAAGCAGTCGGCGGCCCAGCGACTCTCATCAGCCTTCAGGCCCGTACCCCGGCGATCACCAATGCTCTCCACTACGCCAAGATTGTGGAGGAGAAGGCGCTCCTTCGACGTCTCATCACCACGGCCAACGATGTCGCAGAGCTCGGTTACGCGCCGATGGACGACATCGCAAAGACAATCGACACCGCCGAGTCGATGATGTTCGCGGTTGCGCAGCGCCGCAACGCGGACTCCCTCGAACGCATCAGCCGACTCCTCGAAGCGAGCATGGAGAAGATCGAGGAGCGCTATCAACGTCGCAACGAGATCACCGGAACCGCCACAGGCTTCACGGATCTGGACCACAAGCTGCTCGGCCTGCAGCCCGGTGCGCTCATCGTCATTGGTGCACGACCGGCAATGGGCAAGACGGCGTTCGCGCTCGGATTGGCATCGCACGCTGCAAAGATCGAAAAGCCCGTGTTGTTCTTCTCACTCGAGATGAGCCACCTCGAGATCACCCAGCGATTGATCGCGTCCGAAGCCAGAATGGATTCCAAGCGGTTACGCACGGGCAATCTGACCGACGCAGACTGGACCAAGATCACCAAGGCGATTGGGCGACTCGGCGAAGGCCAACTGTGGATAGATGACAACCCAGCGCTCACAGTCACCGAGATCCGTTCAAAGGCCCGCCGCCTCCAGGACCATCTCGACGAACCGCTCGGCCTCATTGTCGTCGACTACCTGCAGCTCATGTCGGGTCGCTCCAACGCCGAGAGCCGCCAGATCGAGGTAGCTGAGATATCGCGAGGACTCAAGGTTCTCGCCCGTGAGCTCGAAGCACCTGTCGTAGCGCTCTCGCAGTTGTCGCGACAGCTCGAGCAGCGATCCGATCGACGTCCCATGCTCGCGGACCTTCGCGAGTCCGGCTGTCTGACCGCTGACACACGCCTCATGCGCGCCGATGACAACACCGAGGTGACTCTGGGCGAACTCATGGCGAGCGGTGAACAGGACGTGGCGGTCTGGTCGCTCTCCGACGACTGGCGTCTCGTCCCGGCGATCCTGACCCACGCGTTCTCGAGTGGTCGCAAAGAGGCGTTCAGGATGCGTCTCGCATCCGGCCGAGAGATCTGCGCGACGGCGAATCATCCCTTCCGTGGAGTCGATGGTTGGCGCCGACTCGACGAGTTGAGTGTCGGCTCACGAATTGCTGTGCCCCGTCGCATCGACTCGCCAGAGACCCTGAATGCGCAACCAAGCTCCGATGCGGCTGAACTCACCGATCAGGCGATGGCACAGGGCACTGTTCCAGCCGAGGTGTTCGGTCTTGGAGCCGAACACCTCGCGAATGTCATGTCACATCTGTTCGGGCGAATCGGCTCCCTGAGCGTGGGCAAGTTGCGTGGGGGAACGCTCGTCAGGTTGACAGCGAGCAGTTCCAAACGGCGATTGCTGAGTGACATCCAGATGCTGTTGCTGAGATTCGACATACAGGCACGAGTGACGACCACCGGCGGGAAGGGGCGAAGGTGGCGCCTGTCGATTCACGGGGTGGAGCACCAGCGACGTTTCCTGGAGTTGATCGGGATCCACGGTGAGCGTGGACGCGAGACCGACGCTGCGCTCGCAGCTATAGCCGGAACAAGATCCAACCCGAATGTCGACACGATTCCATCAGAGGTCAAGGACATTGTCGTCCGGGCACTCGAGGACATCGACATGACTCAGCGCGAACTCGCCGAGGCGATAGGGGAGCAGTACTGCGGCGGCTACTTCCTGGGGACCGACACCAGACCCAGGTCATCGAGCCGTACTCGTCTCGCTCGGATTGCCGAGGCGACAGGCTCCAAGACACTCGGCGCGCTCGCCGAATCAGATGTCCTCTGGGACCAGGTGGTCGAGATCACGTCGATTGGAGAGCAGGACGTCTATGACGCGACGGTCCTCGGAACGCACAACTTCATCGCGAACGGGATAGTCGCCCACAACTCGATCGAACAGGACGCTGACGTCGTCATGTTCCTCTATCGCGATCAGGTGTATCACCCAGACACACCCGACCAGGACATGGCAGAGGTGATCATCGCCAAGCACCGCGCCGGGTCGACGGGCACGGTCCGTCTTGTCTGGCACGACTACTGCACAACGTTCTCGGACCTGGCCAGAGACGTCTAGGGCAGCTGCTAGCCGAGTGCCTTGCCGAGCACGGTCATATCTTGGCGTATATCGCTCGGACTACTTCGATAGACGACACCTATCAATCACATTCAGACAATCTATTTATAATAGCTATCAGTATCCGCTATAGTCATATACGTCAACTATGACGACCAGACTATAGAGGTGAAATAAATGCCGGTGATCAATTCCAAGATCAAGCCCTTCCAGACAACCGCTTTCCACAACGGTGAATTCATCGACGTGTCCGACAAGGACGTCGAAGGCAAGTGGGCGATCTTCTTCTTCTACCCAGCCGACTTCACCTTCGTGTGTCCCACCGAACTCGGTGACCTCGCCGACTACTATGGCGAACTCCAGGGCATGGGCGTCGAGGTCTACTCGGTCTCGACCGACACCCACTTCACCCACAAGGCCTGGCACGACACATCGGAGACCATCGGCAAGATCCGCTACCCCATGCTTGGCGACCCGACAGGTGACATCAGCCGCAACTTCGACGTCCTTCGTGAAGGTCAGGGCCTTGCAGACCGCGGGACCTTCCTGATCGACCCCGACGGCGTGATCCAGTTCTGTGAGATCACAGCCGAGGGCATCGGCCGTAACGCTGCCGAACTGATGCGTAAGGTCAAGGCCGCCCAGTACGTGCGCTCGCACCCGGGCGAGGTCTGCCCCGCCAAGTGGGAAGAGGGCGCAGAGACCCTTGCTCCCTCCCTCGATCTCGTCGGCAAGATCTGACCTGCTCGCCCGTAGAGGGCGACAACACAGGGCGGCATCCCCCCAGCCGACCCTCACATGGTTCGGGGGCCGGACCTCTCACCGGCCCCCG
>CAUJEC010000008.1 GCA_963169245.1 Actinomycetota bacterium
CGAGAGGTCGCCGCCGATCGAGGCGTGACATCGAGCGCGGACACGACATGGCATGGCACCGACGTGGTCGACGCGTCGGCGAGTGAGCTGGAAGCCGTGCTCGCCGACACGGTGCTTAGCGAGTTCAAGACACGACTGGGGCGAATTGGACTGGATTATCAGTCCCCGAAGGTCCCCGTCTGATGACCGAACCCACAACCTGGGCCCAGGAACCTCACCTTCTCAACGAGGGTGAGTTTCTGCGCGAGGTCCATTCGTTCAACTTCTGGTTCGAGGCAGTGAGTGGTTACCTGGAGGAGCGTCCCTTCGGATATGCCCCGGACCTGACAGATGGCCCTATGGATCCTGTTCAGCGCGACCGTCTGATCACCACGCTCTGCAACTACTGCGTGGGTGAGGCCGCTGCGTTGGAGGCATCGAGTGGCCTGATCCGGCTGGCCCCGAACCATCACTCGCGGGTGTTTCTCGCCACCCAGGTTGTCGACGAGGCCCGACATCTGGAGGTCTTCCTCCGCCGTATCGAGGAACTGGGGATCAACGACCCAGAGACCGAGGTGCGCATCCGAGCGAACGCTGGGCTGGAGGAGTTCCGCCGTCGACTCCTCGACCTTGTCGACCGTGGAGATTGGGACGCTGCAGACTTCGCGCAGAACGTCCTGTTGGAATCGATGGAGGACACGGTGTTCCGCTTCCATGCGGACACAGCCGACCCGATCACCAAGGAGATACTCAATGGTGTCGTTGCAGACGAACGCAGACACCTTGGTTTCGGTGAGAACGACCTAGGTCGACGCCTGAGCAATGATCCCGACGGGCAAAGGCGGCTCTCTGCGGTGCGTTCGGAGATGGACCCCTTGGTTCTGGGGGCGTTCGAGGGCGTCTACCGAGACCTGGGCATCAGACGCGAGGACCATCCGAAACTGGGCCGTCACTATCTGGACGCCGTCGAGCGACTCGGGCTGACACGATGAACGATGCATCCGAGGAAGCAGTCGTGCAGCGTGGAGGTGGGGACAACGATGATCGGCGCACCTACGAACTCGAGGAGACCGGCTTCCTCGAGGTGCCCAAGCGTTGGCGCAAGTTCTACCGCGTCCGCCAGGGGCCAGATGATGAGCTCGCACCGAATGAGGTTGTCTGCCCGGTGTGCAAGGTCGTCATACGTTCCTATCGCGAATACCGGCCAGGCGATCGCGTCTACTGCATGCCCTGTATGTCGAGGCTGGTTGTCGTCGAACGCGACGACGGGACGCTCGAGGCCGACGTCGTCTACTGATCCCTAACGGTGTGACGCGGGTGAATCCAGAGCCGTCAAATCTCATGCCCCACCTCTAGTTGGTTGCTGTTGTCGCGACCTGTCCGCGATAACAGCAACCAGCTAGAGAACCGACCTGGACCGCCCGAGGCGGCCTGCCCACGCGAGCGGACGAGGCGGCCGGCCGAGGCGACGCGCCCTACTTGCGGCGTTCTAGGAACCGGGTCATCGACTCGCGTGCACCGTCGCTTGCGAAGAGGCGGGCGCTCAGCGAGCACATGTCATAGCCGTGACGCTCGATTCGATCGAGTAGGTCACGAGCGAGAAGCGCCTTGGTCTCAGCGATCCCCTGCGGGTGGGCTTCCATCAGATCCGAACACACCTGTCCGATTTCGGCGTCGAGTCGATCGGCTGGCACCGACCGCGTGACGAGTCCCATTGATGCTGCCTCGGCTGCGTCGAACCCCCGACCCGTCAGGAACGTGTCGTAGGCCCCGCGGCTCGTCATCCGAGGCAGGACCGTAAGGCTGATCACAGCGGGGGCCAGACCCAACCGCGCCTCGGTGAACGCGAAGGTGACGTCGTCTGAACAGATTGCGACATCCGCACTCGCGACAATTCCAAGTCCTCCGGCACGCACCGGCCCGGCCAGGCGGACGACGACAGGCTTGGGATGGGTGAGGATCTGGCGCTGTAGTTCAACAAGGGCCTTCGTCCCCTCCTCCATGCCTCCCGAGGCGGCCTCGCTCAGGTCCGCGCCCGAGCAGAAGACCCGGTCGGCGCTTCGGATGACCACCACCCTGGACTCATCCGACGACGCTGCGGTGAGCGCGTCGAAAAGGCCGGTCAGCAGCCGCCTGCTGAGCGCATTGCGGTTCGACGAGCTGTCCAGGGTGATGGTTCCGATTGCATTTTCAACCCGGTAGTGAACCAGTTCGACTGTTTCGTCGCTTTTGTCGTCGCTCATATGTCTCTGCTCATGTCATTGCTCATGAGTCTCTGCACCTCGATTTCGTGGGTCTCAGTAGGACTTGGGTAGGCCGAGTGAGTGCATGGCGACGAAGTTGAGGATCATCTCTCGTGACACGGGTGCGATCCTCCCCAGCCTTGCGGCAACAAGCATGTTCGCCAGCCCGTACTCGGCGGTGAGTCCGTTTCCTCCGTGGGTGTGGACGGCTACGTCGGTCGCGTTGCACGAGATCTCGCCACCCGCGTACTTGGCCATGTTCGCGTACTCGCCAGCCCCGAAGTCATCACCCGCGTCATAGAGCGCTGCCGCCTTCTGCCACAGCAGTCTCGCCTGTTCGAGTTCGATCTTCACCTTGGCGAGGGGGTGTGCCACGCCCTGGTGGGTGCCGATAGGCTTGTCACCCCAGACCTTTCGCTCCTTTGCGTACTCAACTGCTCGATCGAGCGCGTAGCGTGCAATGCCACACGACAGGGCCGCACCCATGATGCGCTCCGGGTTGAGCCCAGCGAACAATTGCCAAAGGTCACCATCCCGTTCGCCTATCAACGCCGATTTGGGCAGGCGGACGTCGTCGATGAACAGGGTGAACTGTTTCTCGGGTGCCATCCAACCCATCTCAATGGGAGCGGTCGAGAAACCCGGCGAGTCAGTTGGAACTACGAAGAGTGCCGGCTTCAGTTTGCCGGTCTTCTCGTCCTCGATGCGGGCGACTATCAGAACCGAGTGCGCCTCATCGACTCCCGAGATGAACGTCTTCTGGCCGTTCAACACCCACTCGTCACCGTCTCGCCGAGCAGTGGTTGTGATCTGGTGTGAGTTGGAGCCTGCATCCGATTCGGTGATTCCGAAGGCCATCAGATGCGTGCCATCGGCGATGGCGGGTAGCCATGTCTGCTTCTGGGCAGCGGTGCCACATCGGTTGATGATCGATCCACAGATTGCCGGCGAGACAACCATCATCAACAACGGTGCGCCAGCGCTGGCACATTCCTCGAGCACTGCCGCCAGGTCCGACATGCCGCCGCCACCTCCGCCATACTCCTCGGGGATGTTGACGCCCAGGAACCCGGTCCGACCCATTTCGAGCCACATCTCGGTCATCTTGCCGCCAGACGCGGCCTGCCGCTCCACGTACTCGCGGCCGTACTTGCCAGCGAGCTTCGCGACCGACTCGCGTAGCGCTACTCGCTCATCTGGTTCGCTGAAGTTGTGGTCATTGGTGTTCATCGGATTCCCTCGGCGTTATGGGTTGTTGGGTTGACATACGACGGCCAGGACGGTTCCGGCGTCCACCTGTTGGCCGACTTGGGCAGCGAGTTCGACAACGGTCCCGAAGTGAGGAGCGGCAATGCGATGCTGCATCTTCATCGCCTCCATGACCATGAGAGTCTGTCCCTCCGCCACTTCTTCATCGACTCCGACATCGACTCTGACAATTGTTCCCGGCATTGGCGCGAGCAGCGAACCCTCCCCGATCTGATCGGCCGGATCGACAAAGCGCGGAACACGACGTAAGGCGACGTGACCGAGAGCGGACTCAACATCGATGTCGTCTCCGTGTGTGAAGACTCTGAAGGTGTGACGAAGTCCGGCCGTCTCGAGGACCACGGCGAACGTCCCTTCACCCGGGGGCGACCCCACAACGACACTGATGACCTCGACGTCATCGTGACCGTCGAGTGTGAAGCGGCTGCCGCCTCGCCAGCGAATCTCTATTGCCTCGCCGCTGTCGTCGGTGAAGGTGGTGACGAGCGCGTCGGCCCTGACGTTGCGGAACCCGGCCGGTATGCGCTGCTGAACACCTCGCTCGGCACGTGCGGTTTCGGCGAGTGCGACTGTCGCTGCAAATGCACTCCATTTGCGAGCCAACTCGTCGGGGGACCCGAGTCCGCGTTCGGGGATGTCGAGCCTGTCGAGCCAGGTTGTGTCCATTGCCCCTCCGACGAACACAGGGTCACCGAGCAGGCTCACGAGCAGGTCACGGTTGGTCCGCAAACCGTGCAGTTCAGCACGTCGGAGAGCACCGGCGAGTTGGCGCAACGCCTGCTCACGGGTCGGGGCCCAGCAGATGACCTTGGCGATCATCGCGTCGTAGAAGGTGCCGATCGTATCGCCCTCGCCGACTCCTGAATCGAGCCGAATGCCCGGGCCGGTCAGGTTCTCGAACTCCGCTGCCACGCCCGGAATCTCAAAACGTCTCAACGTCCCCGCCTGGGGTCGATAGCCGAACATCGGGTCCTCGGCATATAGACGAACCTCGACCGCATGGCCCGCTGCGACCACATGTCCTGTCACCTCTCCACTGCTCGCTGCAGCCTCATGACCCGCCGCGATCGCATGGCCCGCAACGAGTTCACCAAGGCCCCGGCCCTCGGCTACGCCAATCTGCATTGAGACCAGGTCGACTCCGAACACGGCCTCGGTCACGGGATGTTCGACCTGGAGGCGGGTGTTCATCTCCAGGAAGTAGAACTGATCTCGGCCCGGGTCATAGAGGAACTCGACTGTCCCTGCACCCAGGTAGCCGATACTCTCGGCAGCCCTGCGTGCCGCTCCATGAAGTTCGCGACGAATCTCATCTGAGAGTCCGGGGGCAGGTGCCTCCTCGATGACCTTCTGGTGGCGACGCTGTACAGAACAGTCGCGCTCGCCTAAGACCAGCACACCGTCAGCGGCACCCACGACCTGGACCTCTATGTGCCGTCCGGTCTCCACATAGGGTTCGACGAACACCGTTCCGTCACCGAAGGCCGCCTCAGCCTCTGATCGTGCAGCAGCGATCTCACCAGCGAGGTCGGCAAGCGTCCTGACTATCCGCATACCCCGCCCGCCACCTCCAGCGGATGCCTTGACCAGAACTGGGAGGTCTCCTTCGGTTGCATCGCCCTCAGCGATGTCGCCCAGCACCGGCACACCTGCCCTGGTCATCGCCTTCTTGGCCTCGATCTTGGAGGCCATCGCCTCCATCGACTCCGGTGACGGCCCGACCCAGATCAGTCCGGCTTCGATGACCGACCTTGCAAAATCCGCGTTCTCCGAGAGAAACCCATATCCGGGGTGAATCGCGTCGGCGCCCACAGAGAGTGCCGCCGCAACGATCAAGTCACCGCGCAGGTATGTATCCGAAGAGCTGTTACCCGGCAGTCGAACGGCAGTATCAGCGTCGCCGACGAATGGCATCTCTGAATCTGCGTCGGAATGGACTGCGACAGTTTCTATGCCCAGGTCTCGACATGTACGAAAAACTCTGCGTGCGATCTCGCCGCGGTTGGCTACAAGCAGGCGAGTGATGATCCGGGTGGTAACACTGTTGTCAGTGATCGCGTTTGTGTTCATCGTCAAGCTGTGCCCCTACATCCTGAAGACACCGAAGTTCATGGCGCCTTCGATTGGCTGATTGTCGATCACCGACAGGCATATGCCCAGGATCGTTCGTGTGTCGCGGGGGTCGATGACCCCGTCGTCGTAGACCATGCCAGAGAGGAAATAGGGCAGCGACTGCTCCTCGATGGTCGCCTCGACCATCGCCTTGATGCCCGAGAACTCCTCGGCGTCAAAGGGTTTGCCCTTACTGGCTGCGGACTCCCGTGCGACGATCTCGAGCACTCCGGCGAGTTGCGCCGGACCCATCACCGCTGACTTGGCGCTAGGCCAGGTGAAAAGGAATCGGGGGTCATAGGCCCGCCCATTCATTCCGTAGTTACCGGCCCCGTAGGAGGCGCCCATGATCACGGTCAGGTGTGGGACCGAGGAGTTGGACACGGCGTTGATCATCATCGCCCCGTGTTTGATGATCCCGCCCTGTTCGTAGTCCTTGCCGACCATGTATCCGGTCGTGTTGTGGAGGAACAGCAGCGGCGTATCCTTCTGGTTGGCCAGTTGTATGAACTGTGCGGCCTTCTGTGCTTCCTCACTCATCAGGACGCCACGGGCGTTCGCAAGGATGCCGATCTCGTGTCCATGGAGCCGTGCCCAACCCACACACAGCGCAGGACCATAGAGCGGTTTGAATTCGTCGAAGGGCGTTCCGTTGTCTCGTCCTGTGCCATCCACAATCCGCAGGATTGCCTCCCGAGGGTCGAACGGTTCCTTGAGATCAGCAGGAATCAGATCGAGCAGTCCCTCCGGATCGAGGTCGGGTTCGGCGTAGTCCGGGGTCGGAACTCTGCCGCCTTTGCGCCAGTTGAGGCGGGCCACGACCCTTCGGGCCAGGCGGATGGCATCGTGCTCGTCGATCGCCAGGAAGTCCGATGACCCTGAGATTCGCGAGTGCATCTCGGCACCGCCGAGTGACTCGTCGTCGGTCTCCTCCCCAGTTGCCATCTTGACCAGTGGGGGGCCACCCAAGAACACCTTCGCCTGATTCTTGACCATGATCACGTAGTCGCTCATGCCCGGCACATAAGCGCCTCCGGCGGTCGAGTTGCCGAACACAACCGAGATGGTCGGAAGTTTGGCTGCGGATGCGCGGGTCAGGTCACGGAACCCCTTACCACCAGGAATGAAGATGTCCTTTTGGGTGGGCAGGTCGGCTCCACCGGACTCAGTGAGGCTGATCGAGGGCATGTGATTCTGTTGGGCGATCTCGGCGGCCCGGAATGACTTGCGCAGTGAGTACGGATTAAGAGCCCCACCCTTGACTGTTGGGTCATTCGCAGAGATGAGACACTCGACTCCCTCGACTACGCCTATGCCGACAATGAGACTCGCTCCCACGGGGAAGTCCGTTCCCCATGCGGCAAGCGGCATGAGTTCGAGGAACGCGGAGCCTTCGTCGATGAGCAGTTCGATCCGCTCTCGGGCGGTGAGCTTTCCTCGGGACCTGTGCCGCTCGACGTACTTGGCTCCGGCGTTGACCGCCTTGTCCTGCTCGGCCTGGAGCGACGCGATCTTCGCGAGCATCGCGTCACGGCGGGTGTCAATTGCGTTCGATGAGTCAGTGGTCATGAGTACCCCAGGAGTCGTGCGGCAAGATCGGTGAGTACTTCGGTGGCCCCTCCCCCGATTGGGAGCAGGCGTGCGTCGCGGTAGTGACGCTCCACCTCGGTGCCGTGCATGTAACCCGCGCCGCCAAATAGTTGCACCGCGTCGTTCGTGACATCGACCGCCGTCTCGACTGCGGTCTGTTTGGCAAGACACGCCTCTGCGATGACGTTGTCTCCGGCCACGTGACGACGAGCAATTTCGAGGGTGTAGGTGCGGGCGACCTCCACCTGACGGTGCATCTCAACGAGCTTCGACCGTACGACCTGGTTCGCAACGAGAGGCTTGCCGAAGGTGATCCGGTCCTTGCAGTACTGGGCAGCTAGGGACAGCGCTCGCGCGGCATGCCCGTAGCCCATCAACGCGTGAAATATTCGTTCCACAAC
>CAUJEC010000009.1 GCA_963169245.1 Actinomycetota bacterium
ACAGGCCAGAGGTGCAGCGGGCCGAGAGTTGGCCGACCCGGCTGGTCTGGCGGAGCGGGCCTTCCGCAACCTGGCCCAATACGGGCCACTGACCGAGTTGCTCGACGATGACGACGTCTGGGAGATCATGGTCAACGCACCCGATCTGATCTTCGTTCGGCGTCACTCCGACGGAAGCCGATTCCACACAGAGGCCTTCCACGACAACGATCACGTCGTACGGACCGTGACCAAGCTCCTCGACGATGCCGGCACATCGCATCGCAAACTCGATCAGTCCGAGGGGCTTCAGGACGCTCAACTGCAGAGCGGCGCGCGTGTCCACATCGTCCATGGCGACATCGCACGGGGCGGAAATCTGATGATCAACATCCGAAAGTTCTCCGGTGTGGCGATAAGACACCTCGACGAGCTCGTTCAGCGGGAGTCGCTCACCGCCCGGGCCGCCGACTTCCTGCGGGCAGCGGTCCGCTCCCGGATGAGCATCGTCTTCGCCGGATCACCCGGCGCCGGAAAGACGACCCTTCTGTCGTGTTGTGCTGCCGAACTCGACCCGACGTTGCGAGCCGTGATCGCCGAGGAGGTCTTCGAGTGTGACGTCCCGCTCATGAACGTCGCAAGCATGCAGACCAGACCCGCGAGAGCCGAGCGCGACGAAGTCGACCTGCGGCGTCTGGTGGCGGGATTCCTCCGCATGGCACCGGACGTGGCGATCGTTGGCGAGGTGCGTGACAAGGAGGCGCTGCCTCTGCTGCTGACACTCTCGTCGGGCGTCACCGGCTACACGACCATCCACTCGGCGTCCGCTCGGTCGGCTCTCACCCGATTGCGTTTCCTGGCACAGCTGTCCGATCAGCGGGACGTCTCGGTAGCCGCGCTCAACAGCCTCGTCTCCGAGGCCATCGACCTGGTCGTGCACACCGAGCGTGGCCCCCATGGTCCGCGGGTGAGCGAGATCATCGCTGTCGAAGATCTGACGACCGCTGCAGACGCGGTCAACTTCACCACGACTGAGTTATTCCGGCGAGACGATGACGGTGAACTGGTGGCGAGCGGCCAGCTACCGCTCCGGGCGACTTCCAAGCTGACACGCTTCGGATACGACATACGACAGCTGCTCTCGGATGGGGTCACCAAGTGACTTCATTCCTATTTGCGCTTCTGGCGGGACTCGGCGTCCATCTCATCCTCAGCCGTGACGCCGATTCGAACGGCGTGCTGGCTGACCGACTCGCTCAGATCGCCCAGACCCCCAGACGATTGATGACCGAGGCCGGACTCGACGACGTATCCCCCGCCCAGTTTGGGGGAGCATCGTTAATCGTTGGTCTCGGGGCCGCTGCGGTAGGAGCGATGGTCTTCGGGACAGGGCTGTCGTCGATGCTGATCGGAGCAATCGCTGCCACCGTCCCGGCCGCGTCGTGGCGAAATCGTCGGGCGAGGCGTCGCGAGGTGGCCCTCGACGCATGGCCGCGCATGATCGACGAGTTGCGAGTTCTCACCGGCGCGGCCGGGCGGCCGATCCCACAGGCGCTCATCGAAGTCGGCCTTCGCGGACCAGAGGAGCTCCGCCCCGCGTTCGTTGCAGCGCAAAGGGAGTGGGCTCTGACCACCGACTTCGGACGCACGACGAAGGTGCTCAAGGAACGTCTCGCCGACCCAACGGCAGATGTGATTCTCGAGACTCTCGTCGTGGCTGTCGAGGTCGGTGGGGATCTCGAGACACGACTTGGCGCCCTCGCCGAGGACCGCCGCCAGGACGAGATTGACCGCAAGGACGCCGCGGCCAAGCAGTCAGGAGCGAAGTTCGCACGACTTTTCGTGATCATTGTTCCGGCCGGCATGGCCCTTGCTGGGCTCAGCGTCGGCGATGGTGCGAGCGCGTATGGCACCGTGACCGGTCAACTCCTCGTCTCTGCCGGAATTGCTCTCATCGTCGTCTGTTGGATCTGGGCATCGAGGATCATGCGGCTCCCGCAACCAATCCGGGTGTTCGACCGATGATCGACCTCCTCCTTGCCCTGACCATCGGTGCGGGTATGACCCTGATTCTGGGAGCAACTCCGTGGTTCTCACGAAGGCCCCCCGCCGATCGCCTGGCAGCCTATGTCCCCAGGACCTCAGGCCGGACCCGGAGCGCCAACCATGGCATGGGACTTCGATCCACGCTTGAGCCGATTCTCGACACCGCCGGATCCCGGATCAGCTCCGCTCTTGGCGTTGTCACCGACCTGGACACCCGGCTTCACAGAGCCGGCCGAAGCACCGAGCCGTTCCAGTTCCGTCTACAGCAGATGACCCTGATGCTCAGCGCAGCGGGCGTCGGCGTTGCCACCTGGGTGGGGCTCGGGCCGCCTCGCCTCATCTCGGTCTTCCTGATTGGCGGCATGCCTCTCCTTGCAATTCTCGGGATGGAGCAGACCCTCACGCGGGCTATTCAAGTCCGCCAGGATCGATTGACCGCCGAGTTGCCTGTGGTTATCGAGCAACTTGGAATGCTGATCTCGGCCGGCTATTCGCTGACGTCGGCGATCAGTCAGATAGGCGCTCGTGGAACCGGCGTCGTGGCGGCTGATCTTCGGGATGTGACCGCCGAGATCCGTCGAGGGGTGTCACCTCCCAATGCCTTCAATTCCTGGGCAGCGTCCTGTGGAATGGCATCGGTCGAGCGGGTCGTTGCCGTGCTGGCGCTCAATTCCGAAGCCGCCGACCTGGGCTCGCTCATTGCGGCTGAAGCCAGAGCCATAAGGGCCGAAACCCACCGCGACCTGATCGAGGTGATCGAGCGACGGTCCCAACTCGTGTGGATTCCGGTAACGGTCGCGACGCTCGTTCCCGGACTGATCTTCCTCGCAGTGCCCTTCTACTCGGCCATGTCCCAGATCACCGGCAGTTGACCGCACGGCCCAACCGGAGAGGTCGATGCGACTCTGCCGGACCCGTGAATGTCCAATCCCCCCCCATATCGTCTCGACCGATATTGATTCCCGTCACAAACATCTAAAACCAAGAGGAATAACAAATGACCCATCCCATTGAAGATCTCCACGCAGATCGACTCGATCACTTCGGCACTTCGGTCGAATCAGCAACGCCATCTGAAATGGCTGGGCCGATTGGCAGTCGGACCTGGTTGATGTGGTTCAACGAACGCGCCGAAGGCGTGATTTCAACGGCGATTTCCGTACTCATCATCGCCTTCCTGGGCATAGCCCTGTGGACCGGATTTCAATCGATGATGAACGGTGCGACCGACAAGACGCGGGCCCAGGTTGAACAGATCGGCAACTGACCTGGCTTCTCTCCACTCTGCGCAGATCACCGATGAAATGCTCGGCGGACGACTGCGCTACGGCGATCGAGACGAACGGGGGTCGGGACTTCTCGGCTCTGTCATCGGAGTGGCCATCGTCGCTGCGATGATCGGACTGGTGGCAAACGTCGCGCTCGGGCTGTGGATCCGATCGACTGTGGATTCGGTCGCATACGACGCAGCCCGACGGGTGGCAACCGCCGATCCTCCTGACGCCACCTCTCCGAGAGAAACGGTCACCGAGGACGATGCCCTCGAAGGAGCCAAGGCGATGCTCGGCCCCTACCGGAGCCGTGTGTCCATGGAGTTCATCGACTCGGGCGATCCCGACTATGTGGCTCTCAGGGTGAGGTCCCCTGGCACGTCACTGATGCCGCGGATGTTCTCGGGCACTCTCGTTGTCGGGCGCCTCGACCGGGTGATCATGATCAGGCGTGAGGGATCGCCATCGAGTGAGGAGAGCCCACCGTGAGCGAACGTGGCGCTATGGCCGGCCTCGAGGGGCTGCTCTTTGGTGTGCTCATCCTGTTGGGAGGGCTCACTCTCATCGTCAATGCATGGTCTGTGGTCGACTCGAAGATGACCCTCGACTCAGCGTCGCGAGAGTTTGTCCGGGCATATACCGACCAGAACAACCCGGTGAGCGCCCGCACCGAGGGTGAGAAGGCGGCACGCGTCACGCTGAGGACCCGCTCCGCCTTCCTTGGTGACGCAAGGATCACGTTGGAAGAACCCAATGGGTTCGGCCCATGCTCGACCGTGACAGTGACGATCTCAGCCGATGTGCCTGCTATGAAGGCGCCCTTCATCGATCGCTTCACACCGGTATCGGTGAGTTCGACAATCTCCGAGTTGACCCCCGCCCACCGCGAGATGGAGAACGACTCGCGATATGACCCGGATGTGACAGAGTGCTTCAGCGACTGATCCGGGACTCCCCAAAGCCTGTCGGTACCGCTAAAGCCAAGGTACCCATCGCCGCAATGAAGCTGACGGAACGGGCGACCGCACTCATGCTCGTTCCGGCGATGATGCTGGTCTTCATGGTGCTCGCAGCCATCGCCGTGGACCTGAGCGCCATCCACATGACCCAACGTCGGGCAAGTGCCGTTCTGGCCGTGGCGGCCGACGATGCTGCAGGGATGCTCGACGAACGGGCACTTCAGGTGGAAGGCATCCTCGTGATCGATGAGCCAGCAGCAGCCAGGGTGGCATCAGCCCACATATCAACGTCGGACATCGGAAGTTCGCTCGCAGGTCACCCGACGTTGAGCTTCTCGGCCGACAGACGTGGAGTGACCATCGAGGCAGAACTCCGTGTTCACCACGTCTTCCTCGACGCCCTGCCCGGCATTGATCCAGAGACCGTCCGTGTCCGTTCATCGGCACGGCTCACCGGCTGAGTCGCCACATCAGCGGACGATACGCGGACACACCGGGGAGCGGTCCCCGTTGTCGTCCACATGCAGGTGGATCACTCTGGGTTTGTCCAGTCTGCAATGTCCCCGCCCTGCAGTGTCCCCGCTCCGGCGGGTTCGCCTCCAACCACCCGAACAAGACCTATGGAACTGCCACTCACCACATCCCGACGCCCGGCTTCCGGTGCCCACTCCAGACGGCTTGACCCACCGACCAAAGCGCTTTCCCCGACGTCGAAGTTCGAGATCAGAAGATCAATTGAGGACGGTCAAACCGTGGTCGAAAAGGTCGCTCGCGGTCAGGAACGAGCCCCGTTACAGCGTGAGGCCGCCGCTCTCACACAGATCCATTCCCGGTTCGTTCCGCGACTAATCCAGTTCCGAGATGGCGTCGACGAGACCTCGCTCGTGACCGTCGACTGCGGCAATCGCACTATCGACGAAGTAGACGGCCTCGGGATACTGGAAATCCGAAGAGCCCTGATCGACTGCGTATCCGCCGTTCTCGACCTGCATGGAAAGGGATGGGCCCACGGATCGATCTGCCCCGAACACGTCGTAGTCGGCCCACGCGGCAGAGCCAGACTCTGCTCACTCGGCGACGCGCGACGGATCACTCCGGACAAGTCCGACTCGCGTAACCGGACCGATTCGTGTGACGGTACCGACGCTCGGGGCAGGACCGACGCTCTGGACAGGACCGATTCGCTGCGCAGTACTGATTCGACCGCCGATATGGCACAAGTCGCCGATGTTCGAGCGGTCATCGCTGTGATCGCTCGAGTCTCAGATTCGCAGATAGAAGCTACGACACGTTCCAAACGGCGAGAACACAGACGGCTGCGCCGAGAGCTGGCCCGGATCGCGAGTGCTGCATTGGACGCTCTAGATGCCGATCGCGCTCCTTCTGCGACGCTCAAGTCGGTGTTGAGCAGCCTCGAGCGGATCTCGTCAAGCGGAAGCTGTCGAGAAGAAACCGCCTTTGACACCGTGCCCATCACCAGTAGGTCGACCTCCAGTGGACTGCTGCGGCTGAGACCACATCTTTCTGATCCACGCCCATCTGGCCCGCGCTCACATGACCTACACGCTTCGGGCCCACGCTCGGCGAATTCGCCCTCGTCGAGGCTTTCTCGACACAATCTGGGCCGCCCCGCGCCGAGCATCCTCATGTTGGCGATGCTCACGGCGATCGCCCTGACCGTCCGTGAAGCCCCTGATTCGCAGGCAAGCGCACCAAAGGTCCGATGGACCACCCAAGCCTTCCTGCCAGGCATCTCACCCGAGACCACCGACGCTTTACTCGACGGCGATCACCGTGATGGAGGTCAAAGCAATGGAGGTCAAAACAATGGATATCGAAGCGATTCCGTCGACTCATCGAGCGCTCCCATCGTGGCGGAGAACGCGAAATTCTTTACAGTCGGCATGCCTGGCGACCAAGTAGCAATTGACGACTGGT
Source organism: Actinomycetota bacterium (assembly GCA_963169245.1). Classification (GTDB taxonomy): domain Bacteria; phylum Actinomycetota; class Acidimicrobiia; order Acidimicrobiales; family Microtrichaceae; genus JAGQSZ01. Next base: position 6,194 of record CAUJEC010000009.1, read on the forward strand.
TCTGTCTGGGCGAACGGAGACTCGCCCTATTCAGGCCGTCCACTGGGGCTGTCTACATCTTCGATGAATGGGCGATCAGAGGGGCGGCGAAGTCAGGCAGAGAGGTCCTTCGGAGGCCTGACATCGCTTCGGTTGAGTCATCTGCCGACCGATGCGGCGGCCCGGTCCTTCATCTGATCACCGGCGAGTCGATTGAGATCGACCTTGAAACAATGGGGTATCAGGACCGAGCGGAGTCACAACCATGAACGGCGCCCTCCTCTGTGCCCTCGAAGGTGCTCGGCTCGACGCAGTACTCGATGTAGCTCAGACCTCGGTCAAAGTATTGGTCGGTTACCTCGTAGTCGTCGGAGTCATCAACCTCTGGGCGCACAGGTCCAGAAGCCGTCGAGTCAAGCGTCTAGCTCAGACACTCTCTCCTCGGTTCATGGGCATCGCGTTTGCCTGGGTGATCGCCACCGCCGGACCGGCGGGTGCTCTGTCGGCAACACCCTCGCCCTCGCTGCCCGACCGCGCACAACAGGACCCCTCAGCGCTGACGGCGGGTGTTGACGCATCTACTCCACCAGTCATGCGGCTCATCGAAGTTCCCGATGAACCTAGGACCGATATGCCATGGATGACTCAGGTGGACGCTTCGGGTGAATCGGTGGACTCACCTGGAGAATCGCTGTCGGAACACGTCGCGAGTGCGAGTTCAGAGGTTCCATCGTCGTCGACCAGTGTCGATCCATCCGATTCGAATCAATCGCCTGGTGGAACCCCAGCATTTGCCAGCACAAATACCATGGCCCACGTCGTCACCCCTGGAGATCACTTCTGGTCGATAGCTGAGGGAGTCCTGACAGCGACCTACGGCAGCACGCCCGACGAGGCATCTGTCGCCGAGTATTGGGTGGTACTGGTCGACGCGAACCGATCGCGACTCATCGATCCGAACAATCCAGATCTGATCTTCCCCGGACAGGAACTTGTCCTTCCCCTGATCCCGAGGTGAGGACCAGGTTCCCGCGGCCCGCCGAGAACCGGATTTGGAACGTCGCCGAAGGCCACCCGTCGCCGAGTAACACCGAGGGTGGATCAGTTGACCGATGTTGGATCAGTTGACGAGTGTCACCACCAGCAGGAAGTGACAAGTGCCCGCAGCAATGGTCATGGCGTGCCAGACCTCGTGATATCCAAAGCGTTCCGGCGAGAGGATCGGGCGGTGCAGACCAAATGCAACCGCGCCAGCGGTGTAGAGCACACCACCGGCGCCAAGCAACAGAAGTTGCACCGAGTTAAGGCTCCCGATCAGGACCGGGAGCGTGATCACAGCCCCCCACCCCAACACGATGTAGAGCCATGACCCGCCCTTGAGGCCGGCCTTCCCCTTCGGTTCGAGGTCATCGAGTCGCTCACCGAGACTGACCATCTTGAGGATGACACCGGCGAGCGCTGTAACCCAGGCCACGACCAGCATCGGAATCCCCCAGACCCGCGGAAGAGCAATGAGGCACAACGGCGTGTAGGTGCCGGCGATCAGCATGAAGATCATCGAGTGATCCGCGCGACGGAACCACCGCACTGCGCTCTGGGACCGTGCCCGCAGGTGATAGGTGGCGCTGGTGCCGAACAGTCCGGCTAGCGATGCCCAGTAGACCGCCACCGCAATCCGCGCACCTGTCGTCTCCGCCGCGCTCAACAGGTATAGACCGGCCGGCATCGCAAAGATGAACGCGATCGCATGAAGTCGACCACGCCAAACCGGACGGAGTCCATACCAGTCCGAGACACCGGATCGTTCCAAGGTGTCCGGGTGCTGGGTGACATACGGGTGCGTCCCTGAGGGTCTCATCCCGTTGGGATAAGTGCTCGTCTCCGCTGCCCCAGCGGTGTCGAGTCCGGGTCGCTGGTTGTTCGGCTCCATTTTCACCCCCGCCTACCAGGCTGACGTCGACCGAAACTCAGTTCGGAGTATCCGCGTCCGGTTCTCTATAGCCACCGTGCATCTGGAGGCCCATCTCTTCGAGCCGCCCTCGGGCAAGCTCGTCGGAGACGCCCAGGATGCAGGCGATCAACTTCAGATCATCACCCCTGATACTCAACACCCGACCGTTGAAGTCCTGGCGTTGCACCTGGATCTTGCGGACATAGCGAGAGATCATCATCGCCTCGGGGCCGCTCACCGACTCCAACTGTGCAAGATCGATACGGAGCTTGGGGTCATTGGTGGGTCGATCCCCTCCGCTGCCATCGCCCCTCGTGGTCGAATAGTCGGGCAGAAGCTGGTCGACGGGCACCTTGTAGAGGCCAGCGAGCCTCGCCAACCGAGGAACCGAGATCGACCGCTCTCCACGTTCATATGCGCCGAGGACGCTTGCCTTGAACTCGAGGTCGGAAGCGGCCTCCACATCCTGTAGGGAGAGCTTCTTCTGACGTCGAATACGACGCAGCATCTCCCCTACGGCTCGCCCATAGGTCCCGTCGTCACCATCGAGGGTGTCTGCCTCGGTTCCGTTGATCGATTGTGGGTCTACTTTGGTCATCCGGTCCGCTCGTTTCCGCCAAACGGACAGGGGTGGCCCACGCACGTATCACGTGAGCCTTCCTGTCCTCACCAACACTTTGCGCCAAGTTCGTTACCTGACGCCATAGGTGGAGGTGCCCAAGCAGTCACTCTAAGTAGTCATCGGGGAATTGGGCCATTCAGGTGACCAAAAAGACACCCAAATGGATCTCTCACGCCCGTGATGTGGTGGTCAGCGGGTCATCGAACACATTCGAACTGCAGCAGATATTGCGGCAGTCTCGGCTCTAAGCACGTTCGAACCCAGATACACCGTGGGTGCTGAACCGTATTCACCGGGCTCCCAGCCGCCCTCGGGCCCGATGAGCACAGTCGAGTCATCGGGGCCCAGCTGACGGCCGCCAAAGTCCGCCACGACCGCCCCGCTCTCCAGAAGAACTGCCAGATCAGCGAACTCAACAGTCGGTATGAACAGCCTTCGGCTCTGACTGGACGCGCTAGCCGCCACCCTCGCCAGCCGGTCCACGTTCCGCTCCGCCTTGTCGCCCTTCCAGCGAGCAACTGAGCGTCGGGACTCGAAGAACACGATCCGGTCGATCCCTATCTCGGTCAACTTCTGTACCACCAGTTCGGGCTTCTCGCCCTTGACCAGCGCCAGGCCGACCGTCAGAGGCATCGAAGGTCTCGACTCAGTCGCTGGTTCCGACATCCGGTCGAGTGCGCTCGAACCATCGAAGTCGCCTGTGCGCCAGGACCCGTCCCCGTCGCTCAGACAGATGGTCGAGCCAGCTCTGATCCGCAGAACTCGGCTCAGATGGTGGGCATCGGCTGGGTCCAGGCGCGGGATGTCGATGTCATCGACGAAGACGAGCGCGGCAGCACTGTGCCATGGGGACGCAATGTGTCCTGGGGATGCAGTGGCGGTCGCCGGCGAGTCGCCGCCGCTCACTGGATTGCCCTCGCTCTGCGATGGTGACGGTTCAAGGTCGGGTCGGTCGGCCAAATCTGGACCGGTCAGCTCTTGAAGGCTGTCTTGACCTTGGAGAAGAAGCCGTCGTCCACGGGTGTGACGTCGTCTCCTCGGACAGCTGCGAATCGACGAAGGAGGTCCTCCTCCTCGAACTCGAGCTTGGAGGGAATGTCGATTCCGACTACGACGAGCAGGTCTCCCCTGCCACGGCCGTCGAGGTGTGGCACGCCCTTGCCCTTGATCCGGAACAGCTTGCCGTGTTCGGTGCCCCGGGGGATCTTCAGATCCTCGGTCCCGTCAAGGGTCTCGAGTTCGACCTTGGCGCCGAGGACCGCCTGGGTGAGGGCTATGCGCAGTTCACGGACCAGGTCGTTGTTGCGGCGCTCGAAGACGTCGTGACTCTTGACCCGCAGTCGGACATAGAGGTCACCTGCCGGGCCGCCGCGACCGCCGACGGCCCCTCGGCCGGACAGTTTGAGAGTCGACCCGTCGTCGACTCCCGCTGGCACGTCAACGGTGTAAGTCTTCTCCTCGATGATCCGACCAGCGCCCGAACAGGTGTGGCAGGGGTCTGGGATTATCTGGCCCTGCCCACCACACGCGTTACATGTTCCGCTGCGGACAATCTGGCCTAGAACGGACTGGGCAACGGTCCGAACGTGACCGGTGCCGCTGCACTGTGGACACGTCTCGGCCGATGAGCCCTTGCGTGCTCCGGTTGCTTCGCAGTCATCACAACGCACCGCGGTCCGAACCTCGACCTCGCACTGGCATCCGAAGACGGCGTCGGTGAACTCGATAACAGACGATGTCTCCAGGTCCTCGCCTCGGGGTGGGCCAGTCGGCCCACGTTGACGTCCGCCGCCGCCACCGAAGGGGTTCCCAGAACCGAAGAACGAGTCGAAGAGATCCCCGAGTCCACCAGCACCGCTTCCGAATGGATCAGACATGTCAAAACCATTGACGCTGCCGTAGCGGTCATAGCGATCGCGTTTGGCGGGGTCCGAGAGGACCTCATAAGCGGCCGAAATCTCCTTGAACCTGGCTTCGGCCTCGGGGTTGTCGGGGTTGGCGTCGGGGTGACAGTCGCGGGCTATCCGCCGATAGGACTTCTTGATCTCATCGGCGGAGGCCGTTCGTTCGACTTCGAGCAGTACGTAAAGGTCGGTCACATTCAGCTTTCGTGAAGATTCAGTCCTCAGCGAGGAGGTTGCTCAGGCGTCGACTGACGATCGCCACGGCGGAGAGAGTTTCGGGATAGTTCATTCGGGTGGGGCCGACGACCGCAATCGCCCCTGCCGACTCGTCACCCAGTCGGTAGGGTGCCACCACCAGGGAGCATTCAGCGAGCCGAGCGACGCCGGACTCGGATCCGATGGAGACTGCGACCCCGGAGTCGACCAGTTCCTTGAGCAGGGACACGACCACCAGTTGCTGTTCGAGGATGCCGAGCACCGACTCGACAGTCTCCCTGGCGTCAAAGGACCCGGCGATATGTGCGCGGCCCTCCACGAAGAACTGCTGTGCCTCGAGCTCAGCGGCGACCTGGAGTTCCTCGAGTGCAGCTGAGCTGAGCTCAGCTCGTGGCGACTGCTCGTCGACTCGAAGGGCGGTCAGATCCTCCAGCGAGGTGTCCACAACGAGGGAGACCAGGAGGCGCTGAGCATCCTCGATCACGTCAGTGTCAGCCTCGTCGGACAGTTCGATGGTGCGCTTGAGTACTGCCCCATTGCTCAGGACGGCAACCACGAGAATCAGAAACCCGTTGAGTTGAACGAGTTGAACAGAGCGGAAGGTGGCCACGTTTGTCGCCTCACCGACCACCACCGCCGCTGTGCCGGTCACTGATGACAACAACGCAGATGTGTCGGCAAGCATCCTCTCGATCTCGCCATGCGCGCTGTTGAAGAACTCCGCGATGAGCCGCACGTTCGGAGGACTCATCGGCTCGTCGCCAGAAAGGTTGTCGACGAAATGACGGTAACCCTTCTCGGTGGGCACTCGGCCGGCACTTCGGTGCGGTTGGTACAGGTAACCGTCGTCCTCAAGAACGGTCATCTCGTTGCGAACGGTTGCGGATGAAACGTTTACCTCGGTGCGCGCAGCAACAGAGGACGAGCCCACTGGCTGAGCCGTCTCTATGTACTGCCGGACCACCGCCCGCAGGATCGCTGATTTTCGACCATCGAGCATTGGCACTCATTGTACGCGAGTGCCAGCGAAGTCCTCATCATGGCCTCGACATCGCCCTCAGAGAACCAAGGTGCAACTCAGGGGTCGCCCGGGTCAGTCGTCGAGTTTCAGGGCAGAGGTGAACGCCTCGGATGGAACCTCGACCCGGCCGAGGTTCTTCATCTTCTTCTTGCCCTTCTTCTGCTTCTCGAGAAGCTTGTTCTTACGGGTTATGTCGCCGCCGTAGAGCTTGGCTGTCACGTCTTTACGGAATGCCTTGATGGTCTGACGACTCAGGATCCGGCTGCCGATCGCAGCTTGCACCGGCACGTCGAACTGCTGCCGCGGAATCAGTTCCTTGAGCTTCTCGGTCATCTTCTTGCCGTATTCATAGGACTTGTCACGGTGAACGATCGCGCTGAACGCATCGACTGGGTCACCAGCAATCAGGACATCAACACGCACAAGGTCACCGGGCTCATAGCCAATGGGCTCATAGTCGAGACTCGCGTAGCCCTGGGAACGGCTCTTGAGTTGGTCGAAGAAATCGGTGACGACCTCGGCGAGTGGGACCTTGTACTGGAGCTCTATCCGTTCGGGTGAGAGATACTCCATCTTGATCATCTCGCCACGACGGGTCTGACACAGTTCCATGAGCGTGCCGGTGTAGTTGGACGGCGCGATCACGCTGATCTTGAGAAGCGGTTCAAGGATCTTGTCGATGAACGACGGGTCCGGCAGCGCCGCGGGGTTGTCGATCACCTCTTCTTCTCCACCGGTCTTAACGATCCGGTAACCGACCGACGGTGCGGTTGCGATCAGGTTCAGGTCGTATTCGCGCTCGAGACGTTCGCGGACGATCTCCATGTGCAACAGGCCGAGGAATCCGCAGCGGAAGCCGAACCCGAGGGCCCCCGATGTCTCTGGTTCATAGGTGAACGACGAGTCGTTAAGGCGAAGTTTCTCGAGTGCTTCGCGGAGCTGTTCGAACTCATCACCGTCGACCGGGTAGAGACCACAGAACACCATCGGTTTGGGTTCCTGATACCCCTCCAGCGCTTCCTCGGAGCCACGAACCGCTGTGGTCACAGTCTCACCGGATCGAGCTTCGCCAACGTCCTTGATCCCGGCGATCAGGTAGCCGACCTCACCCGGGCCGAGTTCGTTGACGACAGTATTATCGGGGGTGCGGACACCGATCTCGATCGCCTCGTGGTTCACCCCGGCGTGCATGAAGCGGAGCTTGGAACTGGCCTTCATAACTCCGTTGACCACACGGATCGAACTCACTACCCCACGGTATTGATCGAAGTGCGAGTCGAAGATCAACCCCTGAAGGGGTGCATCCGCCTCACCGACCGGCGGTGGAATGCGCTCGACAACGGCGTCGAGAACGTCCTTGACGCCCTCTCCGGTCTTTGCCGAAATGCGCAGAATCTCATCAGCGGGTATTCCGAGGATGCTCTCGATCTCAGCCGCGTAGGTGTCGGGTTCAGCCGCAGGCAGGTCGATCTTGTTGAGAACCGCCACGATCTCAAGGTCGTGTTCCAGAGCGAGATAGCAGTTGGCGAGCGTCTGGGCCTCGATCCCCTGCGATGCATCGACCACCAGGATCACGCCCTCACACGCTGCAAGCGAACGGGAGACCTCGTAGCCGAAGTCGACGTGACCGGGAGTGTCGATCAGGTTGATCACATGCTCACCGTGGTTGAGTCGTACCGACTGCAACTTGATGGTGATGCCACGTTCCCGCTCGATGTCCATGTTGTCGAGATATTGGGCGCGCATTGAGCGGGCATCCACGGCACCGCAGATCTCGAGCATGCGGTCGGCCAGAGTGGACTTCCCATGGTCGATGTGGGCGATGATCGAGATGTTTCTGAACTTCGATAGGTCGGTCACGGTCCGCACATTCTGTCAGTGTGGCGGGCCCGAATCGTCATCGGGCCGACCCAACTTCTGCCGGCGGCCAGACAATGCCCCTCCCCAGCTCGGAGCCCGCTTGCCTAAGCGGCGCGCACGAACCTGACTCCGGAGTCGAATACCGCTATCCTCTTCTGGTCGTTGAACCGGCCCGTTCAGCGCGATCCGGTCGGCGAGTCCAGTCGATCCAATCGTCTGGCCGGACAACCACAAGTCGATACCAACCTGCGGTTCCATGATCCGGCACCGTGCACTTCACCACCAGAGAAAGATCCATGGCGAACATCAAGAGCCAAATCAAGCGGAACCGCACCAATGAGGCCGCCCGCGAGCGCAACAAGGCGGTTCGCTCCGAGGTGAAGACACGAGTCAAGAACGCGGAGAAGGCGATCGCCGAAGGTGCAGAGAACACCGACGAACTCATCAAGGCAGCCATCAAGTCGATCGACACCGCGACCACAAAGGGTGTTTACCACCGCAACAACGCTGCTCGACGCAAGTCGCGTCTGATGAAGCACGCTGCGTCAGCTCAGGGCTGAGACACCCCGCAGGGTGGCGGATCACCCGCCGCCTACACCGTCGCTTGGGGCCAGCACCCGGAACGTGAGGTGCGTGGCCGCCGGGGTCACCACCACTTTGGTTCGTTCCAACTCAACTGCTCCGTCGAGCGCGCCGAAGAGCCGTGTTCCGGAGCCCAGGAGAACCGGTACGACATGAAGTCGTAGTTCGTCGACAAGCCTAAGTGGCATCGCCTGTTGCATTACCGAGGCGCCATGCAACTGGACCGACTTCGCTACAGCAGCCGCCCTTGCCGCTTCGATGGCTCCGGCTACACCGTCGGTCACGAAACTGAATACTGCCGGGTATTGGTCCTGAGGCACCCTGTGGGTGACCACAAAGCAGGGCACAGCACCGAATGGCCCCAGATCGCCCCATCCGCCGTCCCCCTCATTCTTGTCGAAGGACTTTCGTCCCATGACAACGGCTCCGATCTCCTCAACGGACGCAGCCAGGACGGCGCGATCCTCGTCGGTTGCCGAGACCGAGAGCCAGTCGTGAAGACAGTCGGCCCCGTCGCCGAATGGGTTCGACCGAGTGTCGTTCGGACCGGTCACGAAGCCGTCAACGGACACAGAGATATCGCAGATCACTCTCGTCATGTTCGATCTCGTCCCCCTCGCTGATCCGCCAGATGTTCCGTCCTCACGATGCAGTCATCGCAGTCATCGCTTAGCCCCATGTCTCGAATCATGCACCACGACTGGGATAACGGACCGCTGAATTGTCGAGTCCGACCAAGGGCTGACCGTGGGGTTGCCATTGAGCGGCCGTCGAGCTCCGGTGGCCGTCGAGTTCCGGTGTACCCGCTGCGTATCCGCTGGTCATCCTCGTCGAGCGAACCACGTTTCTGTTCGATGTCACAGGAACATGGGTTGCAATCGATAGTCTACCGATATATCGTGACTGCATCGAATGACGAAAGGAAATGGGATGAACGACATCCAGACAGACACAGAGAGCGCCGCAGACGGAATCAATGCTGATGGCCATCCGACAATCGGCAACAGCGAGCCAACCAACTCACCCAGCGAGCGATTCGGAGGTCATGGAGACACGGGACCTGCGGACGCGGGACGATACGATCCTCGGCGTGATCGGGGAGATGACCGGAGGGCAAAGGGGCGCGGCAGGGGCCGTAGCCGAGGAGAGGGTGACTACGTTGGTCGCGGTGGCTTTGGCCCCGAGCGAGGAGACTTCGAGATGAGCGAACGCACCAGAGGACCTCGCGGTAGAGGACCTCGCGGTAGAGGTGACCACGAACGAGGTGGCCGAACACGCGGCGATATTCGTCTTGTTGTTCTTTCGCTACTCAACGAGGCCGACATGCACGGCTATCAGTTGATGCGCGAGATCAAGCACCGCAGCAACGGATCCTGGCGACCGAGCCCGGGCTCGATCTATCCCCTATTGCAACAGATGACTGACGACGGCCTGGTGGTACCCAACGAGGATGGCGACCGAAAGGTCTTCACCCTGACCGACCTGGGCAGAGAGTCGGCAGCCCAGGAGTCGGCAGACCAGGTATGGGACAAACTCAGTTCCAGGTCAAAGTCCGATGACCTGCGTTCTGCCCAGATAGCACTCGTCGATGCAGTGTCACATCTGTCGAGGAGCGGAACCGAGGAGCAACTCACCGCAGCCGAGGCGATCCTGATCGCAACCAGAAAGCAGATCTACGGACTTCTAGCCGCCGACTGAGCAACGCCGGCTGACCGGCCGGGTCTGGCAGCGAAAGCAGACCTCTGCCCTCATGCCACCACGACACGAGTCAGACGGCGGCCGACCTGCGTTCCGCCTCTTCGTGAAGCCAGACGATCTCCGAGCGCACCTCAGCGCGTTCGGAGATCGGAGTCCTCCACGACACACGAATTGACCTGGCTCCACCTGCTGTCGTCGCTTCAAAATCGGCGCCATGGGAGTCGAAGTCAATCATTCTGGCCGACTCCGCCCCCGGTGCGCCGAATGATCGACAAATCAACAGAGTGTCTGC
>CAUJEC010000010.1 GCA_963169245.1 Actinomycetota bacterium
CCACTACTACACCGGAACCACGGTGAACACCGTGAGCGAGGTCAACGATCTGCGGGTTCTGATCGCTGATTCCCAAAGTTCGGTGACTATCAAGCCCACAGCCCTGACAACGTTTACCCCAGGAGGGACCGTTGGGCCGGGCTCAACAGTCACCCTCACCCGCTCCGGATCATCAATCACCCTCGCCGGTGGGCTTATCGGTACCGTGTCGGCACCTGTGTCGATCAATCTGGGCGCCACCGGCGGATCGGTAGCGGTGAATGCCGGCGACAGCTACAGGTACGGCACCCTGAGCATCTCGACCGGTTCGGCCACTGGCCTGCGTGTCGTCGTCGGCGGACTCACCATGCGGCAGTACCTGTGGGGTCTGGGCGAGATGCCCTCAAGCTGGCCTACCGAGGCCCTCAAGGCCCAAGCCGCCGCAGCGAGGACCTATGCCCAGAAGCAGACCGGGATGCGCAGAGGCAAGCCTGCATATGCCGACTATGACCTCAACTCCTCGCTCGACGGCGCTTACCGGGGCACTCGCTTCGAGGCAGAGTCCACCAACTACCGCTGGCGCGACGCTGTTGATGCGACCAGCGGAGTTGTGGTCCTTCACGGTTCATCACTCATCGACGCCGTGTACTCGGCGTCGTCGGGCGGACGGAGCACCGAGAGCGAGACCGCGTGGGTGTCGTCTGTCCCATATCTTCAGAGTGTCGATGACTCCGACGACCTGACTGGCGGCAATCCTCATGCAAGCTGGACTGGCAGTTTCACCAGTTCCGAGATCGGCGCTTGGTTCGGAGTCGGCGTCGCAACCGCTGTGAGCGTGACCGGAGCGGTACCGGCTTCGCAGCATCTGGACAAGACGTCGATCACAATCACTGGGAGCGCTGGATCGACCACTGTTACCGGCACCCAGTTCAAGAACACGCTTAACTCCAACGCTGGTGGCGCTCGGCTGATCAAGTCGACCAAGTTCACCATCAGCGGGAGCGTGTCTCCTACGCCGCCGCCTCCAGCGCCACCGACCTCGCCGCCAACGACGCCCGCTTATGGTCAACTGCTGGTCGCGACAGCGGAGAAGCGCCAGGTCATCATCGCTGGCGACTCGGTCGACCCGGACGGAGCGCCGCTCGTCAGAGTGACCTCGACGATGGGCAGCCAGAGCGCGGTCTATGAGCAGCGCTCGACAAACGGGAAGTTCCTCTTCGTCTGGACAGGCGCACCCGGCACACGCAATGTCTGCGTGACACTGTTCGATACCCCGACGGGGGCAGCGACGTCACTTGGATGCCGCAGCATCGTCGTGAAGTGAGGGGTCAGAGCTTTCACTGAAGCGGGCCTGCGCTGAACTGGCCTACTTGCAGAGTCAACGTGTGAGGTGCGTCAGACCTTGCGCAGTTCCTTGCCGCCCGCCTCGGCCCATGCCGTTCTGGTGGAAAGTCTGAGTCGATCCAGTTCACGGGACTGGACAATGATTCCCGACACAACGAGCACCAGGTAGATCGCGTACCACCACCAACTGTCCTTGAGCCGTTGGGTGACGGCCTTGGAGGTGAAGTCCTCGGTGTTGACCGCTCCTGCAAAGAGCATCAGGCCTGTGACGATCGCGCTCGATCCAGCCATGGCCCCCAGGAGCATCAGAATGAACCCGGGCAGGTCGCCAGCAATCGCCACCATGGCCAACAAAACGCCGACAGCGATTCCAACGAGGATGATCAGCCACGACCATGACGCTCCGAGAGCCACCATGAGACTCGTGCCGAGCGCAAAGCCTATGGACGCCATCGCGAGCACGATGGAGACCTCGTAGTAGAGGTATGCGAGCAGGCCGAAGACGAGACCGAACCCGACGCCCACCATCCACGACAGGCCGGTGCGCAGAAATCCAGCGTCACCCGTCCCGGCGATCAGCCCGGCTCCCAACATGAACCCGGCGAAGGTTCCCCAGATCGGGATCATCACTCGCAGCGCTATGAACCCTCTGAAACAGAAGAGAGCTCCGGCGGCTATGGCAAGTATCCCGACGACCATGTCCTGCATGTCTCGACTCGTTTCGCTCTATCTGATGGTTGAGTTCTGAAGCAGTCAAGCTACACGTCGGCAACACGCTCACGACGAATGGCTCGGGGATCAGAGCGGGAGCCGCCCGACCACCCAGTCGGCGAGCAATGGGTCCGTAACTATCACCTCACCGTCAGCGATCTTGCGCAGCTTGCCGTCCGCCAACAGGCGGTCCCGGGCGTGCGCAGCGGCACCCGGCGACAACTCGAGTCGTTCAGCTGCCGAGCCGAACACCGCCCCACCGTTCGCATAGATGCGAATGACCTTCTTTTCGGTGTTGGTCAGATCGGCATAGGTCGCTGTCAGCGCTGACGCCTCGGCCTCACGTAGAGCCGTAAGGGATCGACCCCAGTTCTGATCCGCACGAGTGTCGGTTGGGGTATGTCGCCATGCCATGTCTGCCGCCCTCATCGTCCGCTGCGGATGACCACGGGTCAGTTCGAAGATCTGTGATGCGACACCGCCTGGGTCCCTTCCGGTCTCGGAAAACCCCTGGGCCACGATTCGCTGAACAGCCGCCGACTCGAGTGGATCGATGTAGATCAGGTCCGCTTGGTTGAAGAACGGCTGATCGTGACGTGTGAAGATCTGACGCATGGCCGACGGCGCTGATCCAGAGAAGATGAGCCCTACGTCGCCGTAGTGGTGCTGAAGATGCGTTCGGAGGATTGCTGTAGCACCTTCGACATTCGACACCGACTGGAACTCGTCGAAGACAACGAGCAGCGGAGTCCGTTGCGAGACCGAAACGAGGGTCTGAACGAGTGCTTCGAGCAGGCCTCGGGCATCGGGCCGTCTCGACGGCGGACTGGCAAGCTTCACCTGCAATCCGAACAGATCGATGCCCGCCTGAATCGACAATTCGATTGCAGGATCACGGACCTCGGGAACCGAGTCGGCCATTGCGCCAGAGAGCCTGACGACGACATCGGCATGGGTCTGGACTCCGAAGAGGTCGACGCTGATTGTGGAGACCTCTGTCAGATCGGCAGCGAGACGCCGCAGGACCGACGTCTTGCCGTAACGGCGCGGGCCGAGCAGCGCCGTTACCCGTCGCTCGGTCACCTGCGCTGTCAACTCGGCCAGCAGGTCATCACGGCCCTGAACCTGTTCTGGGGCAAGTGGCCCCTGGTATGGAAACGGTGAAACCTCCACAAAAACCCCTCTATAAAACCGAGTATTCCTACTACTGCTTCATAGGATATCCCGGGGCTGTGACAGTCAGGTCCGACGCAGAACGCTCCAGGTTCCGATTCCGGCAGTTGACCAGACCCCGCCCCACTCTCCCGGCAGCGCCGAGGCAACCTCGCCGGGCGAGAGATAGATCGGGGTCGAAGGCCCGATGCTGCTGACCCAGACCACCACGCCGTCGGTCCGCAGCACCCTGTCCACCTCGGACGGGAACAGGAACGCATTCATGAGCACAACTGCATCGAACGCGTCATCGCCAAATGGAAGTCGCGACGCATCGGAGTGCACTCCCGCGACCGGCGACGTGCGCTGTCGCAGCATCTCGAAGGAGAGGTCGAGTCCAACGGCTGTATCGAAGCGAGTCTGCAGGAAGTCGGTTGTCACCAACGTCCCCGCACCTATGTCGGCGACTGCTCCGAAGTTGATCGGGCCACCGCGCTCAAGTGCATCCACCAGCGGCGCGAGACGTGCCGTTCGGTCGGCAAAGCGCTCGTCCCAGGTCTCGGCGAGGCTGTCGAAAACGTGTGCTGTGGATTTCGCAGTCGAAGCAGACCAAGAGTCCTCGTCTCTGACCAAGTCCTCGGTTATCACTCTCATCGGGTGATCGGCGTTGATCGCGTTCTCCAGTGACTCTCCCGGCATCACCGCAGGAAGTTGCGTGATACTCGATAGTTGCCGTTGCGATTCGCCAGAGACAGTCATCAGTTTCGATCGTATTGGATGACCACGACGTGGGAACCAGATAGTTGGTTGCGACTGTCGCGACCCCTCCGCGAATGGAGCAACCAACTAGCGAGGCGGACTGCCGGCGCAGGCGGGGCGAGGGGGACGGCCGGCGCAAGCGGGGCGAGGCGGACGGCCGGCGCAAGCGGGGCGATCAACTCCGCTCAATCGGACGCCACGGTTCCTCTGGCCAGGGGTGCTTGGGATATCGACCCCTCAGATCCGAGCGAACATCGCGATATGACCCTCGCCAGAACCCCCGCAGGTCCTTTGTGCGTTGCACCGGTCGACCCGCAGGCGAGAGAAGCTCAACGGCCACCAGGACTTCTCCGGCCATAACGCTTGGGTGGACGTCGGTGCCGAAGGCATCTCTCAACCGAATCGACGCGAGAACTGTTGAGGGGTCCCCGTCGATCTCGCCATAATGCAGCTTCACCGATCGGCCTGAGTTGAGCTTCCAGTGAGTTGGTGCCAGTTCGTCGAGCGCAACGAGTTGATCCCAGCGAAGTTGTTCACGCAGCACAGATATGACATCGATCCAGTTGAACCCGTCGATGTCTGTAACCCTGTTCATCCGCTCGCCGAGCCAACCAAGCAGATTGTTCTGAAGTCCCTGGTCGGAGAAGTCCGGCCAGTCGCTGGTTGCGCCTTCACCCCGACTCAGCTCGGTTTCGCGAATCAACATCACCCTGGAGCGCAACGTCGATGCCTCCTCCAGACGTCCGAGTAGCGTCAGGCCACGCATTCTGAACGCTTCACCCAGTGCGGCAGCCACCGCGGCCGGATCGGTAGCTCTCAATAGCGTCTCGTTGATCTTGATGGCCCCAAGGGATGTGACGCGCTTGGCATCGATGCCCAAACGACGGTCGTTCCATTCGACGACGTCAATCGACTCGATCTCGCTGCCGAAGGTCTTCATCACAAGCTCCGCGCTCAGAGCAACACCCAGGTGGAGCCGCTGCGAGACACTGTCCAGTTCGACCACTGCGAGCCATTCGGAGCGTTCAAAGGAGTGGCCCGCTGGCACCGTGACCTCTCCCCCGGTACGCAGTTGGAACACGGTGTGGCTTCGGTCGGCATCATCGGTGCGACTCGCCGCTCGTCGACGCGCAATGCGGTCTGGATAGCCTGCCATCACGATCTGAGCGATGACGTCGTCACTCGAAGGTGGGGTCGCGCCCGACGGTTCGGATACCTCTGCGGCTTCGGTCACGCCCCCTCGTCGATTCGTTTCGGCTGCACCCGATTTCATCGACCCCAAGGCCCGTAACGCCGCACGCCATTGCCGCAGCGAATGGCCAAGGTCTCCGCTCACTACCTCCCCGCTCGCAGTCACTCTGCTCGACCCTTCCCCGCTCGAGCCTTCCCCGCTCGAGCCCTGTCGACGTCCCCTCGCTCCCCTCCGGAGGACTGCGCCGTGTTCTGCGCCGTGCAACGAGTCGAGTCGCTCCACCAGGTCGACCTCGCCCGAGCGCGCCGTTTCGACAAGTGCGCAGATCTCGGCCGCCAGATCTGGGCGATCCAGCTTTGCCCCCGCACAAGCCATCGCAGCCAGACGCGGATGGAACCCGATCTGAGCGAAGCGTCGGCCAAGGGGCGTCATGTGACCGTCACCGTCGACTGCCCCGAGCATGCGAAGTAGGTCTCTCGCACGCTCAACGGCCGCAGGTGGTGGCAGGTCCAGCCAATCGAGTTCAGCCGGGTCAGCGACTCCCCAAGCTCGTAGCTGAAGCATCAGCGGCGACAGTTCGACCATCAGAATTTCAGGCTCATCGGACGCCGGGCGATGCCGATCGTCCTCGTTGGCCCACAGGCGATACGCGACCCCCGGAGCGGTCCGCCCGGCGCGACCCCGCCGTTGATCAGCCCCTGAACGACTGACCGCCACTGTCACCAAAGCAGGTAGTCCCGTGCGGGGGTCGAAACGTGTTGTCCGACGACGCCCCGAATCGACAACGGATCGGACGCCGGGCACCGTGATGGATGTCTCGGCCAGGCTGGTCGCGAGAACAATACGACGGCGACCATCAGGACTCGGCTCGATCGCAACCTGCTGTTCCGCCGGCGAGAGCGATCCGTGCAACTCGACTATCTGGGTTCCGCCAGAGACAAGCCTGGGTTCGAGGGCGCGGCGGCAACGGTTGATTTCGGGACGCCCTGGCAGGAACACCAGAACATCACCTGCCTGGTTCTGCAACGCCTCGACGACAACTTCTGCAACGCGAACTTCGAGTGGAACATGTATGGACCCTGGGCGATAGAGGGTCTCCACGGGGTGGATCTCTGCGGTTGCGGTCACGACCGGTGCGGACAGCAGCGTTGCGACATCGGCAGGTTCAATTGTTGCGGACATGATCATGATTCTCAGATCTGGCCGTAGCGAGGATCGCAGATCGCTCAACAGTGCAAGGGCAAGGTCTGAGTCGACCGAACGCTCGTGAAATTCATCGAGGATTACCGCCCCGATTCGCTCCAGGGTCGGGTCGTTCTGCAGCCGCCGCAGGAACAGTCCCTCGGTCATCACCTCGATGCGCGTGCCAGACGATGTTCGCGACTCCCCCCGGACCGAGTAGCCGAACCGCTCGCCGACGCGTTCGCCGTGAGTCCGAGCCATCCAATGGGCGCTCGCACGAGCAGCGAGTCGGCGCGGTTCCAACATGACAATCCGGCCACCGCCAAGCCACGGTTCATCGAGAAGCGCGGGAGGGACACCCGTGGTCTTCCCGGTGCCAGGAGGAGCGACCAGCACACATGCAGTCGAATCGCCAAGCGCCGCGCGGATCTCATCGATGACTTCCAATACTGGAAGTTCAGGAGTCATAGAGGTACAAGTCTT
>CAUJEC010000011.1 GCA_963169245.1 Actinomycetota bacterium
GATAATTCACGACGTGAATCACTGATCGACGCCGTACTCGAGATTGCACGGGAGAAGATCAACGAAGCCGGCCCGGAAGCCGCAGGCCTTCTCCCCCTCACTTGGCTCAAATCCGAAGACATCGCGAATGAGGCAGGGCTCGATCCTGAGGTTTTCGACCGGGTCTCAGCTCCCCGGATCACATCACACGGTAGAGCACTCAGTTCGTTCGAATCGTTCCTGCTCAACACGTTCACAGATCCCGACGTGGCGGCCACTCCTCCGACGGTGTCCGATGCGATTTCGGCCTACCCTGACGATCTGGAAGAGATGATCCGAGTCGGTTTGGAGGATTCGTCGCTCACCCCAGATGAGCAATTCAGGTTCCACCTGTCGCTCGCGGTCTCCGCATTCACGCTCGCTGAACGCGCCGACATCAACCGGCTCTTTAGCGAGACCGAGTTGCTCTACCCGTTCCTGTTGTTTTCCCACGGACTCCAACTCCGCCAACCGGTTACCACTCATCTACTTGCGATGGCCATCGAGGGCATCATGGATGGAGGCTGGCTGAGGCGAATCTACGGCCTTGAGGACGTGAACCCAACCGCCCAGTTCCGTGCCACACCGTCGAGCGATCTCAAGGAGTGGTCCATTGATGCCATTGCGGTGTGGGCCATTGTCCAGACCCTGACCGAATCGATCAGTCAGCCCAGGCCAAGTGGAGTGGCAGCGAGGTGAAAGAGGCACGTGAGTCTTCGGACGCTGCTGAAGTTTCAGTTGGACTCGGCCCCGGCACCAAATGCTCCTCGGAGTCCACAGAGTCGATGCTCAAGCTGCTCTGGGAAGCCACTTGGAGAGTTGCCGAACGTAGGATCAGCGCCGAGGGGCCGACACGAGCCGGGCTCCTGCCATTCCTCTGGCTCAAACCCGAGGAAGTGGCTGAACGAGCCGGACTTGATGTAGCTGTGTTCGAGGAACTCTGGGGTACACAAGCTACCTCCGATTGCGCCAATGTCAGTGCGTTCGAGGCCTTCGTCATAGATGCGCTCGGGGCGGCCCTCGTGGAGTCCGTCAAAGAGCACACCTATGACGCCCTCAACGACCATTCAGATGATCTGGCTGAGTTCATTCGTACGGGCGGCGTCGGCGAGGAATTCGACCCCGAGGCCCGGACCGACCACCGGATGGCACTGGCTATGTCGTGTTTTTCGCTTAATCCGCGAGCCGACTACTTGGCCTACATCAACGACATCGAGGCCATGATCGAACTGACGCTCTATGGCTCCGGCCTTCGGATGAAGGATGGGCTGACCCGCCGTCATCTGACGATGGCTATCGCTACGATTCTCGAGGCGCCGTGGCTCAACAAGATCCTGGGTATGTCCGAACCTCACCCATCGGCAGCACTGGCGATCACTCCCGATGCCGAACCGAATGAATGGCTGATAGACGGGATCGGAGTGTGGGCGGTAGTCAGTTCTATGACCGAACCGGTCGACTGACTCCTCGTCGGCGTCCAACTCGTCGCCTTCAAGTGGATTCGACTCATCCCCGTTCGCTGCCTGGACTCCTTGGCAACCAATAGACCTCCAAGATCGGTCAGGCGATTAATTCCCGAGCCCGCACGAATATCGCGTCGAGCATGTCGTCGGTCAATCGTCCGGTGAAGGTGTTCTGCTGGCTCACGTGGTAGGAGCCGAGCAGAAACCGTCCATCTGGTGAGCGGGCTTCCACACCGTGTGTGAATTTCGGACGACGGCTGATCCCCATGAACCGTGCGGCTTCGGCGTACCCGAATCCGCCCAGGGCCACCACAACACGCACCTGATCGAGGATCGACATCTCCTCTTCGAGAAACGGTCGACAGTTGTCACGTTCGGTCGTGGTCGGCTTGTTCTGGGGAGGTGCGCAGCGCACGGGTGAGGTGACATAAGCGTCGGTCAACTCGAGTCCATCGTCGCGCCAGGTGGCAGTCGGCTGATTGGCATATCCCGTGCGCCACAGAGATGAGAACAGAAAGTCGCCAGAGCGGTCACCAGTGAAGATACGTCCGGTCCGGTTGGCTCCGTGAGCCGCTGGAGCCAGTCCGACGATCAACAGCCGGGCACCGAGGTCTCCAAAGCCGGGAACAGGCTTGCCCCAGTACTCCTGGTCAGCGAAGGCAGCACGTTTCTCGCGTGCGACTCTCTCCCTCCATTCCACAAGGCGTGGGCAACGGCGACAGGCGATTATCCGGGCGTCAAGATCCTGCTTCTTAGCCGCGGCATCCTCATCGCGTGGGTTCATCAGGTCCAGCCTAGGTTCGGCTCCTGCCTATGATCGACAGGTGGCTGACACATCTACACTCATCCTCCTGGTGCGACACGGGGAGACCACAACCACCGGTAAAGTCCTGCCGGGCAGGGCCAAGGGACTCCATCTGAGCGATCGGGGCAGGGGCCAGGCCGAGTTCGCCGCTTCCAGGATCGCAGAAGCATCAGAAGGCGCTCAGCGCAAGGTTGTCGCCGTCTATGCATCGCCACTCGAGCGAACAAAGGAGACAGCGGTACCGATCTCAGAGGCGCTTGGGCTACGCACTCGGATTTCCAAGGGCTTGGTCGAATGCGACTTTGGCGACTGGACCGGACAGCGGCTCACGACGCTGCGAAAGAGGCGGGAGTGGTCCGACGTTCAGGCCAGACCATCGGAGTTCCGCTTTCCCGGCGGTGAGTCCTTCGTTGAGATGCAGACCAGGATCTGGACTGATCTGCAGCGCATTCGATCCGAACACCCCGCTTCGACGGTTGTTGCTGTGTCCCATGCTGATCCGATCAAGGCAGCAGTCGCCGCCGCTTTGGGTTTGGGCCTTGACATGTTCCAGCGGCTGGTGGTCTCGCCCTGTTCAATCACACCAATCCTCTTCACGCCGACGGGACCAATTGTCCTGGCTATCAACAGCACCGGCGATGACCTGTCCCAACTCGTACCCTCCTAGGCTGGTGGGTGCCTTATGGACGACTTGAACTTCGAAGAGGTTGACTCCCTGATCCCAGCCGCTATCGGCGAACCGGGAAACAGGGTGTTCTATATCCAGGCCCGCCGAGGTGAGCGCGTAGTGGCGTTGAAGGTCGAAAAGGAACAGGTCGGGATGCTCGGCGGCTATCTGGGAAGCATCCTGGGCTCGTTCGGATCTCCCGAACCTGACCGTGACATCGCCGGGATTATCGACCCCGTTGTACCTGTCTGGACAGTCGGATCCCTGAGCGTCGGGATAGACGAGGAGAACCAGTCAATCCTCGTCACAGCTGAGGAGTTCCAGATAGATCCCGACGAAGATGACGGCTACGACGAGCACTCTGCGGTCCCGGCCACGGCACGATTCGTGCTCCGGGCCGCCCAAGCCGCCGCTTTCGCCGAGGCGGCAGCAGAGCTCATGTCCGCTGGACGCCCACCGTGTCGCCTCTGTGGCGCACCGATGGAACCCTCAGGCCATCACTGCCCCCGTTGGAACTGACGGCCTACTCGTGACCGGGCTCTCGGCTAGCGCGTCGCCCGAACCAAACCCCACTCACCGATCGGTTGCGGTTCGCGACACGCTCAGCACAGCTCCCATGCGGATCCTTGGCCGAATGCCATGGTCGAGCAACGCGACCTTCCTCGTCGAGTTCAACCCGGGCACTTCTGAAAGCGGCGAGACACCGATAACTGGCGTCTACAAGCCTGCGGCGGGAGAACAGCCACTCTGGGACTTCCCCAGCGGACTATGGCGCCGCGAGATCGCGTCGTTTGAACTCTCAGACGCTCTCGGATTCGATCTGGTTCCCGTGACCGTTCACCGACGTCAAGGCGATTTTGGGGAGGGGTCCGTCCAACTGTTCATAGATGCCAGATTCGAGGAGCACTACTTCACGATTCGAGAGATGGGCGACCATGAACTCGATGATCAGCTTCGCCTCCTGAGTGCTTTCGACATCATCGCGAACTCCGCGGACCGCAAGGGTGGCCATTGCCTGATCGACCCGGAGAACTCCATCTGGGCGATCGACAACGGACTCTCGTTCCATTCCGAACTCAAACTCCGAACCGTCATCTGGGACTTCGCCGGCGAGCCGATCCCTGACTCCGCTCGTCGCGGTCTAGAAGTCCTGTGCAACGAGGGAGCACCGCCGGTGATGTCGGAATTGCTCGACACCGATGAGGTTGCTGCGCTTCTGCGTCGGGCAGGCCATCTTCTGGAATCGGGCATCCTGCCCTTCGACCCGACGGGCAGGCGCTACCCGTGGCCACTCGTCTGATAGGACAATGCCCGGCCAGCCGACTGCTGACTCGTTCCAAACATCTTCAAAGCACAAACACAGAAGGCCCGGCCCCGAGAAATCGGTGGCCGGGCCTTCTGTGACTTCGTCTGTGATCAGCGGGACTGAAGCGCCTCGATGACCTTGGGGAGAACCTTGTGAACGTCGCCCACAATTCCGAGATCCGCGACCGAGAAGATCGGAGCCTCGGGGTCCTTGTTGATCGCGATGATGTTCTTTGAGCCCTTCATACCAACCAGGTGCTGTGTTGCACCCGAGATACCAGCAGCGATGTAGACAGTCGGCTTGACGACCTTGCCGGTCTGACCGATCTGGTAGGAGTAGGGCACCCAGCCGGCGTCGACGATGGCTCGAGAGGCACCCGGAGCCGCATTGAGCAGCTTGGCGAGGGTCTCGATCATCTCGTACTTGTCCTTCTCGCCGAGTCCACGACCACCAGCGACGACGACTGCGGCGTCATCGAGGCTCGGGCCGGTCTTCTCCTCGACAAAGCGGTTGGTCACAACTGGGGTTCCGGTCGCACCGAGGTCTGGGATCGCCAACTCGGCAACCTCTGCTGCGCCACCACCGGACTCCTCGGCAGCGAAAGACTTTGGACGGACCAGGAAGATCCCGACCTTGCCACTCGTGAACTTGGTGTAGACGTCTGTGCTACCACCGAAGACAGGCTCGACACCGGCGAGGGCACCGTCCTTTTCGACGAGGTCGACGACGTTGGTGATGACGGGTGCATCCACCCGAACCGACAGGCGACCCGCAACGTCACGTCCGGTGTAGGAGGTGGCGGTCAGGATCACGTCAGGCCCGTTACCGGCGTTCACCGCTTCGGCGATCGCTCCGGCGATGGCCGAACCGTGGAGCTTGGATGCGTCAACGGAGACGTTGTGCACCTTGGTCGCGCCGTAGGCGCCGACCTGTGCTGCGATTGCTGCGCCATCAGCGGCAACGACCTCGACGGTGTCAGCGAGTTCGCGTGCCTTGGTCAGCAGTTCGAGGGAGGTGTTTGAGGCCTTGCCCTCGAGCGACTCTGCGAAAACCCAGATCTTTGAAATAGCCATTGTTGATTCTTCTCCAGTATCCGGGCTCAGACGACCTTGAGGTCATCGAGGAACTTCACGACCTGAGCGAACGCCTCGCCGTCATCTTCGATGATGGTTCCGGCCTCGCGGGCCTCTGCCTGTGCGATCTCCACGATCTCCTGACCGGCCCCCGCCCAGCCGACAGAGGCGGCATCGATGCCCAGATCAGCGATTGTGACCTGGTCGACTGGCTTGGACTTCGCAGCCATGATGCCCTTGAACGAGGGGTAGCGCGGCTCAACCACGCCGGCGGTCACGGAGACCACGGCGGGGAGTGGGCACTCGACCTCGTCGTAACCGGCTTCTGTCTGACGCTGCACCTTGAGGGTGGATCCGTCAACGGCAATCTCCTTGGCAAAGGTGACCGACGGAAGCTGTAGAAGTTCGGCGATCTGCTCGGGAACAGTTCCGGTATATCCGTCGGATGACTCTGTTGCGGTGAGGATCAGATCGGCTTCGCCCGCACGTGCGATGGCCTTGGCCAGAACCTTGGAGGTGCCAAGCGCATCCGAGCCTGCAAGGGCATCATCGGAGACGAGCACTGCCTTGGCGGCACCCATTGCGAGAGCGGTACGCAGACCACTGACCTCTCCGTTGGGGGCCATGGAGACCAGGGTCACCTCGCCACTGCCTGCCGCATCGACAAGCTGGAGGGCCATCTCGACACCGTATGAATCGGATTCGTCGAGGATGAGCTTCCCATCTCGCTTAAGGGTCTTGGTGTTGGGATCCAGCGCACCCGGATCAGCCGGGTCCGGAATCTGCTTTACGCAAACGACGACGTTCATTCAATGAGCATGCCGCGCATTGTCGGGTCGGGACAACTCGGTGTGCTCGGCGGCGCTCAGGTGCCCTCGGCCTGACTCCCCACGGGGTCCCTCAAGAGCGTCCCAGGATGGACCTCGTCCTCTGGGGGAAGTTGGTGATGACCGCATCGACACCAAGTCGCGACAGTTCCAGAATCCGGTCCTCAGCGTCAATGGTCCAGGGATTCACTGCCAGGCCCAGGTTCCGACACCGCTCCATGAACGCCGCATCCACAAAGGGGTCCCACGGATGCACCGCTGCGTCGCCAGCGTCGGCTGCACGCTCGGGAAGGGTCGGGTCTGCATTCAGGTCGAAGACCAGAAAGCCCGTCGCCAGCCGCGGCGACAAGGAACGGACCCGAGCAAGGGTCGGCTCGTCGAAGGACGAGATCAGAACCTCCACCCCGGAACCGACAGCTACTTCGACAACTGCATCGGCAACCTCTAGGTCATGTGGCACCGCCCCATCGCCTTGCTCGGATGCGTCTCCCAGGTCACCTGGCGAGTTCTTGATCTCGATATTGACCCCCATTCCAGCGCATGAGACGAGCGCCTCGTGGAGGGTGAGTACGGACTCGGGCCGATCCGTCGACGCGGTTGCCCAGACGCCTCGTCCATCGGAGTATGCCGAGTCGTGGTGAACGATGAGCGAACCATCCCGGGTCAGTCGCACATCGAGTTCAACCCAGTCGGCCCCCTCGGCGCGTGCGCCCTCAAACGCGGCGCGGGTGTTCTCGACGAAATTTCCCGATGCGCCCCGGTGTGCCCAAATAGCCGGTCGTAGGTCATTTGTCATATTTGTGAAATTATTCCTTTACTAAGCTGTCACATAGCGGTAAGTTGACTTTGTTCCCGGATTCACAAGGTTCCCAGTTCAGCGAGAAACGGGCGGGAAACCTGAGTAGTCCCCGAACCTGAGAAACCCGATGATCGGACGCGGCCATTGCTGTGTCCCAACCCCTACACGGAGGAACAGTGGCGCTGACCTCGAGCCGCAGCCTGAACACAGCGAATGACAGCTGGAGAGCACTCTCCGCCTGCCGTGACACCGATCCGGACCTGTTCTTCCCTGTCGGTACCACCGGGCTCGCACTCGAGCAGATCGCTGCGGCCAAGGCTGTCTGTGACACCTGCGAGGCAAAGCGCGAGTGTCTCGAGTTCGCACTCTCCACCAACCAGGACTCCGGCGTATGGGGCGGCACCTCCGAAGAGGAGCGCCGCAAGCTGCGCCGTGCATGGGTCGCTGAGCAGCGTCGGGCTGCCGCCGCCGCTTCCTGAGCTGCCGTTTCCAGAGCTGCCGTTTCCAGAGCGCAACCCTGCCGCTCAGCCCCACGGAACCAACAGCCACGAAACGTAGCGTCACCGCGGGCCTTCCTACACCGGCCCATTGAGGCGCTCGATGCGAGATGGCTGCGGTGACGGCCAGGTGGCCGGGAGTCCGGCATCAGCTCCAGATCTTGGTGCCTAGTTCGAGCAGCCCACCGAGCGAGTAGATGTCGGAGTCGAAATACGGCACCGTCCTCGTAAGAGATGCCGCCTCGCCGAGCAACGCGGCCTGCTCGGCCTCGCGCCTCGCCACCACCTGGTAGTCGAGGAAACTGGTACCGATCTCACGGAACATGTAGTCGAGGCGAGGCACAAGGTCGGCATCACCGAAAGCGCTCGCCACTGCCTCGGCTGTTGCCTTGGAGTCATCACAGAGCTTGCGGGCCGACTTGGTGCCACGCTCCTCTCGCAGGTAGCTGGGAAGCACCTTGTTGAGAATCAGTGCGCCCACGTGGTAGCCGCGTTCGGTCAGAAGTTCGAGGAAGAACTCGGCCTCCCGAGAAGGTGCTACCTCAAGGGTGGAGACGACCACGAAGGACGTCTCCTGGCTCGCCATCAGCGATGTGACCGCCTGGGCACGTTCGACGAAACCGTCGTACATCGTCTGGAAGAGGATGAAGAACTCGGCGATGTCCTGAAGGAACTGCGTTCCGAGAATCCGATCGGCGACCATGTAGAACGGTTTCGACGCCAGGTTCACCATCTTCGACCGGTAGGGCGCGATCAGCCAACGCAGCAGCCTGGAAGAGAAGAAATCTGCCATGCGATCCGGAGCATCGAGGAAGTCGAGGGCATTACGGGTGGGTGGGGTGTCCACGACAATCAGGTCGTATTTGCCTGAGGTGTGGATCTCATAGAGCCGTTCCATGGCCACGTAGTCGTGACTCTGGATGAATTTGCCGGTGATGTTCTGATAGAGCGGGTTGGCGAGGATCGTGTCACGAGTCGTCGCATCGGGCGCATGCTGACGGATCAGGTCATCCCATGACTGTTTGGTGTCGAGCATGGCCGCCCACATCTCGCCCCGAGGCGTTTGGCCCGCTGCGGCGAACGCATCGTCGGGCACCCGGGTCTCGACGTTGCCGAACTGTTGTAGGCCAAGGGCACTCGCGAGCCGCTTGGCGGGGTCGACTGTCAGAACCAGGACCTTGATCCCGAGTTCTGAGGCGGCCGTGGCTCCGAGTGCAGCCGCTGTGGTCGTCTTGCCCACGCCACCAGAACCGGTGGAGATGATGATCTCCTTGGAACTGCACAGCTCGGCCAGTGATGAGACCTCTGGTCGCTTGGCCATCAGAATCCGAGCTCCGATCCGAGTTCCTCTGCTATGCGACCGGTCGCCCGCACACCGTGGGCCCGGTGGAACAGATATGGCAGATAGAGGAGGTCGACTCCCGTGGGAAGACCGTCGCGAAGTCGACTCAGGTGTGACACGCGACCGCGCCGGAGACGTACAGCAAGATCGGCGGCCTCGAGGAGGTCGGTCGCCCCCGGACCGATCTGCGCTGTGAGCGCATCAAGTGGTGGCCCTGAGCGGAGTTGCTCGAAGATGGCCTCATCGTCACCGGAGAACAGCTCTGGCAGAACCCGGTTGACCACCACTGCTGCCAGGCCTATCTCGGTCTCTGTTCCCAAACGTCCGATCAGTTCGAGGGTCTCCGAGACCGGCATCTCCTCTGGGGCGGTGACCACCACGACCCCGGTCTGGGTGTGATCCGTGAGGATGTCGATCATCCAGTCGGTCTGGTTGCGGACCAAGCCGACCTTCACCAGTTCGTTGATGGCCACTGGCGAGGCCAACTGACCAACGACATGCCCGGTGGCCGAGGCATCCACGACAACAAGGTCGTAGTGGTGTTCCTTGACGTCATAGGTGAGCTTGCCGACTGTCAGGATTTCCTTGACGCCGGGTGCAGCATTCGCGATGAAGTCGAATGCGCCCGCAAGCGTTCCCATCCGAGAGACGAAGGGCACCTTGAGAAAGATCCGCAGATACTCCTTGAGTGACTCCTCTGTGTCCATTGACATGGCAAAGAGGTGCTTTCTGACCTCGGTTGCCTCGAACTGCAGCGGTCCGACACCGAGGAAGTCCGCCAGGTTGCCCTTGGCGTCAACCTCGCAGACGAGGGTCCGCTTGCCACGCTCCGCCGCGAGCATGCCGATCGCTGATGCGACCGATGTCTTACCGACGCCTCCTTTGCCCGTTACGAAAAGGAGACGATGATCGAGCAGTGGTGTGATCCCGGCCATTGGGTCAGCCTCAGCCGGAGAACCCCATGCGTCGACTCTCCTCGGAACTACCGAGTTCGACATAGGTGATACGCGACGTCGGCACACCGACCTCGCGTCCCCGCTTGTCGGTCAGCCAGAGCACCTTGGTGCTCTCGTCGAGCGCCCCCTCCAGAAGTGTCTTGAGTTCGTCGCGATCGGTGTCCTCGGACAACTGAAGCTCGATCTCACGTGCGGTGTACTTAACGCCTATGCGAATATCCACGGCTTCATCGTATTGATCCGCTGTGGCATCGTCTAAGCAGACGACATCGACCGAACCACGAGGCCACATATGTCACCTTCGAGAAGTCACTCAAAACAGCGTGTCGTGGTGGTCGCACACGGCCCTCCTCTCAAGGGCGGCATCACGACGGTGGCGCTCGATCTTGTAGAGGATCCGACTCTGAATGCCAGCTTCGAGATGGTGTTCCAGAACACCTCGCAGGCCCAGGACAAGCGCGGAACGCTCGCTCTGGAGAACATCACCCGGGCGTTCGCCCACGCCTTTGGCACCTTCCGGCTCGCTCGACGTGGGACCGTCGTCCACACTCATTCGGTTCAGGATCCGACGCTGGTCGCGTGGCGACAGGTTCTCATAGCGTTCGCCGCCCGACTCCGAGGCGCGCGAGTGCTCCTGCACAACCATGCGTTCAGGCTCTACATGGAACCGGCTCGTGGTTACAGGGTCGGGCTCGCCCATCGGATCGCGTACATGCTCCTCGATCGCCTGGCCCATGCGAACATCCTGTTGGCTCCGGAGGGCCTGGCAAACCTCGAGCCGCTGATGCCCCACACCCCCATGCCGGTTGTCCCCAACTCGGTCGTTGTCGATGACTTTGAGTTGAGCACGCTTGAGCACTCCCCCATCACTTTGCTCTTCGTGGGCGAGTTGCTCGAACGCAAAGGGGTGCTCGTTCTGCTCGACGCACTCGATGACCTGTCAGCCAGAGATCTTCCCGAGTGGCAGATCAAGATCGTCGGCGACAACCAGATGGGCCTCGACCCCGAGAAGGATCGAGTTGTCACCGAGGTTCGCTCACGCGGCTACAGCTCCGCAATGACCGGTCCGGTAACAAGGGAGGAGGTCTATCGCCAGATGGCCCGATCCGATGTCTTCGTGTTCCCCACCTTTGTCGAAGGACTGCCGTTCTCGCTCATCGAGGCCATGGCAGCGGGCCTGCCGATCGTCGCGTCGGACATCGCGACAATCGAGGGAATGATCACCGACGACATCCACGGAAAGCTCGTTCCCGTTCGTGACGCACATGCTCTCGCTGATGCGGTCGCGGAATTGATCTCGGACGTCGCGACGCGTCGGCGTATGGGGTCAGCTGGCAGGGCAAAGGCCGTCGAGACCTATGACCGCAAGGTGTTCATCGAGCGAATCGCCGCCCTGTACCGGGAGTACGGTCGATGATCGCGTTCAGCCGCTGACCGCCCTCAGCGCCAATAGCCGGTCCCAGTACTCGACCTTCAACGCAATAGCAGATCAGACGATCTTGAGAGCCGGGTTGTAGCGACGCGTCGGCGCCAGATCGACGTCGATGGTCTCGGCAATCTTCGCAAACGCCTGCGCTGCTTCTGACTCCGGATCAGCGGCGACGATCGGCGATCCGATATCGCCACCCTCACGAAGCTTGGGAACGAGCGGGATCTGGCCCAACAGCCCGACACCGAGTTCGTCAGCGAGTTGCTGACCCCCACCCGCACCGAAGATCTCGTAGCGCTTTCCGTCATCACCGGTGAACCATGACATGTTCTCGATGACTCCCTTGACCTCGAGGCGGACCTTCTCGGCCATGTAGGCCGCGCGCTGAGCGACCTTTTGGGCAGCGGCTTGCGGGGTGGTCACGACATAGAGTTCGGCGCGGGGCAGGAACTGTGCGAGAGAAAGCGAGATGTCACCGGTTCCGGGCGGCAGGTCGACCACCAGGAAGTCTGGCTCATCCCAGTAGACGTCGGTCAGGAACTGCTCCAGAGCCTTGTGCAACATTGGTCCTCGCCAGATGACGGGCTGAGCCTCATCGACGAAG
>CAUJEC010000012.1 GCA_963169245.1 Actinomycetota bacterium
CCGGCGTAGTCCCGCACGGCACCGGATCCGACGGCTGCTGACTGCACATCGGGAGTGCCACCAACCACGGGGATTCCAACGGGAAGGCCCAGATCCTTCGCTGCGCTATCGCTGAGGCCACCGATGATGGAGGTGGATGGAACAAGATCGGGCATCCACTCACGCCGCAGCCCGCTCATCTGCAACAGACCATCGTCGTAAGTGATATTGGACAGGTTCCGATTGTCGGTCACCCAGGTCATGACTGCCGAGTCATAGGTGGCTACGGCACGACCGGTGAGCTTGAGGTTCAGCCAGTCCTTGGGTTCGAGGTAGAGCGACGTGGACGAATTGATCTCGGGCCTGGTTCTGCGGAGGAAGTGGATGTGTGCGATCGGGTCCTTCCCCGACAACGATGGGGCGCCACCAGTGAGCGAAATCCACTTGCGGAGCTTCATCGGGTCATAGCCCTGGATGCTCAGGCGGCCACCCGCCACGCGGGCGATGTCCGAAGCGCCTCGCGAGTCCATCCAGATGACAGCGTTCGCCAGAGGTTCCCCGTGGGAGTCGACTGCAACGGTCCCTGACCACTGCGATGTGACCGAGATGGCCGCAAACCCCTCAGCGGGCATACTCCCGCGATCAGCAAGTCGTTTAGTTGCGGCCACGACCGATGCCCACCAGTCTTTGGGTCGCTGTTCAGCGCCGCCACCTTCGAAGAGAAGCAGTTCGACCGGTTCGAACTCGCCGTCGAAGTACTCGCCACGGGTGGAGAAGATCGCGACCTTGGGACCCGATGTTCCCAGATCGATGGTCAGCACTTTGTCACTCACACCCCAACCCTACGACAGCCGACACCACGACTTCCCGCTGCAGTTATGCAAGTCATTATGACCGCTTGTCATGCTGTTAGAATGTTTTATTGTTATTTCATATCTTGATGTGATTATTCTCTATATCTCAGGCGGACAGTCAGGCGGAGAGAATGCGTTCGGGAGAGCAGACGATGACGGGCCTCGGGCCCCAAGAACATGGCTACCCCTCGCCTGCTCGGGGAGTGAGCCCCACTTGTGGTCTCCCCAGACTCTCGGTCATCGCGACTGCCACGGCCTTGACGCTCGTCGCACTCGTTGTTTCCGGATGTTCGGCGAGCGA
This sequence comes from Actinomycetota bacterium, assembly GCA_963169245.1. Taxonomy (GTDB): domain Bacteria; phylum Actinomycetota; class Acidimicrobiia; order Acidimicrobiales; family Microtrichaceae; genus JAGQSZ01. The sequence continues at coordinate 1,135 of CAUJEC010000012.1, forward strand.
GTCCCCCAAGAGCCTGAACGCATCTATACAGCCGATCGCCGGACCTCGCTCGACCAAGGCACCCATCGACGACCGATCCAGTTCGGGAAGAACTTCGGCGACACGCGAGGAACCGGCACGCACGGGTGCCAGCTCGACCGACGCTCCAAGCGCTCCTGACGCCGGGGAGAAGATTCCGAACACAACAGATCCGTCCCGCGGGCCGTTCCAGGACAAGGCCAGAATGGGCGTCAGCCGAGCCGACGCTGAACGGGTCGGCACCCCGCTCACCAACCCCGATACGCTCAGCACACCGATGCTGGTGACGGATCATGCCGACGCCACCACTCAGGCTCCGGTCATACTCAGCGAACTACTGCGCCGCTACGACAGAGCAGCAGCGATGTTGGCGAGCGATCCCACCGCTGCACTCGACCCACTCGGTGCTTCAAGACAGGCGTGGCACAGCGTCGTACCAGCCGACTCTGTGCTCCACGAAGGCGTGTTCGAATCCCTGGTTCTGGAACCGCTCGCCGATGGAACCCGTGTGGTCGCGAGCATTGACGGCGTGTTCTACCGGCATCGGGTGACGAAATGGAAGGTCTCCGACGACGCCTCGATTGAGTTCTCCTTCTGCGAGTACGCACCCGCTCGTCGAGTCGACTCGACAACGGGAGAGACGCTCGACGACTCCGTCGGCAGATTCATCGGCGTCGGCCGGGCGCTGGTTCTTCCCGGCACCGCGGGTGATGCGTGGATGCTCGACGATCTCGCCTCGCTCGACTCGCTCACACTCCCGAAAGGATCCCCCGACCCATGCGCATGACCGGACGACCCGGGTCCGCATCGACGTCCAGGCCAGCCAATCGTCCCAGGCTGTTGACGGTCGTGGTCGCATCCACGCTGCTGGCGCTCGCACTCACCCCGAACGCAGGAGCTGAACGCGACCAGACGAGCGGGAACTCGAGCAGTAAGGTCACCGGCCGCGGCGACATTCTGACGACGATCATCTCTGGCCTCAAGAGGAAGACCTCCAATCGGAATCCCGGCAAGGCGAATACGTCGCCACCTCGTTGTCGCAACATCAAGCTCAAGGACGGCGAGATCGAGATGCTTGTCGCGCTGGTGGGTCACACCGAGTCGAGCGGAGAGGCTGGGACGCCATTTCAGGTCAAGCTGGCAGAGGTATTTCGAGAGGCGCTGTTGACCGACTTCCCCGATGCCCCTGATGGTCCTGGCAGCCCGGATATGCCTGTGGCCGACATGCCCGCTGTCGGCCTTGCGGATGCCCCTGCCAATGAGGTCGATGTGTTCGTCCGCCAGTGTGGGGTCGACCTGGTAGATGTCTGGACGACGCCGCGACCGATCGCGACGTCCATCGCCGGCCAGCTTCTCCGAAGCATGGTTACCAGACTGCCGGAGCCGATCATCGACCAGAGCCCTTCAATCACCGTGAGTGTGCCTGTGGGACAACCCGTGTTCGCGTCGGCGAGGTCGTCGAACTGGCAAACCGTGGAGGCGACTCTCGTTGCCAGCGGAATCACCGCCGAAGTTCGAGCCACACCGAAGTCGCTACGCATATACAGCGGTGAACCGGGCGCCAGGTTCGTCACCTGCGAGGGCCGGGGTCTCGCCTTTGATCCGACAAGCACAGCATCTCCCAGGTCTCAGGCGCGATCCGCTGGCGCTTGCGTACTCAAGTACAGACTTGCGTCAAGCCGTCGAGGAAACGAGATCCCGTCATGGCTCGGATCCGCAACGATCATCTGGGAGGCACAGTGGCGAACCGGTAACGGACCATGGCGTTCGCTTGGTCAGATTCCCCGAACCCGGCTCTTCGAGCGCAGAACGGCCGAGTTGGGAAGCATAATCACTCGAACCTACGGCCCCACTCGCGCAGGAACTCGATGAAGTTCATGGGGCTGTCCGGAGCGGGCTCACCCGGTACATAGGTCACACTGCGAAGAGTCCCGTTGAACGCGAATGTCCCGTGGCGCTGGTAGATGGGCCAACTGACCGGTGATCGTCGGTCGATTCCCACATCGATTCCATTGAACGGCGACATGGCCATCAGCAGCCTGAAGTCCTCAGCAGCGGCCACCTGCTCTCCGTCGATGGTCAGCGCCAGATTCCAGCGATTCTCACCCGGACAGGTCACCTGTAGACCCAGGCTGTGAGCACCAGCAGGGACCTTTGGCCCCCTCAGCTCACGCTCGATGCCGTAACCGTTGTGTATCGCCAGGAGTTCACCGGTGGTGTCGACGTAGAGCGCATACCCTCCCGACTGGTCACCATGAGCGACGAGAACACCCCGGTCGCCCTCCATGAGATCCACCTCGGCGGTCACCTCGAAATCCCTCCACAGAATCAGTCGTTGTGAGCGCCATCTGTCAAGGGTTGGGGTACCGGCGTAGATGGTGAGTGGCTCATCGAAACGCTCGGTCTCGGGTGGTCGAAGGAGGAACCGGAGTCCGGTTCCCTCATCTAGGGGGTAGATCTGGTTTGCCCAGGCGGCTTCCTCCCATGCCTCTTTAAGTTCGACCAGACGCTCGGGTTCGCTCTCCGCCAGGTCGTTCACCTGGGTCGGGTCGAGGACCATGTTGAACAGTTCCCATTCGTCCTCGCTGAAGGGTGTTCGTGGTTCGTGGCGGACAACTGCCTCCCATTCCCCGGAGCGATACCCGCGGTGCCCCTCACACTCAATGACCACGTCCGCCGAGCGTCCGGGCGCATCGGCGCTTTCAAACGTGGCGCTCAGGTCCTCCCCCGCTAATGGCAGGACGGCTGCGCCATTGCGAGTTTCGGGGCGTGGCGTTGAGGTCAGTTCCAGGATTGTTGGCAACAGGTCGGTGATATGCATGTACTGGCCCCTGATCATGCCTCCCTCGGTTATCCGATCTGGCCATGACACGATGAAGGGAACCGAATGCCCACCGCGGTGCGAGTTGATCTTGTAGAGACGGAACGGGGTATTGCCGACCCACGCCCAACCGCGCGGGTAGTGCGGGTATGTGGTCGGTCCACCGATGCTCTCGAACCGCTCCAGATCCTCTTCGAAGGGCTCGGGAACACCCGTCCGCTCGAAATGCAGGGTGCGCATATATGCGCTGGTGCCCTCTGCCTCCCCCTCGCGAGATGCCCCGTTGTCGGAGGTGAATACGAACACCGTGTTGTCCCATTCCCCCATCTCCTCGAGTGCGGAACGCAGGCGTCCGACGTTCTGGTCGATATTGTCGACCATCGCCGCATAGACCTCCATGTAACGAGCGAAGAGTCGCTTGCGGTCGTCGTCGAGATCATCCCAGTTAGCGACGTCGTTGCCGGGAATGTCGGGGATGTCCGACAGAGCGGTGCCCTCCGGGACAACACCGAGTTCGACCTGACGCGCAAAGCGACGCTCCCGAATGACCTGCCAGCCCTCCCGATAGCGATCCGCGTGGCGCTCGATATCAGGCTCTTTCGCATGCAAAGGAGCGTGAACTGCTCCGTGAGAGAAGTACAGGAAGAACGGCTTGGTGGGATCAGATGCCTTTGACTCCCGAATCATCGACACGGCCCTGTCGGTTAGGTCATCGGTGAGGAAATAGTCCTCCGGATAGTCATCGGTCCGCAGCGCGTGGTTGTCCTCGAAGAGTCTGTGCGGCTGATGAAGATTGGTGAACGCGTCGAGGAACCCGTAGTAGCGATCGAAGCCCTTCTGCAGGGGCCATGAGGACTTGTCCCCCGCGTCGTTCTGTTCGCTGTCCTTGGTCAGGTGCCACTTGCCGACCATGAGCGTCTGGTATCCGTTTTCCCGCAGCAATTCAGGCAGCGTGGGGACCAGGTCGGTGAGTTCCATCGCGTAGCCGGGGAAGCCCGCATCGGCATGCGCGACGTATCCGAGCCCGGCCCGGTGCGGCTCAAGGCCAGTCAGCAGCGCCGCCCGTGTGGGTGAACACATCGGCGTCGAGTGAAAGTCGGTATAGCGCAAACCCTCGGCAGCGATCCGATCCAGATTCGGGGTGGGTATCTCTGACCCGTAGCAGCCGACATCGGAATAGCCCAGGTCATCACAGAGCATGACGATGACGTTCGGGGCGGACGGCCCAGCGCTCTTGTGGTCCTTCCAGAACGGTTCGGAGGTCGCGTAGACCTTTCCAACCTCGCCTTCGAAACCCGCATACGGCGCCAACGGATCGCCATCGACTCCCGGTATCGTGGCCGACCTTCGGAGTGGGGCGCCTGTGCTCTCCGAACCGACCGTGACATCTGTGTCCATTGGGTGAGGATATTGCGGACGCGAGGCCTGCTGCGCCCCGAGCGCACTGCGACACCCAAGTGTTAACTAACGTCGTTCGCAATGACTTCCCAGCAGGTCCATGCAACGACCTCCCGACGGTGGCCACGACGCGCTCGACGTGGGCCACTTGCCGCAGTCACGTTCAGCGCCGTCGCCCTTGTGGCGTCGTGCACTGGTACGACCGCCCAGCAGGTCGTGACTGAGAAGACAACCACAACCACATCCACCTCGACTACCGCTCCACAGCCGGACTGTGCAGAGTCACTACCCGCTCAGGCCAAGGCCGGGCAATTGCTCATGGTCATGGTCACCTCGCCAGATCTGGCCAAAGAGGTCATCTCCACCGGAGCCGTAGGTGGTCTTGGCCTCAAAGGTGCTCAGAGCAAGGATGTTGGCGAGCAGGTAAAGGCGGCAGTTGGATCCGCCCCGATAATGGCCTTTGTCGGCAGCGACGAGGAGGGGGGCACGGTTCAGCGGCTGGCTAAGGCGATCAAGGCACTTCCATCGGCCAAGGACATGGTCAACGGCCAGAAGGACGGAAAGAAGCTCAGCCCGGACGAAGCCGGCGCATTGATGGGCGACTATGCCACAAAGATGAAGGAACTCGGCTTCAACATGGTCTTCGGTCCGGTCGCGGATGTCGGAGACGGCTCTGGCCTGGGCAGCCGCTCCTTCAGCGATGACCCGACGATCGTCTCCAACTACGTGGACTCGATCGTCAAGGCAATTCAGGCCGCCGGTCTGATCGCCGTGGTCAAGCACTGGCCAGGCATAGGAGGAGGCAAGGACGACCCCCACAACAAGCTGTCGTCGCTGGCATCGATCGACAAGTTGAGGGAAGTGGACCTGCTCCCGTTCCAGTCCGCAATCCGCATGGGTGTCAAAGGAGTAATGGTCACCCACTCCGTTGTGCCCGGGCTGACCGGAGACAAGGAACCCGCATCGTTGTCGTCCGAGGCGATATCCGGGGAGCTTCGGGGCAACGAGGGCTTCAAGGGGCTCATCATCACTGACTCGCTTGGCATGGGAGCGATCGCCGCGACCACTCCTCAGGACCAGGCGGCTGAGATGGCCATCGCCGCCGGCGCCGACATCGCACTGATCTCAGGCACCGACTCGGCCACAAAGGCACATCAACGGCTGAGCCAGGCCATTGCCGAGGGTCGTCTCAAGGAGCGTCAGGTGGACCAGTCGGTTCGCCGCGTGCTCGCCGCCAAGGGAATATCTGGTCCGTGCCCAGATCTCGTTGCGGCCATGACCAGAATCGCCGATGACAATCCGATTCCGACCACGTCTCAGGCGCCGGTCAACGAAGGGCCCACGTCGTCGGCAGGGACTGGAACGACGCCCGGAAAGTCGGCCACAACGACTCAGGCGCCGGTAAGTGGAAAGAGCGCCACAACCTCGTCGGCCCCTCCCGACGAGCGTGACACCGGAATCAACGAGACGATACCTGACTGACCAGATCCACCACCTTCTCCGAGTCGAAGGGGTGCGGAACCATGACGATCAGATGCGTTGCTCCAACGTCGACGAAGTCCTGCCAACGTGCGACTTCGTCGACGGACAATGTCACGGTCCGTTCGATCTCTGATGGATTGCGACCAACCTTGGCGCACCAGTCATCGAGAATCCCACTCAGTCGGGCGAAGCCATCTGCTGGGCCAAAGCTGTTCCATGCGTCAGCGTGTTCGGCGGTGATGCGAAGTGTGACCTTTGGTCCACTCCCACCAATGAGGATCGGCATAGGTCCAATCGCTGGAGGCTCCAGGAGCGAGAGTCGATCTTTGATGGTGCCTATTTCGCGTTCCAGGTGTCGAAGCCTGTCCCCCGCCGTTCCGAACTCGTACCCGTAGTCGTCGTAGTCGCGCTGGAACCAGCCCGAACCCAACCCCAGGACGAACCGTCCTCCACTCAGGTGGTCGATCGTCCTGGCCATATCAGCTAGGAGGTTGGCGTTTCGGTAGGCGATGCCTGTGACGAGCACGCCGAGTGTCGCACGGTTGGTCTGTGTCGCTATTGCGGCGAGCAGCGAGTACGCCTCGAAGCTTCCAGCGTTGGGGTCACCGATGATTGGGAAGAAATGATCCCAGACCCAGATCGAGTCCACTCCAACAGAGTCGAATGTTCTTGCCGCTTCAAGGATTGCGTCGATGCTAGAGCCCTGCTGCTGCAGCTGCACCCCGACCTTTATCTGTTGCGTAGTCAACGTCTGTTTCTCCAGTTCATCAGTACCTCTGCTGTCGCTGCCTGTGTCATCGCTCTCAGTGCCGTCACTGCAGATGCCATCACTGCCTGTCCTGTCAGGCTCGCAGCGGTGGATCTGTGACCGATTCCTCATGCAATTGAGAGCGAACGCGCCTTTCCGAGGCCCATCTTCTGATTCGTGAGGCTAGCCTGTGGTGATCAGATGAGATTGACGGACTTGCATACCGGGGGTGGATCATGCGGGTTTCAGGAATACTCAATGACAAGGGTGCCGATGTGGCCACAATCACCTCGGACAGGACCCTTGCCGACGCCGCGGATGAGCTTCGACGACTTCGCATCGGCGCGCTCGTCGTAACAGACGACGGGCAACGGATCGAGGGCATGCTCTCCGAGCGCGACGTCGTACAGGCTGTAGCGCTCTTTGGCCACGGCGTGCTCGCCCGGCCGGTATCGACTGCGATGTCGGCCGATGTCTGGACGTGCTCTCCGGAGGACTCCACGGAGGAACTCGCTCGGAGCATGACCTTCCATCGGACGAGACATCTGCCGGTCACATCCGAAGGCCGGCTGGTGGGAATCGTGAGCATTGGCGACATCGTCAAGTCACGGCTTGACGAACTCGAGCGCGAGCGGGACCAACTCACCAACTACATCACCACCGGCCGCTGACCGGCCCGGACGCTGAGACCGGCTCTACCGCCGACCGGCACTTCTGCTGATCGGCACGGCCCGCGTGCGGCCAAGGTCGACCAGGCCGGTCAGGTCAACTGGCCCGCTAGGCGACTCGAAACGGCCGG
>CAUJEC010000013.1 GCA_963169245.1 Actinomycetota bacterium
CAGGACGTCAAGCTGTCCGATCACATGCGCGACGCGTATGTCGATTCGACCGCCGCTCGGATCGTCCTCGAGGACAGATTCTCGAAGCTCGATCCCAACAACGATGCAGATCTGCGCAAGATCTTCGACCTCTCTCCCGGCCTTTGGGACAGGACCTGTGCATGGATTCTCTCAGTACCCGAGGGTTCCCAGAACAAGGTGGAGAAGTTCGCGGACAAGGGCACCGGCTTCGAGGAGATAGCCAAGAAGGTGAAGGGTACGGCAGTTCAGGCCAAGCCCAAGGATGGGTGCCTGTCCCGCTCGAGTCTCCCCGAGGACATCGCCAATGGGATCAACTCGCTGCGGATCAACGAGACTGAGCTCTTCAACTTCGAGATCAGTGGACAGAAGGCCACCTTCCTGGTCAAGGTCGTCTCGCGTGAGAACCTGAGTTTCGATAAAGCGCGAACGGATGTGGCCCAGATCGCCGATGCCCTGCGTCAGCAGGGTCCACAGGTCTGGATATCGACCCGGGTGGCGGAGGCGAAGATCGATCCACGGTTCGCATCAGGAGTCTCAATGGATTCGAGTGGCCAAGCCACGCTGAGCCCGCCGGTCGGCCCGATCCAGCCCAAGGGGACCGCGCCAATTTCAAGCGTTGGCGAGACCGACCAGGGCTAGGAGCCCTCGTTGTGACAGAACCCACCGGCGATCAGCGCGCTCATGGGGAGGCCTCTGGTGCACTGCCGACGGTCCATGTCGTGGGGCTCGGGCCTGGGGGTCCCGATCTGGTGACCAGCGGAACCCTTGAACTCATCGCGAGTATCGAGACTCAGTTCCTGCGGACCGAGAGGCATCCCGCTGCTGTCGTCATGCCAGACGCCCAGTGGTTCGACCGTCTCTACGAAACCGCGGATGTCATCGAGGACGTCTACGAGTCAATCCGGGAGGCGGTGATCCGGACTGCGAACAGCTACGGGGTGGTGCTCTACGCAGTCCCCGGTTCTCCAGTAGTTGCCGAACGAAGTGTCCAGCTACTCATCGAGGATCCACGGGTGCTGACGGTGGTACACCCGGCCATGTCGTTTCTGGATCTGGCATGGGCCCGTCTTGGTGTCGATCCGGTCGCGCTCGGAGCGAAGCTCGTGGACGGACACAGGTTCAACGAGGTCTTGGAGGAGGTCGGAGAGCCTGGAGCACTGGGGGACTGTGTGCTCGTGGCCCAGTGCGACACCAAGTTCGTTCTCTCCGACATCAAGCTCGCATCCGATCTACCTCTTGCGGAGACAGTCACGGTCCTCCACCACCTGGGCCTCGACGACGAGACAGTCTTCTCGGTGGCGTGGGAGGACCTCGATCGAAGCTTCGAACCCGACCATCTGACCTCGTTGTGGATCGAGGGAATCTCGACCCGGAGGGTGCCGCAGGAGAACCTGATCCGGCGTCGGTTCGGTCGACCCTGAAAGGCTGCCTCAGCCTCGAATCGACCTGACACCTGCTGCGCGGCGTAAAGTCGGCTCCATGGCTGAACCACTCACGATCGCCCCAGCGAAGGGACGCCTCGGAATCCTCACACCAGGCATGGGGGCAGTCGCAACGACGCTCTACGCCGGCGTCCTTGCCGCACGGGCTGGGATCTCCGCACCGATCGGGTCGCTGACCCAGATGGCCCACATCCGAATCGGTGACCGAGCAGAGGGCAACAATCCGATGCTCAAGGATTTCGTTCCGCTGGCCGACCTCGATGACATCGTCTTCGGGGGTTGGGATCCGATCTCATCCAACGCCCTCGAGGCCGCCCGAACTGCTGGAGTCATCGACGAGGCCGATCTGGCACCGCTCTCCAGCGAAATGGAGGGAATCCGGGCTATGCCCGCGGTCTTCGAGAAGAGATGGGTTCGCAATCTGGATGGGATCAGGGTCAAGGCCGGCGACACCAAGTGGGACCTTGCCCAGCAGGTCATTGCCGACATCGAGAGCTTCAGGGTGGAGAACAACTGCGACCGTCTCGTCATGGTGTGGTGTGGTTCGACCGAGGCCTACCAGGAACCAGCGGCGTGCCATCAGAGCATCGAGGCCTTCGAGGCCGGTCTCAAGTCGAACGACGAGAACATCTCGCCGAGTGAGATCTATGTCTACGCGGCCCTGCAGAGCGGCATTCCCTACGCAAACGGTGCACCAAACCTGACTACCGACCTGCCGTGTATGGAACAACTCGCAGCCGAGCGCAAGGTTCCATTCACAGGCAAGGACTTCAAGACCGGTCAGACCCTCATGAAGACGATCCTGGCACCCGGGTTCAAGGCCAGAATGCTCGGCCTGCGAGGCTGGTACTCGACCAACATCCTCGGGAACCGCGATGGCGAGGTCCTAGATGACCCCGAGAACTTCAAGTCGAAGGAGGTCTCCAAGCTGGGTGTCATCGACACGATTCTCCAGCCCGAGGTCTATCCCGACCTCTACGGCAATGTCGACCACGTCGTACGGATCAACTACTACCCGCCTCGAGGTGACAACAAGGAGGGCTGGGACAACATCGACATCTTCGGGTGGATGGGATACCCCATGCAGATCAAGGTCAACTTCCTGTGTCGTGACTCGATCCTCGCTGCCCCGCTCGTGTTGGACCTGGCTCTCTTCTTGGATCTCGCGCAGCGGGCCGGACAGCACGGAAACCAGGAGTGGCTCAGCTTCTACTGGAAGTCGCCGCAGGGCACCGGCGGACACGCTCCCGAACACGACATCTTCATCCAGCACACCAAGCTGAAGAACACACTTCGCGAGTGGATGGGTGAGGAGCCGGTGACTCACTCCGAGGCCGACTAGAACATGATAATTTCCATGTGAACCGTGTCGGTGTCCGGGCCACATGGTGAGTCCGAACACAGAAGTACGCAGGTCCTTGGCCCAACCCAAACTCCGCTATCAACCGGCGCTTGACGGCCTGAGGGCAATCTCTGTCATTGCCGTCATCCTGTACCACGCCGGCATCACGTGGATGCCCGGCGGGTTCCTCGGTGTCGAGGTCTTCTTTGTGGTGAGCGGGTTCCTAATCACCGCGCTGCTACTCGAGGAACGCCAGAGAAGCGGGACGATCGACCTCCGCCACTTCTGGATTCGTCGTGCGCGTCGTCTGCTACCAGCGCTCTATCTGCTCCTGGTCACGGTCATCATTGCCGCGCTCTTGTTCTACAGAGATGCTGCCGGACGCCTCGGTGGGGACGTGATCGCAGCGCTGTTCTACGTGAGCAACTGGTGGAACATCTTCCTCAAGGAGTCGTATTTCGCGCAGGCCGGGCGTCCGCCGCTGCTGCGTCATCTGTGGTCACTGGCCGTGGAGGAGCAGTTCTACCTGCTGTTCCCCCCGATACTCATGCTCTGCCTACGGCGCTTCCGTATGCGCTCGGTGAGGTTCGGGCTGGTTGCGATCTCGATCGCATCGGCGCTCTGGATGGCTGTCCTCTTCGACCCGTACTCTGACCCATCTCGGGTCTACTACGGCACCGACACAAGGCTCGCCGGGATGCTCATGGGTGCCTTGTTGGCCACGGTGTGGGCACCGTGGCGTGCCAGATCCAAAGCCCATCCGGTTGCAGCCGTCAGTCTCGATGTTCTTGGCGTCACATCTCTGATCGTGCTGGGACTGTTCCTCGTGAACGTGAATGAGTTCGACTCGTTCATCTACCGGGGTGGTTTCCTGTTGCTCGACGTCGTCTGTGTGGCGCTGATAGCAGTGCTGGTTCATCCTGCAGCGCGGATGTCTCGACTCCTCGCTTTTAAGGCTCTCGTGTGGGTGGGCGTCAGGTCGTATGCGATCTACCTGTGGCACTGGCCGATCTTTCAGGTGACCCGTCCCGAATTGGACATCCCTCTGAAGGGGCTTCCGTTGTTGGTGCTTCGACTTGCGCTGACCCTGGGCGCTGCCGAACTTTCATTCCGCCTTATCGAAACGCCTTTCAGAAAGGGGTTGCTCGGCAACTGGTGGCGGAGAGTGTCGGTGGAGGATCCTCACACCCGGGTCGTCGCACGTCGCCAAGCCCTGACAGTGGGGATGGCGTCGCTCGTCGCGGTCCTGTTGATGGGAGCGGGGCTCGCGAACGCCTCGACGAACTCCAAACGCGCCGAACTCGAAGCTGCTCAGCATCTCGCGCCACCCCTTGATGAACCATCTGGCCGCTCCGATGCGGGCAGTCCGGCCTCGTCGACGCCCGAAACCACGGTCCCTGGCGCGACCACCACGACGATTGCCGGATCGGCGACCACCACGGTCGCCGCTGGTGCCACAACGGTCGTGACGACCACGCCGGTGGCGGGATCCGACGTCGTAGCGGTTGGTGATTCTGTGATGCTGGGTGCTGCTGGGGCAATCCGTTCGGCGATGCCCGGCATCAGGGTGGATGCGAAGGTGGGTCGGCAGTTCAATCAGGTGCTCTCCGTGGTCGACTGGTATGCGAAGAATGGTTACCTGATAGGCCCACTGGTTGTTCACATGGGAACCAACGGAGTGTTCGACGACGCTGACATGGACCGGCTGATAGCAGCGGCCGGACACCGGAAGGTTCTGCTCATCAACGCAAAAGTTGCAAGGCCCTGGGAGGCCCTCGTCAACGCCCGAATAGCGGCAGCGGTCGAGAGACATAAGAACGCTCGTCTGCTCGACTGGTTCGCGCTCTCTTCGGCACACCCCGAATGGTTCGCCAATGACGGTGCTCACCTCCGTCCCGAGGGCGCCGCAGCATTCGCGAATCTGATCAAGTCCAATCTCTGAGGAATCATGGTCCGACGTTTCCCGTCGCAGTGCCTTGCGCAGAGTAGATTCAGCGTCGGAGAACTAGATCTCATAGGAGTGCAGTGAGCATCATCGAAGGAATCATCGGTCGGGAGATATTGGATTCGCGAGGCAATCCAACTGTCGAGGTCGAGGTGCTGCTGGACTCGGGCGCGGTAGGTCGTGCGGCGGTACCCTCCGGTGCGTCGACCGGTGCCTTCGAAGCAGTCGAACTCCGCGACGGCGACGCGGAGCGTTACCTGGGTAAAGGTGTTCAGAAGGCCGTGGAGCACGTAAACGGCCCGATCTTCGATGCCCTCATCGGATTCGACGCGCTGGATCAGCGCGACATCGACCGCCTGCTCATCGATCTCGACGAGACGCCCAACAAGGCCAACCTGGGCGCCAATGCGATCTTGGGAGTTTCCCTTGCTATCGCAAAGGCTGCATCCGCGGAACTCGACGTCCCTCTCTTCCGATATGTCGGCGGCACCAACGCATCGGTGCTTCCCACGCCGATGATGAACGTCATCAATGGCGGGGAACACGCGGACAACAACGTCGACATTCAGGAGTTCATGATCATGCCGGTCGGGGCCGCCTCGTTCTCAGAGGCGCTCCGTTGGGGAACCGAGACCTACCACGTGCTCAAGAAGGTCGTCGCCGAACGGGGCCTGTCGACCGCGATCGGCGATGAGGGCGGATTCGCTCCGAACCTGGCATCGAATGAGGAGGCTGTGACCCTTCTTGTGGAGGCGATCGAACGTGCCGGCCGTGTCCCCGGCGAAGAGATCGCCATCGCCCTCGACGCTGCCTCCACCGAGTTCTACAAGGACGGCAAGTATGTCCTCGCAGGTGAGAACCGATCACTCACCTCAGCCGAGTTCGCGGACTATCTCGTGGACCTCTGTGGTCGGTATCCGATCGTCTCGATCGAGGACGGCATGGCAGAGGAGGACTGGGACGGCTGGGCGGATCTGACCGCCAAGTTGGGGGAGCGGGTCCAACTCGTCGGCGATGACCTGTTCGTAACCAACACCGAACGTCTGGCTAGGGGTATCGACGCCGGTGTCGCCAACTCGATTCTGGTAAAGGTGAACCAGATCGGCTCTCTCACCGAGACCCTCGAGGCCGTTGACCTGGCCACCCGCAACGCATACACGGCGGTCATGTCGCATCGTTCCGGCGAGACCGAGGACGTCACAATCGCAGACCTTGCAGTCGCAACCAATTGTGGGCAGATCAAGACTGGCGCTCCAGCGCGATCTGACCGTGTTGCTAAGTACAACCAGTTGCTGCGGATCGAGGAGAAGCTCGGTGAGGCCGCAATCTACCGGGGCGCCATTCGCTGAGTAGGCTCGCTGAGTAGGTAGGCAAACAGGACTATGGGCGACAGTGACGACAGAGTGAGGGCCAGATCCACCGTCTGGTCGTTGCGCGTCCTGGTGGCCGCCCTTTTGGGTCTGGTGGTCTACGGGCTGATCGCAGTGCCGGCTGGACGCTACATACAACAACGCTCCGACGTCGCGGATCGTCAGGTCCAACTTCGCGACATGAAGGAGCGCAATTCGGCGTTGAAGGACAAGATCCGTCGACTCGATGACCCCGATGAGATCATGCGTATTGCTCGCCGGGACTACGGGCTCGTGACCGAGGGTGAGGAGTCCTACACGATTCTTCCTCCGGCAACTGCTGGTCTGAACCTTCCCGCGAGTTGGCCCTTCGATCTTCTGAGCGAACCAGTCAGGCGCGTGTCATCGGGCAGGGGTTGAGTCCGACGGGGCGGACAGAGACGGACGAGTCGGGCACAGTTCCTGGTGTCGACCTGCCTTCACGAGCAGACCTCCAAGTCGTTGAGGCACTGCTGGGGCGTCGCCCGCAGGGTCGCTTCGCGGTAATGGTGCGGGACGCCCAGGGGGCGCCGGTGGTCATCAGGAACGACCCACTGCTCGATGACGGAACACCGATGCCCACCACCTACTGGTTGGTGGACCGTGAGCTCAATCGCCGCATCGGCACGATCGAGTCCGACGGCGGCGTGAAAGCCGCCGAGGCAGCAGTCGACCCAAGCGACCTCGCCCGCGTCCACGCTGCCTATGCTGCCGCGCGTGACGCGATGATTCCCTCGGGTTGGGATGGTCCTCGCCCGAGCGGCGGAGTCGGGGGAACCCGCCGAGGTGTCAAGTGTCTTCACACCCACTACGCGCACTTTCTAGCCGGTGGCGATGACCCCGTCGGAAGATGGGTCCATGATCGCCTCACCGCGGATGAGCGCTCGGTCGGTGTCGGCGACAATGCCCAGCACGGCGACAATGCCCAGCACGGCGATCGCTGAGGCGAGTGATGTGCCCGTGGCCATGACGGAAGCGAGTGACGATGTCCAATGACCTTTACGCAGCGATCGATTGCGGTACCAACTCGACTCGCCTGTTGATATCGGACGGCACAACAGCGTTCGAACGGCTGATGCGTATCACCAGGCTCGGTGCGGGAGTCGACCGGACCGGACGCCTAGACGAGGCCGCTATGGCGCGAACATTCGAGGTGCTTCGCGAGTACCGGGCCGTCATGGACTCACATGAGGTGAAGGGTGTTCGGATCGCAGCGACATCGGCTGCTCGTGATGCCGTCAATCGAGATGAGTTCTTCTCCATGTCGGCCGAGATCCTGGGGGCAGAGCCCGAGTTGCTGAGCGGAAAGGATGAGGCGGATCTGAGCTTCCGTGGAGCGACGGCGGATCTGCCCCTGATCGACGGCCTCACCCTGGTTTTCGACATCGGGGGTGGTTCCACCGAGTTCGCGGTCGGCTACGACAGTGTCATCGAGTCGGCCTCGGTGGCCGTCGGGTGCGTCCGAATGACCGAGAAATTCATCGCTCATGACCCACCGCGCCCCGAAGAACTCTCCAACGCACTCAGCGTTGTCTCACAGTACGTCGATGACGTAGTTCGCGAGGCGCCACTGACGCAGGCCGCGGTTCGCTATGTGGGGCTTGCCGGCACGGTCTCGACCGTTGCAGCGGTCGAAATTGGACTGCCAGAGTATGACCGTGATCGCATCCACCATTTCGTGTTGACCCGAGATGCCGTTGAGGACGTGTTTCGTACTCTCGCCACCGAGGCCATCGAGGACAGGATTCATAACCCGGGCCTGGAGCGCGCACGCGCCGATGTGATCGTCGGTGGATGCTGTGCGCTCGCCGCGGTGGTGAGATATTTCGGCATCGAGGAACTCATCGTGTCGGAGTCCGACATCCTCGACGGGCTAATTCTCTCGCAACTCGATTGAACCCAACTCGATTGAACCCAATTGGGTGAAGTCCCGATACGTTGTAGCGGAATGTTGCGTCGAAAACCGCCAAGCGATGCGGCCGGGGCCTGGAACCTTCTCAATGGTCGACGGGTGTACCTGCGGCCACTGACGCTTAACGACTTCGACGCGTGGCAGGAGGTGAGGCGAACCTCTGCAGACTGGCTCACCAAATGGGAGCCCAAGGTCCAGCCGGGTCAACCCGATACGGTCGAAGACCGCCAGGCGTTCTCCTCGCGGTGCTCGATGAGATCACGCGAGATGCAACTCGGCACCCAGTTCGGGTTCGGGATCTTCATCGATGGGCGGTTCGGTGGTGAGATCAACCTCAACTCGGTACACCGAGGCGCCCAACAGAACGCATACGTCGGCTACTGGATCGACCAGAGGCTGGCTGGCAATTCATATATGCCCGAGAGTCTCGTGGTCGTCATGGCTTTTGCGTTCGACCAACTCGGACTACACCGACTGCAGGTCTCGATCATTCCCCGGAACCTCGCCTCCCGACGGGTTGTCGAGAAGCTCGAGCTCCGTTCAGAGGGAATCGCTGAGCGCTACCTGGAGATCAACGGCGTGTGGGAGGACCACATCCGGTATGCGATCACCTTTGAGGAATGGCAACTTCGACGACAGGAGTTTCTCACCGCCTGGGTCTACTGACTCTCGGATAGCTATGGGGTAGGGGTCCTGTGAACGTGGGTCTACTGACGGTCTGTCGCGGCCGAATCCGGGCGGCTGGTGATCTTGGCTCTCATTGCTCGAAGCCGTTCGGCGAACTCGGGTTGATCCATGGACCACAGCTGCGTCTCGAGTTCCTCCGACACTGCCCGCGAATGCTCACTCATTAGCGCTGTGGAGCGAATTGTGGCCTTGGTTCGGATCGCAAGCTGCCTGCCGCCCCGTGAGCAGCGGGAGGCCAGATCGATCGCTGTGTGAAGTAGCGCGTCGTCCGAAGTGGCCGCCCAGGAGAGTCCTGCTGCGACGGACTCGTCGGCGCCGAGAACCTCTCCGAAGAGCACCATTGCGATGGTTCCCTGAAGCCCAGCGATCTGATTCATCAGCCACGTATGTCCACCTCCTGGATGGATCCCGAGGGACAGAAAGCGCGTGTCGAATCGGGCTGACGCTCCAGCGATGCGGAGGTCGCATGCGAGCGCAAGGTTCATACCTGCTCCGACCGCGGGACCATTGACTGCGGCGATGGTGGGGAGAGCACAGTCAGCCACTCGAAGGAACCCGGCGTAGATGTCGATGAGTCCCTCACGTCTGGAATCGCCCAACTGGGACAGGTCAGCTCCCGCGCAGAATGCAGGACCGGCACCGGTGATCACAACGGCGCTGAGCGATGAATCGGACTCTGCTCGGTCGATCGCTGCGATCAGCTCGGCATTGAGGTCGAGGCTCAGCGCGTTGCGCCGAGCCGGATCATCGAGCGTTATGACCAGCACGTCGCCGACCGATTCCGTCCTGATTAGAGACACAAGGCCCTCCGAGATCATCTGTGGCGCAGGTTGCGCGGTCAGATTGTTGGTGTCAGCAGGGAACCCGTTGAGCGAGTACGGTGCCTCGGCGTGAGAATCCTGGTGGTTGCTGAACAGTACCCGTGGCCAGCAGTCGACGGATACCGCCGACGGATGGACCACGTGATACGAGGTCTGGCACGGGCCGGACAGGTTGACGTGATGGCGCTCCACAGGTTGGGCACCGCCGAACCGGCCGATCATGGCATCACCGGCGAGGACTACCACGAGGTTCGTGCCGTCGCAGTCCCTGCCGCAGCTGACCGGGGACTTCGGGATTGGCTTGGCAGGTGGATCAGATCGGGCCTCCCTCGACGGACACTCGGTCCTGACTGGAGCCCGCTGAGAACTCGACTAGTCGGGGCGCCATCATCGCCCCGATACGATCTGGTCTGGTTCTCACATGTCGATTCCTGGGTGGGGCTTCGCGACGTCGTGAACGCCTCTCATCAGATTGTCGACTTCGACAATCTCGAGGACATCGCACTGAAACTCCGCCGGAGGGTGCCGCCTCGGTTCCCGCCGGGTGCGGGCGTACCGCAACGACTGAAGATTGCCATCCGATGGGCCGTCTCGAGAGGCTTCGATGCGGTTGATCAGCGGCGGTGGACCCGCATCCAGTGTGACTGTGGCCAGGCGGTCGACCGTGTGGTTGTCTGCAGCGAGTTGGATGTCAGTCGTTCGGGTTGCAACAACGCAGTCGTGATCGGAAATGGTGCGGATCGACCGATCGGTGCAATCCCGGATCGTATGGATCTGCGGTCAGAGTCACCAACGATGCTCTTCATCGGGGCACTCGATTACGAACCGAATACCGAGGCCGTGGAGTGGTTCGTGCGTGAGGTGTTCCCGTCGGTCAGGAACGCGGTTCCCGCTGCCCGGGCGCGCATCGTGGGCCGAGGCAGCGAATTGCTCGGCTGGGTTGACTCCGT
The DNA here is from genome assembly GCA_963169245.1 of Actinomycetota bacterium. Lineage (GTDB taxonomy): Bacteria > Actinomycetota > Acidimicrobiia > Acidimicrobiales > Microtrichaceae > JAGQSZ01. Next base: position 10,509 of record CAUJEC010000013.1, read on the forward strand.
CGATGGCGTGGACATGGTGGGTTCGGTTCCTGCAGTCGAACCCGAGTTGTTGCGTGCCGATGTCTCGATCGTTCCGATAATGGTCGGGGCCGGCACACGCCTCAAAGTTGTGGAGGCCCTGGCCAACAGGATCCCGATCGTCACCACCACAGTCGGATGCGAGGGGATCGATCTGTTCAACGAGGTCCATGGGCTGATCGCCGACGATGCAGCCGCTTTCGCTGCAGCGTGCACACGCCTCCTTACCAATGGCGACCTTCGCCAGAGACTCGCCGACAACGGGGCCGAACTGTTCGAGTCGACCTACGACTGGGAATTGATCGAACGGCGCATAGCGGACCTAGTCATCGCGACGATCTAGGCGTAGACGACTTATGACTCCACGTCGTCGGACCACTCGACTGAGTCGTCCGATCCGCTCAGGCCTCTTCGTAGCCCCCGGCGCTGCGAGGTGTTCGTGTGGCCTCTGAGTCGCGGGTTGGTCTCTCCCGCACAACAGCAGGGGAGTGGCGGAAGAACTGCTCCACGTCACGCTCATAGCGATACGCGGGGCGATGCGCTCCGATCGTCCTCCGGAGCCGCAGGGATTCGATGAACTCCTCCACGGCCTCGGCGGAGGAGTAGAGGTACTCGAATCCGGCACGCTTGAACTTGGAGTTGTCGACACCACGGCCGTATTTGAGGAGCATCTCGTACTCATCCGGCAGGTTCAAAAGCCCAAGCCTTCGCAGAGGACCAGCAATCAGGCTCGTTCCATACGGCGGGAAGGGCAGAGTCCGACGTCCACACAGTCGTGCCACCTCAGACCACGGGATCTGCTCGTCGCCTGCGACGTTATAGATGCCTGCGATGTGGTGATCAAATGCGAACAGCAACGCTCGAACGACGTCGCGTTCGTGCACGAACTGGAACCTCGGGTCGAACCCCGCGAGCGACGGCACCAGGGGTGCTTGTAGGAGTCTGGTGAGGGGGGTTTCTATCTCAGCCCCGACCACGTTCGAGAACCGCATCAGAGCGACATTGACATGAGGGTTGTCCTCGGCAAAGTCGCGAACGTAGCCCTCGACAGCCTCAAGGCTGCGTTCGATCGGCTGGGTCGCCCGGCGCGAACGAGGGGAATCCTCGGTGAACCACGTGGGGTCCTCCGGCGCGCTTCCGTAGACCATCGTGGATGACTTGACGATCACGTCACGGACCGTCGAGTCCGGCGTGGACGCGGCAGCGAAGAGGTTCATCGTCCCGATGACGTTGATCTCGTGCATCGAACGCGTCGACATCATCGTCGGGTCGACCACCAGGAACGTATGGATGATCGTGTCCACCTGGGTCGCCCGCACAATTCGCGACAGGATCGAGTAGTTGGCGTCGACGCGGACGTACTCGGTTCGTTCGAGCTCGACGGTTGGTTCGAAGACGTCGAGTCCGACGATCACGTCGACGTCCGGGTCGGCTTCGAGTGCCTGGGCCACGCGGCCACCCCAGAAGGTGCCGAGGCCTGTTACCAGGACCCGTCGACCACCGCTGGTCCCCGACTTTCTCGGCTCAGTTCTCACCAGTGGATAGTCCATCTGATCGTCCCGGGTGCTCATCCGAACCAGACACTCCTTCTGTTGCGAAGCATCTCATAGAGGGCAGATTGGATCTTGTCCCTGATCGCTTCGGACTCATCCATGATCTTCGATCTCGAGTAGCGCTCTAGATCGGGTTCGACGTCGAAGTAGACGGGATCGAGAACCTTGATCTTGAACTTGGCAGGGAAGTACGCAACGGCTCCAAGTGGACCGGCGACCAACATGTTGGCGGTCACTGGCATGTAGGGAAGCCCGAATGCCTTCGCCAGTGATGGGAGGCGAACCAGAATCGGCATCGACTCCTCTGCCCCAACGAGAGCGATGGGGACGACAGGAACGCCGGCTCGCATAGCGATCTCTACGAAACCGCCTCGCCCGAAGCGTCTGAGTTTGTAGCGCTCGTCCCAGGTCTTCGCCGGACCCTTGGTTCCTTCTGGGAAAACGAGCACGAGCTGATCCTGCTCTCGTAGGAGACGGTAGGCATTATCAGGATGGGCGGGAAGGCCGCCGAGGCGGTTCCAGTAGGTGCCAACCACGGGGAGTTTGCGGAAGAAGTTGTCAGCCAGTCCGTAGATCGGGCGGCCCAACTCGGTCTCGATGCCGTGCATGATCGCCGGAGCGTCCGAGGGAACAGCGCCAGCGTGATTCGCGACGAGCAGGGCGCCCCCGGGTGGGATCTTCTCGAGACCCTCCCACTCGACCCGGAACCAGTGCTTGTAGATCGGCTCGTAGAGTCGCCGGACCAATGCCCGCATGTTTTCGGACCGACCCCACTCATTGACGTCGGACATGCGTGAGGCATCCAAGTCATCAGGGTTCGGCTTGGGATCGCGACGCGCTGGCAGGTGGGCCGCTTGATCGAGGTCCAGGTCGAGATTGCGGTCGGGGGGTTCGGATCTCGGTTCGGGCTCGGCCACTTCGCTGAACCTGGGCGCCGAGCGAGTATCTATTCGTGGATCGCGGAGCTTCGCTGCACGATCCTGTGCTCGTTGCTTGACGGGCGATGTGCTCGCCGGGGCAGAGCTGCCGGGAGATTTGCTCGTGGATGTCGACTTTCTCCTTCTCGGAGAGTCAGCCGGTTTCTTGTTCACCTCTGGTGCCATTCAGGTGTCCGAACTTCTGGGCGACGGGACCGCAACTGTCGGACCACATGCTATGGCCATCTGCGGGACGGGGTGGAGTGCCGCAGGTCGCACGGCGTGGCGGATCCATTTCTGATGTCGCGAACTGGAGATCACGCAGACCGTTGCCTCTGCTGGCTCTGATGCAGTGGCTGTCTCTGAAGCCTCGGCTAGTTCTGCACTCGGAGTTGATATCAGTCGAAGCACTTCGACGGCCGGAACGAGAACGGGTGGCGAAAGAACGTCGGCGAAAGAACATCGGCGACAGGATCGTCTTCGCGCACATGACGCGCCCGTGGGCGCGCGGGCCGGGCGGCTCGTCGCCTGGAAAATGCTTACGGGGACTCGCCCGTGGGCGCGTTTGCCGGTCCCGTGCAGCAAGATCACGGGTCTCTGAACCTCGGACGCGCCCGTGGGCGCGCTGGTTGTGGCTGTTGTAACGGTGAAGAGCGCGTGGGGGAGGTGTTCGGACGCGCCCGTGGGCGCGTGGGTTGGCCAATAGTCCTCAAAGACAATCAGGTCTGAACTCTTCGACTTGAAGCCAAAATGTCACACCGGGTTGGCAGACTGTAGGTCTGCCAACCCAGATCGCTTGGCCCCCTCCCGGAGAACTCAACTGAGGGAGAGGTGGACTCGTGGGATGGCGTTAATGGCGGGCGCGACCGGCGGATTGAGCTAATGAACGTCGACGCTGGACGCTCCTGCGGGAGCGTCGGGCTCACTTTTAGTGGGTGAGAAGGGAATGGGACCCTCGCATATCACTGTCGGTGAGTTTCACGCGCCCGTGGGCGCGTCTTGTGGTCGTGGTGTTGACAGCGGAGTCCTTAAGGGGGAGTAGCGCGCCCGTGGGCGCGTCTGGATTGCCCATCGGATCAGATCTGGTCGCAAACATCTGGTTAGATCGCGGTCATCAGGTCAGATCACGGTGAAATGATCGGTCAGGTCTAATTGTCACAGCGACTCGCGAAGATGTGTCCATGGTCAATACCCTCCGTTTCGCAGATGCCGCCCGAATTGTTGGAGAAGTCGCTCGAGTCGGAGCCCTTCGAGTTCCGGCATTTCGCTCGCCCCCAGTCACCCCAGGTGTTGACAGAGTCGTAATCAGGCGAGGTTCGGC
>CAUJEC010000014.1 GCA_963169245.1 Actinomycetota bacterium
CCGATGGTCGCCATCTCCCAGTCGAGCACTCCGGCAGGCTCGAAGTCCCGATAGAGAACATTGCCGATGCGCGAATCGCCCCATAACAGCACGGGGTTCTGATCGATTCGCAAGTCGCTCCAGTGTGCCTCCACCCAGTCGAAGGCCTTCTCGATGAGGCTGGAGCGGCGGCCATCTGAGGAGACATACTCGTAATGTGCACGCATCCGGGTCACCAGATTCCGAAGCGCTAGTTCGCTGGAGTCACCCGACCCTATTCCAGCGGCGGTTGCGAGATACGGGAACCGACTGATCGGATCATCCACAGCGTGCAACTCTGCCAATAGCTGCACCGATGATCGCTGGAGCCGCACCTGATCCTCGGGCGGCGCGTCGAAGAGGAAGCTGTCGCCGAAGTTGTAGGGCAGGACATCGGCCGGGACCTCCCCGTCACATCGTTGCATCACGAAGAACTCGGAGCCGACGTGAGACCGATCGCTCTCATACCAGATGACCCTCGGAATCGGAACATCGCTTGCTGCGGCGACGTCCCGCATCAGATTGAACTGCAACTCCAGGTCATAGGACTCGAAGATGGGCATGCTGTTCAGATCGGGGGCAAGCCGGAAGACCAGCGGATGCGACATCGGCGTGGCCTGGCCCGCTTCGGCCCACGAGGCCGTCACCATGATCGTCTCGCTCGACATTCCGTTGGTCTCTGGAACCGACAGTTCTGTGACCTTGGCCTGAGTGATGTCGGGACGTGCCTTGAGCCAGACGTCCACCTGCGCGCGCAATGTATCGGCCGAGCGTCGCGAACTGCTCGGTCGTGCGTCCTCGACGGTCAACCCATCTGGGCGGGCCCGGCCCGCCTGCGTCATGTCGCTCAACTGTCCCCCTGGCGTGTTTCCCCTGGCGAGGCGGAGTCCCATGATTCCACATCTGCTGGGATCGCGGAGTCCGGCGTGACCCGCCTCGTCGACCTCGCGCCTCGCCCCGTCTGACTCTCCTCGCCCCGTCCGACTCGCCTCGCCCCGACCCGCCTCGCCCCGTCCCGCTAGTTGGTTGCTGTAATCGCGGAGGGGTCGCGATAATCGCAACCAACCAACGAGATACCGGGCGGCGCGGAGGCCAGGGGCAACCGGCTAACGGAGCTCAGCCGGTGGTGAGACCCAGGTCGCTGCTCAGGATCGCCCCATGGATGTTGCGACCATCATCGGAAGACACGAACGCGAACAGACCGGCGATCTCCTCGGGCTCACCGAGTCCGCGGTATCCGGAGTAACGCATCAGAAGGTCGAAGTCCACGTCCTCAGGAATCGTCACGGTGTGGGTGAGCGTCGTGGAGATCCCACCGGGGGCGATCGCGTTGATGCGGATCTTGCGCTTGGCGTACTCCATTGCGAGCGACCGGGTGAGTTGCACGACCGCGCCCTTGGTCATCGAGTAGGCCACGTTGTATGCGGTACCCATGAGCCCGGCGTTCGACGCGATGTTGAGGATGTTCCCGCGGGTCTCGAGGATGTGCGGAATCGCCGCCTGACACATGAAGAAGGGACCATCGGTGTTGACCGACATCATCAACCGATAGCGGTCTTCGTCGAGGTTGGTGAAGTGGTCGGTGCGTAGGATTCCCGCGATGTTCCCGAGTACATCGAGCTGCCCATAGGTGTCGACGCACGCAGCCACAGCATCGAAGCAGTTCTGGCGTTCGGCGACACTGGTCACCAGAGTGGTGATCTCACCGTCTCCCGCACGGACCTCCTCGGCCAGTGAATCGAGCCCCTCTGCGGCGACGTCGACCGCAAAGACCTTCGCCCCTTCACGGGCCAACTGCACAGCGGTCGCCCGACCGATTCCAGAAGCGGTACCGGTGAGCAATGTGACCTTGCCGTCGAACCTTCCGCGAACAATGTGGGCCATTGGGATCTCCGTTCCTGTGTTACCGAAGCAGATTTGAGTCCTCTGATCGGTGGGTCAAAACACTCTGAGCAGTGTCAAGCAGGGCAATGTTTGCCGATTGGTCTAGTCTCGCACCACCTGAGCAGTTTCTGACACTCCGTCAGAAACGGGGACTTGACTCAAGGGCGGGGATCCGATGGTCTCCTACACCACGGCGTCTCGCCCCATCAGGACAGTCCAATCGTTCGCAGGGAGTAATAGGTGCCTGAGACAGACCAGACCGCCAACAATGATCCAGCCGATGGCGGGAACGGGCCGAGGGAACAGTTCAACCTTGCGACCGTCAGCGAGGTGGTCGCGGCCGCGGTCCCCGACCGCGAGGCGCTGATATTCGGAGATGTCCGTCTGACCTTCGCTCAACTCGCCGAGCGCACTCGACGGCTCGCCTCATACCTTCACTCACAGGGCCTCGGAGCGCACCTCGAGCGAGGCGACCTACAACCGCATGAGTCGGGTCAAGATCATCTGGCCCTCTACCTCTACAACGGCAACGAGTACATCGAGGGCATGCTCGGCGCATACAAGGCGCGCGTCGCTCCTTTCAATGTCAACTATCGCTATGTGCAAGAGGAACTGCGATACCTGCTAACCGACGCCGACACCAAGGCGGTCATCTACCACGCGACATTCGCCCCGGCACTCTCCGAGGTTCTTGATGAGCTTCCCGAGGTCAAGGTCCTGATCCAGGTCGCTGATGACTCGGGCAACGACCTGCTCCCCGGCGCCGTCGACTACGAGACCGTCCTCGCCACCTCGGATCCGGCGGGGCCGCCGGTGACGCCGTCACCAGATGACCTATACATCGTCTACACCGGTGGAACCACCGGCATGCCCAAGGGCGTTCTATGGCGTCAGGACGACATCTTCATGAACGCCATGGGCGGCAAGGAGATCGGCACCTGGATCCAGGTCAACTCCTACGATGAGGTCACCGAGCGGGCCAAGACCGGCTGGCTTCGCCTCATGGCACTCCCGCCGCTGATGCATGGAGCGGCGCAATGGGCGTCGTTCATGATGCTCAACGGTGGGTCGACCGTGATAATTCCCACTGCACGCAATCTGGACCCTTCCGAGATCTGGAAGACAGTCGAGGCCGAAGGCGTCATGACCATGGCCGTCGTGGGTGACGCCATGGCACGCCCGCTGCTCGAGGAGTACAAGCGGGGCGATTACAACGCATCGAGCCTGTTCGCCATCGGAAACGGCGGGGCACCGCTGAGCGCGGCCATCAAGGAAGAACTGATGGACGCCATCCCCAATCTGATCATTAACGACTCGCTCGGCTCATCCGAGAGCGGCGCTCAGGCATCGCATGTGTCGTCGAAGGATTCTGTGCAGACCGGCAAGTTCGAGCCCGGCCCGGGCGCGGATGTCATCTCGGAGGATCTGAGTTCCATACTTCCCGCTGGCCACGAGGGAATCGGCTGGTTGGCACAGGGGGGTTCGGTTCCGCTCGGATACCTCGGCGATGCCGCCAAGACCGCCAAGACGTTCCCGACCGTCGAGGGCAACCGGTACTCGGTTCCCGGTGACCGCGCTATCAAGCGTGAGGACGGCGCCATCGACCTTCTGGGTCGCGATTCGCAGTGCATCAACTCCGGCGGCGAGAAGATCTTCGTTGAGGAGGTCGAGATGGCGATCGTCTCGCATCCCGAGGTTGCCGACGTGCTGGTGTGTGGTCGTCCGAGCGAACGCTGGGGCGCAGAGGTTGTGGCGGTCGTCGAACTGACCCCGGATGCGAGTGTCACCGAGGATGCTCTCTCGGCTCACGCCTCCGAATATATTTCCCGCTACAAGCTCCCTAAGGCGTGGGTGTTCGTCGACCAGGTTCGTCGGTCCCCCTCTGGTAAGGCCGACTACCGTTGGGCCAAGGAGATGGCGGCCGACACCCTCAACTGAGCCGCCTACAAATCAGTATGGATCGACGGCAACTCCTCATCTCGAGTCTCCTCGCCGGCGTCACGGTCGCGTGCGCCAACGAAGGCGAGTCGAAGCCTGCGACAAGTGGCCGGCCATCTGACTCCAATGCCGACGGCGGGCCGGTGACTGCTGCCAAACCGAAGCCCTCGGAGCTGGCCGAAGCCGGGTTCCCTCTGGGGGTCGCCAGCGGCGATCCACTCGCCGACCGGGTCATGCTCTGGACCCGGGTGTTCCCCGCCGATGCCAACTCGACCGAAGTGATCGAGGTGGCCTTTGATGTCGCCACCGACGACCAGTTCAACGATCTGGTCATCTCCGAGATTGCCAAGACGACCCCGGATCTCGCCTACTCGGCACACGTGGACGTCACAGGGCTGAAGCCGGACACCTGGTACTACTACCGCTTCCGCGCAGCAGACCAGACCAGTTCCACTGGCCGCACGCGGACCTTCCCCGAACCCGACGCG
>CAUJEC010000015.1 GCA_963169245.1 Actinomycetota bacterium
CCACCCATGTCGAGCCATCGCAGGTGATAGTCGAGGTCCATCTCCTCGTCGTCCACCCAGCGAGGTAGTTGCCACGGAAGGGAACTCTCCTCGACCCGTTGGCGAAGGCGCGGTACGCGTTCGAGCGCTTTGGCCATCCGCCTGCGAAAGGCCACACGGTCGGGTGCCTGGTCGAGGATTGTGATGTTGGAGAACGTCGACGCCAGATGTGGATCGCGCTCCATGTCCCACATCATCGACTCGAAACCGCTCATCTCGTCGTCGCCGTGGACCTCATATGGCATGCGAGAACCCTAACGGTAGAAGCCCTGTGACGGCACCCCACTGGACCGATCGGAGGGGTCTACGGGCCCGGCGGGCCGGCGAGAGTCTGGCCAGACCCGGGATGCAGCCACGCCAAGGGCTCGACCGACGATGAGCCCGCCGACGATGTCGCTGCCGTGGTGTACTGCGACATGGACACGACTCCACGAGACGACAGCGGCGGTGGCCCACCACAGTGGCGCCATGCCGAGATCCTCGGACAACAAGGTGGCAGCGCACGCGCCCGCGGACGCGTGGCCGCTGGGAAAACTGCTGGTCCGAGGCTTGCGTAGCCGGTGAGGAGACTCCATGGCCGGAGTGGGACGATCCCGACGGAACACGGCTTTGACCGCGCCGTTGACGAGCGCCTGTTCGGTGGCGAGGATGATGCTTCGCCGGAGCGCTGGTCGTCGGTGGGCAGGACCACCCACGAGCGCGTCGACAGCGTTTATCGAATGCCAAAGAATGCTGTGGTTGGCTGCCTCGGAGATCCCGTACATCACCCGATCAGCGGTCTCGGACCCGCGTAACCCATCAGCGAGGCGATCGACACGTCGGTCAAATCCCTCTACGAGCGGGGATGCGAGTATGGCTGACAGATCGATCACGTCGACACAGCGCTTCTGGCCAACTCGGGATCGCCGCCGAAGGCCGGACAGAAGTCCTTATATGAACACCAGTTACACAATGCGGATTGGCGAGGGCGGAAGTCCTCGGTTGCACACGCCCTGTCTATTGCCGACCAGATGGCCTCGAGGCGACGGGTGGTTCCCCGGGTTGACATCTCCGAGGGTTGCGTCCTGATGATCTGAGGCTGCGAGCCCAGGTAGACGAGTTGGATCGAAGCCGGACGTCTACCGAGCGTCTTTTCGCAGAGGAGGGAGTAGAAGTGGATTCCTTCCATGCGGGCGCGCTCCTGTTGAACACCTGGAGCACGACCGGTCTTGTAGTCGGTCACAACGAGATTTCCGTCGTGATCCTCCTCGAGTCGGTCGATGATCCCCCGGATCACAACTCCACCCAACTCTGCCTCGATCATCATTTCGGTCGCTATGACCTGGACGTCGCTCGGATCCTCAAGGGCGAAATAGCGCTCGACCATGGTTGTGGCGTCAAGTGCGAATTGGTCGCGTCGAGAAGCATCGAGGTCGAGAGCGAGGAAGTCCTCGTCGACAGCCATCTCGGCAAGGGCCTGGCTCAGACACTCTTCAGCCCGATCCTTGGTGCGCTCTGGCGGGGGAAACCCGAAGAGAAGTTCGAGAGCCCGGTGCACAGTTGTTCCCTTGACTGCGGGCTCGGAGGGTGGCTGAGGGATCTTGTCGATCGCGCTGAAGCGGAAGGCCAAGGCGCAGTCCTTGAAGGTCGCGACCTTCGAGGGTGAAAGGGTGGAAGGCAGATCAAAGGCCATGACTACAGGCTATTGGGATGCTGTGACAGCGAGCTTGATGGAGCGGGCCATCGATTCCGGATTCTCGAGTGGTCCGAAGTGGCCCAATTCAGGGTGGTCCTCCAGCGTTGCGTTGGGTAGGTGTTCGACGATGACCGGGGCCAACTGTGAAGGGCTCATGGGGGCCTCGGCTCCACGCAGGATTGTGACGGGGATCTTCACGGCGTCGAGGTTCTCGAACGCGTCATGGCGAGGGCCGAACTCATAGGTTGCGGACTCAACCTCGGGTCGACAGCGGAGCGTCACAGATCCATCGTCGTTTGTGGCGAACCCGTCGCGCACATAGGCCCGAAGCGCCTGAGCGTCAAGGGCGTTGAAGGGGGGCTTGGACGAAAAGTTTGCAAAAGCCGAATCGGCGTCGTCGAAGGTCGTCCGACGGCGAAGCGCGCCGCTGACCAGTGGATTGTCGCCGGAGGTGCTACGGATGGCCTCGGGGAAGATGATCGGCTCGAAGAGCCACATCCCTCTGAAGGTTCCCGGTCGGGATTCCTCGGCCAGAATCAGGGCGGCGCCCCCCATCGAATGTCCCACAGCGAAGGGATTGTTCAAGCCCAGAGTCTCGATGGCGGTGTGGACGTCGGTGGCCGTTCCGTGCCAGTCCATTGACGTGGCAGGAGCACTCGATCGTCCGTGACCTCGGAAATCGAGCGCAGCCACCCTGCCGACGTCCAGTTGGCTGATGATCGGGGTGAAGACGCCGGCGCAGAATCCGGTCGCGTGGGCGAAGAGGATATCGGGTCCATCGCCTCCGAAGTCGTAGACAGCCAGGCGGACCTCATCGCTTGAGTTCACAAAGATTGGCTCGGGAAGCGGAATCGGGTCAGTGAGATCGGATGCCATTCGACAACTCTGCCACTACTCGGCAGAGGTCGTGGTCAGCCTGCTGAAGACCTGTGGTCAGCCTGCCGCCCGTGATGGAGTGCTGGGATTGGATCTGGAAGACTCCACTGTGAGTTCCTGAGCGAGTCCAGGTAAAAGGCGGCGAAGCTCGAAGAGAGTGGAGAGCTCGATCCGCTGGTGTCCATCGGTGAGGACCGATTCCAGCATTGAGGGTCGCACGACGCTGCACCCGACCTCATTCGATCGTCGGTCGCTGACCAGAAGTACGTCCACAAAGGGCACCCAGGCCATGTGCAACGAGAGTCTCTCCCGAAGGAGTTGCGCTATATGGAGCGTCCTATTGGCGTCATCGGAAGCATCCGCGCCGGCACGACCCACAACAAACAACCCAGATGGGCCGACGATGAGCCAGTCCTCGTGCACCCGCCTAACCAGGAATTCGTCGGAGAGTTCCGCAATTCGGGTCGCATGATCGCTGATGGTCGAACGCTGTTGAAGCACAACAGTTCTTCGGCACGCCTTGGCACCAGGTTGAGGAAACGCCGTTTCGCGACGCGGGGCAAGTCCATAAGGGCGTCGCCACTCGTGCCGATGAGGAGGGCCGGCGAACGGCGCTGAAGCGCTGAGCGCTGCCGGCTCCGCAGCTCTCAGCACTGACTGAAGCGCTGAGGTCTGACAGCTGTGCGCATGCGCCTATGCGAAAGCGCCGATGCCCGTGATCGCCTTGCCCAGTATGAGCGTGTGGATCTCGTTGGTCCCCTCGTAGGTGTAGACAGATTCGAGGTTGTTCATATGCCTGATCACCGGATACTCGGTGGTAATCCCGTTGGCCCCGAGCACTCCTCTGGCTTCGCGAGCGACCTCCAGGGCCATGCGGACGTTGTCCATCTTGGCGAAGCTGATCTGCGGTGTGCGCAACTTGCCGGCGTCCTTGAGACGACCAAGATGCAGCGCCACAAG
>CAUJEC010000016.1 GCA_963169245.1 Actinomycetota bacterium
GGTCACGGGCGAAGGCGAACGGACCGTTCTTCATGTGCTCGGCGACGTCGACCTGGCTTCGCTCCCGATCCTTGCGGGCCACATTGGCGCCACACAGGGCGAAGCGCTGGAGATCGACTTGAGCAGTGTCGACCACTTCGACCCACTCGCGATGGGCGTGCTGCTGGCTGCGAAGCTTCGCATGAGGCGACGCAATGGAACTCTGAGCATTGTCTGCCCTCCAGGAAGGACGCGTTCGGTCCTCGAGGATTGCGGCCTCACTTCGGTTCTCACGGTGAAGGACGGCGCCCTTCCGGCTCGGGACAGTGACCTGCCGGTGCAGGACGGCAAGGCGCAGGACGGCGAGTAGTCAGCCCTCCGCGTAGCGAGCGAGTTCGGTTCGAGCGACCTGTCGGCGGTGGACCTCGTCAGGGCCGTCGGCAAATCGGAGTGTCCGAAGACCCGCGTACATCCGAGCGAGCGGGAAGTCATCCGAGACGGATCCTCCGCCGTGTGCCTGCATGGCCCTGTCGACCACACGAAGCGCCATGCTTGGGGCAACGACCTTGATCGCCGAGATCTCGATCGCTGCACCTTTCGCTCCGACTGTGTCCATGAGCCAGGCCGCCTTGAGCGTCAGAAGTCTGGCCTGTTCGATCTCGATTCGTGAATCCGCAATCCATTCCCGGATCACTCCTTGCCGGGCGAGCGGCCCACCGAATGCCACTCGTTGGGTCACTCGCCGACACATCATCTCAAGTGCGCGTTCCGCGATCCCGATCGTGCGCATGCAGTGATGGATACGTCCTGGACCCAGGCGTGCCTGAGCAATCGCAAAACCGCCACCTTCCTGGCCGACCAGGTTCGACACCGGAACCCGGACATTGTCGAAGTCAACCTCGCCGTGACCTTCACGATCTGTGTAGCCGAACACGGTCAGGTCTCGAACCTTTGTGACGCCGGGCGTATCGAAGGGAACCAGAATCATCGACTGCTGCAGGTGACGAGGGGCATCCGGATTGGTCTTGCCCATCACGATCATGACCTTGCAACGGTCCGAACTCGCCCCTGAGGTCCACCATTTGCGGCCATTGAGGACGTAGTGATCGCCGTCGCGTTCGATTCTCATCTGAATATTTGTGGCGTCAGAGGACGCGACATCGGGTTCGGTCATGGCGAACGCCGAGCGGATCTCCCCCTGGAGGAGCGGCACGAGCCACTCCTCCTTCTGTTCAGGGGTGCCAAAGAGGGTCAGCACCTCCATGTTGCCCGTGTCGGGCGCTGAGCAGTTCATCGACTCGGGAGCGAGTTCGGCGTGACGTCCGGTCAACTCTGCGATGTGGGCATAGTCGAGGTTGGAGACAGGGTCCGGTGTCCACTCGGTCACATGGGGCATGAACAGGTTCCATAGGCCTCGGTCACGGGCTGCCGCCTTGAGATCCTCGAGTATCTGGGGGTGGCCATGAGGATCGCCAAGGTCAGCCATCTGCTGTCGGTAGATCGGCTCGGCGGGGACCACCTCGGAAGCCAGGAAGTCCTCAGCTCGGGCCTTGAGGTCACGTCCGCGGTCACTTGGTTCGAAGCTCATGTCCCGAACCTATCCAAGCCCGATGGGCGATGCTTGCAAACCGTCAGATTGATGGAATTGAGCGAACTTGTTTGACATCGGGCCGTGAGCCTCGTTATCTGTGCAACGTGGGTAACCCTCTGGTCATCGTCGAGTCTCCGGCAAAAGCGCGAACAATCGCGCGCTTCCTGGGGTCCGGATTTCAGGTCGAGTCGTCGATCGGTCACATCCGTGACCTGCCTCAGAACGCGGCCGAGGTCCCCAAGGAGTACAAGGCGGAGAAGTGGGCGAGCCTGGGTGTCGACACCGACAATCACTTCAAGCCGATCTATGTGGTCAATCCGGACAAGAAGGACCATGTCCGATACCTGAAGCAGCTTCTAAAGGATGCGGATGAGCTCTATCTCGCAACCGATGAGGATCGCGAAGGGGAGGCGATCGCCTGGCATCTGCTCGAGGTGCTCAACCCGAAGGTCCCGGTCAAGAGAATGGTGTTCCACGAGATCACCCAGTCGGCGATCCGTCACGCGATCGAGAACCCCCGCGAACTCGACATGCGTCTCGTCGATGCCCAAGAGGCGCGTCGCATCATGGACCGGCTCTACGGGTACGGGCTCTCGCCGGTCCTCTGGAAGAAGGTCATGCGTGGACTCTCGGCCGGACGCGTTCAGTCGGTTACGACCCGACTGATAGTCGAGCGTGAGCGTGAACGGATGGCGTTCCGATCTGGCCGCTGGTGGGACCTCCAGGCCCGCTGCCGTCACAGCGAACCTGCCAAGGACCAGACCGGTTTCGGGGCGACGCTGCTGGAGATCGACGGCAGGCGAATCGCAACCGGCAAGAACTTCTCCTCTGTTGGAGAACTCCAGGCCAAAGACGGCTCGAACCTGGTGCTGCTCGACGAGACCTCGGCCACCCAGTTGCGTGATGCTCTCTCGGGCGAGCAGCTCAGGGTTCGCTCGGTCGAACGCAAGCCCTATACCCGCAAGCCTTCGCCTCCGTTTATGACCTCGACGCTCCAACAGGAGGCGGGCAGGAAGCTTCGAATGTCGGCCGCTCAGACGATGTCGACAGCGCAGCGTCTCTATGAGAACGGCTTCATCACCTACATGAGGACCGACTCGTCGACCCTCTCGGAGACCGCCATCAACGCGGCACGCGCGCAGATTCGCGAACGCTATGGCGATGACTATCTGCCCAGCTCGCCACGCGTCTACGCCAATAAGTCGAAGAACGCCCAGGAGGCCCACGAGGCCATTCGTCCTGCGGGGGAGACCTTCCGCACACCCGAGCAGGTCGCATCGCAGTTGAACGCGTCAGAACTGCGGCTCTATGAACTCATCTGGCAGCGCACGATCGCGTCGCAGATGACCGATGCCCGTGGTGAGTCCGTCCACGTGCGACTCGTTGCTCACACCGCTGGGTTACAGATGGCTGCGGCGGGTGGAGTCTTCGCAGACGGCACCGAGGCGCTCTTCGCCGCATCCGGACGCACAATCCAGTTCCCCGGGTTCCTTAGGGCATATGTTGAGGGATCAGATGACCCCGAAGCTGGTGGCGATGATCAGGAGCGAGTGCTTCCGAACATGTCAGAGGGCGACGCCATAGCCTTCGACTCCCTCGATGCCGTGTCGCACGACACTGAACCGCCGGCACGTTTCACCGAGGCGTCGTTGGTCAAGAAGCTCGAGGAGATGGGGGTGGGCAGACCGTCCACCTACGCGTCGATCATCTCGACGATCCAGAACCGCGGGTATGTCTGGAAGAAGGGCACAGCGCTGATCCCGAGCTTCACTGCGTTTGCTGTTGTCAATCTGTTGGAACGCCATTTCGAGACCTTCGTCGACTATGCGTTCACCGCAAAGGTCGAGGAGCAACTGGACGCGATCGCATCGGGTAACGCAGAGATGGAGGCGTGGCTCTCGAAGTTTTACTTCGGTGAAGCGGGTCCGGACGCACATCGAGTTGAGGCGGCCCTTGATGCGGCTGTGGCGGACCTCGAGGACCTTGAAGACCTTGGACTCAAGGCACTCATCGATACGAGCATGGGCCTCATCGACGCGCGATCGGTCAACTCGATCCCGCTCGGCGTCGACAGCGAAGGACGCACGATCGAGGCCCGAGTCGGTCGCTATGGCCCCTACATCGAGCGTGTGATCTCAGAGGATGAGAGCCAGCGAGCGAGCATCCCCGATGACATCCCTCCGGATGAGTTGACCATCGACCGTGCGGTTGAACTCCTGGAAGCCCCAGCGGGCGACCGTTCGCTTGGAGTTCATCCGGACACCGGTCTGGAGGTCCACCTGAAGGCCGGGCGGTTCGGTCCATATGTACAGGAGGGGACTCACGAGGAGTCACCGGATGAGAAACCCCGTACGGCGAGCCTGTTCAAGGACATGGACCCGGCAACGGTCACGATCGAGGATGTGTTGCCGCTACTTGCCCTGCCTCGCCAAGTTGGCCTCGATCCGGAGTCCGATGAACCGATCTTGGCCTACAACGGCAAGTTCGGCCCCTATCTGAAGAAGGGCACTGACAGCCGCTCGCTCGAGACAGAACCGCAGCTTCTGAGTGTGACACTCGAAGAGGCGCTGCGGATATTTGCTGAACCCAAGCGCCGGGGACGTGCCGCCGCCAAGGGGCCGCTACGGGAGATGGGTCCGGATCCGGACTCCCAGAAACCGATCGTGGTCAAGGACGGGCGCTTTGGTCCATATGTGACCGACGGTGAGACGAACGCGAGCCTCCGCAAGGGTGACTCGGTCGAGGAACTGACGCTGGAACGGGCGGTGGAGCTACTCGCCGACAGGCGTGCTCGTGGACCGGCGAAGAAGGCTTCTAAGAAGAAGTCCGCCGCCAAGAAGCCGGCGAAGAAGGCGACGGCCAAGAAGGCCGCCGCCAAGAAGCCAGCGAAGAAGGCAGCAGCGAAGAAACCCGCCAAGAACGCACCAGCGAAGAAGGCCGATCCCGTCGATGACTCAGCTACCGAGTCCGGTGACTGACACGCCACGGGGCAGGCTCATCGTCTTCGAGGGTGGTGAGGGCTCCGGCAAGTCGACTCAGGCGAAACTGCTCGCCGAACGGATCGACGCCTTGTTGACCCGGCAGCCCGGAGCGACCGAATTGGGAGCGAGGATCCGGTCGATAGTTCTCGCCGAGGTGGGGGAGGGTGAACCGCTTTGCGACCGTGCCGAGGCGCTGTTGATGGCAGCTGATCGCGCGCAGCATGTCGAGACCGTGATCGAACCAGCGCTGCAGTCGGGCCGCGATGTCGTCTGCGACCGCTTCATCGGTTCTTCGGTCGCATACCAGGGATATGGCCGTGGGCTTGATGTTGACATCGTCCGGTCCATCTCGGGTTGGGCCTCTGGTGGGCTTTGGCCAAACGTCACGATTCTGCTCACAGTCTCCGAGGAGACAGCGGCCATTCGCACAGGTGGGGCACGAGATCGAATAGAGGCAGCCGGGGCGGATTTCCATCGTCGGGTCCTTTCCGGGTTCCTCGAACAGGCCGGGGACGAGGACGACTGGTGGATCCAGGTTGATGGCGAAGGGTCTGTCGAGGAGGTTCACGAGCGAGTGCTCGATGCGCTTCGGGAGATGCTGGGAGTAGACCTATGAGCGATCAGCCGACAGTGGCCGAGGCCCTCTGGGCAAAGGTCCCGGGGCAGGCCGAAGCGGTTCGTCAACTCCGCGCCGCAGTGTCGATGCCGACCCATGCCTACCTGATCTCTGGGCCACCCGGGGCAGGCAAACGCGAACTTGCCACAGCGTTCTGTGCGTCGCTGTTGGCTCGTGGCCTGGACGGCGACGAGGCCGATCGGGTAGCTGCCAGAGTTGAGTCCGGTGACCATGGCGGAGTTGTGGTCGTCGAGCGCGAGGGGCCCTTCATCACCGCCGATGACGCTAGACGGGTCGTTGAACGAGCATCGAGATCTCCGCTCGAAGGCGACCTGCAGATCATCGTCATCATTGACTTCCATCTGGTCAGGGATGCCGGTCCGATGCTGCTCAAGAGCATCGAGGAACCGCCACCGCGCACCATGTTCGTGCTCCTGTCGGAGGAGCTACCTAGGGAACTCGAGACGATCGCGTCACGTTGCGTGGTCATAAACGTCGATGCCGTTCCGGTCGACACGCTCCTTGAGTTGCTGGTCTCAGAGGGCATAGACGACGATGTCGCCCGAGCGGCGGCCGAGGTCGCTGGTGGAAGCTTGACCCGGGCTCGACTGTTGGCCCGTGATCCGAAGGTCTCGCATCGTCGTGACCTGTGGTATCGAGTCCCCGAAAGACTCAATGGTCGCGGCTCGCGAGCCGGTGAGGTGGCCGATGACCTGGTCGGCTCGATCGAGGATCTGAAGGCTCCACTCGCTGAGATGGAGGCCGAGGAACTCACAGCGCTCGACGCCCGGGCTGAGTCCATGGGGATCGATCCGACCAAGGGAGAGATCAACAGGATCAAGGACCGTTACAAACGGACCGCTCGTCGGCTCCACACAGACGAGATGCGAGTCGGACTCGGGGTCCTTGTCGGCAGGTATCGGGACGAGGTCCTGTCGGGAGCGGACCCCGAAGACTTTCTCAAGGCGTCGGACCTGGTTCAGGGACTTTGTGACAATCTGGTCTTCAACGTCGGTGACGAACTGGCCCTCCAGTCGCTGCTGATGTCCCTGCCTCCGATCGGGCAGTGAGTTTGGGCCGAGTAGCGCCGTGGCCGAAGCGTTGTATCATCTAGGACTTCGCGAAAGCGTGCGCCCGGGTAGCTCAGTCGGTAGAGCAATTCACTCGTAATGAATAGGTCAGGAGTTCAATTCTCCTCTCGGGCTCCATCAGTTGGGACAACGAGGTTGGCCTCAGGTCAGCTGTCCGAAAAACCCGGCCATTGTCTCAGGGGTCGGTGCTACCTTCGCTGAGGGGTAACCTGATCCGGGGGTGAGCGATGACTGCTGTCATTAGTTCGAGCGGCGGTGAAAGGCCCGGCTCTGTTGCTGGGACCGGGCCCGGCGGCATGGACATCAGCATCGTGCCATTGAAGGGGCTTCCGTTTGCAGCGGCAGCGTTCGCGTTCGTGATCTATGCGATAGCGGCTAACTCCACATGGGCGCTGATGCTCGCCCACGTCGCAGGGGGCGCGCTCTGGACCGGAGTCGATCTCTATGTGGGGCTGATTCTCGGGCCGATCATCGGCGGGCTCTCACCGGCCGCCCGGATGGAGTTCTCCTCAAGGTTCATGCCGAAAATGGTCATCCTCATGCCGACACTGGTCATGATGACGTTGGCCGCCGGCTTCCAGATAGCCATCAACTACGGGAACCTCCTTCCGGGTACGGTCAACCGCCCTTGGCTTATCGTCTCGATGGCTGTCGTGGGTGTCATGTCAGTTGTCGCCCTCGGCTTCCTCGAGCCCGCCAACATTGCGGTTCTCTTCGAGATGAAGAAGTCCGAACCCGATGTGGATGTGATCGCTCACCTGATGAGACGATTCGTGTACACGGCTGGGGTGACCGGACTGATGCAGATCGCAACTCTGATCATCATGACAAGGGTGGCAACACAATGACCCCCGAGTCTGCCGCCCCCGACGTCGTGCGCCCCTTCGAACGGCCGATGCCGCCGATCGTGGCCATCGGCATGTCGGCACTCTCACTCGCGGTGATCAGCGGAGTGCTTGTGGCGGGGCAGATCGGAGGGCAGCCCTCACTGACTCTGCCCGCAGTTCTGGTCGTCATCGGGCTTCTGTTGGAGATCGTCTCGGTAGCGTTTCTTGTGAGGATCCGACCGTTCGCGTGGTGGCGCTTCAGGACCGTATTCGGGTGGACACTGCTTGCCTATGTACTTCAGAGCAGCGTCATCGAATGGTCGTTCGTGAAGAACGATGTTCCCGGTAGACCGATGGCGATACTGAGCGCCGGGCTCGTGGTGTTCGCCACTGTCGTTCCGCTGATGATCTCGTTCACCACGGCGCGCTATCAGGACACGGGCACCTGAAGCTCTGAGGATGGTTCAGGAACCTCACCACGATACCGACCCTCACGACGATGCCGACGGCGCGGTCGAGAAGGCGTGGGCACGCCGGAGTGAGACTGGCTGGATGCTCTCGATTCGGGTTCAACCCGCTGGGGGGTGTACCCGCGTGGTCGGGTTACACGGCGACGCTCTGAAGATCCGAGTGTCGGCCCCTGCGAACGAGGGCAAGGCCAACGCAGAACTGATCCGGTTCCTCGCCGACACCCTGGGAGTAGGCCGCTCAGATGTGAGGTTTATCCGTGGTCAGCGGAATCGGGAGAAGGTGGTCGAGGTTCGTGGGGGCATTGGACCGCTGCTTGCGCTCGTCGAGGACGCTCAAACGGGGGAGTAGCCTGCGCCTGTGTGGCGTAGCAGGTTGGCCCGGAGTCGAGTTCGGAGAGGAGGAGTGGCGACTTGAGAGATGCAGGTTCCCTTGAGTTGCTGAACGGGCTGACCGCCGAGGAGGTCAAGGAGAAAGTCGTCTCCGGACGAGTCAATCACGTGCCGAGAGACCCGATGCCCTCGGTTGCGAGGATCATCGCCAACAATGTCCTGACGCCCGTCAACCTGATTGTCGGCGTCATGCTCGTCCTCGTCGTCGTGGCAAATGGGATCGGTCCTGACATGCTCTTCGGAGGTGTGATCGTCTCGAACTCGGTGATCGGTGTCATCCAAGAACTCCGCGCTCGAGCAGCCCTGAACCGATTGAGCGTGTTGTCGGCACCCCACGTGTGGGTTCGCCGTGATGGAGTCGACTCGGAGATCGCTCTCGAGGAGATCGTTGAGGACGACATTCTCATTCTTGATACCGATGGTCAGGTCGTGGTCGATGGTGAGGTCGTCGATGCCTCCGGTCTCGAATTGAACGAGTCGCTTCTGACCGGAGAGTCCGATCCCGTTGGGAAGGACACGGGTGATCTGGTCCTGTCCGGGAGTTTCGTCTCAGCCGGGCGAGGCGCCTACAGGGCAACTCGGATCGGTGGCGACTCTTATGCGGCGACTCTGGCCAGCGAGGCTCGCAAGTTCTCGCTCGTCGATTCGGAACTTCGTCAGGGCGTCAATCAGATCCTCAAGACTCTCATGGCGATCATTCCTATCGTCGCTGTCCTCCTGCTCATCCGTCTCATGAGAACCGGGCAGGGATGGCAGGACGCGCTTTCGGGAGTGGTCGCCGCTTCGGTGGCCATGGTGCCCGACGGTCTGGTTCTGTTGACGAGCATCTCATTCATGGCGGGAGTTGTGACACTCGCGAAGCGGGGAGCGTTATTGCGTGAACTGGCAGCGGTGGAGCTGCTCGCTCGGGTGGACACGATCTGTCTGGACAAGACGGGGACGATCACCACAGGTCGAATGACGGTTGGGCGGATCGAGGTCATTGATCCTCCAGACACTTCGCCGATGACTGAGGCCGAAGTTCTCGCTGCGCTGGCCGCATTCGCGCACTCCGACCCGAATCCAAACTCGACTCAGGGTGCGATCGCCGACGCGCTGATGGAATCTCCCGCTTGGGTAGTGGACGACACCGTCCCGTTCTCCTCGACCCGGAAGTGGTCAGCAGCATCGTTCCATGGAGCGCCGGCGGGATCACACGCGGCCACGTTCGTAGGCGCTCCCGAGATGCTGCTCGACGGGGTTGGAGGATCCGAGGATCGTCGCGGACGGCTCGCCGGAGACGTGGCTGAGTTCGCGTCGCAGGGATATCGCGTACTTCTCTTCGCAACGGCCACATCGCTCGAAGGGGAGTCACTGCCACCGGATCTGACCCCGCGAGCGCTTGTCCTTCTGGAGGATGAGGTCAGGCCCGACTCCAGAGAGACCTTAGAATATTTTGCAGCGCAAGGAATTGGGCTCAAGGTCGTGTCTGGGGACAATCCGCTCACGGTCGCCGCCGTTGCGCGTCGTGCCGGAATCGTCGGCGCAACGGATCACCCCGTCGATGCCAGAACGCTTCCCTTCGACGACAGGGAACGACTCAGCGACGTGGTCGAGAACAATGCGGTCTTCGGTCGGGTGACCCCGAGGCAGAAGCGCGAGATGATGCAGTCCCTTCAGGCCCGGGGCCGCAAGGTGGCGATGACCGGCGATGGGGTCAACGACGTCCTCGCCCTCAAGGATGCCGACATGGGCATCGCCATGGGTGCCGGATCCAGCGCAAGCCGATCCGTCGCCGAGCTCGTACTGGTGGACAATCGATTCGATGTTCTGCCCGGCGTGCTTGCCGAAGGTCGCCGCGTCGTCAACAGCATCGAACGAGCCGCCAACCTGTTCGTCTACGGCACCGTCTATTCGTTCCTGATCTCGCTTGTCATAGCGCTGGCAGGAACGGAGTTTCCCTTCCTTCCACGACATCTGACACTCGTCAGAACTCTGACCGTCGGACTCCCCGGCTTTGCTCTTGCGCTCGCCCCCGACTCGCGCGTCGCCAGACCGGGATTCGTCAAGCGGGTCATCCGCTTCTGTGTTCCGGCCGGCGCCATTGCCGCAGTCGCGACTCTTGTGATTTGGTTCTACAGCAGGGATCGTGTCGAACTGATCGAGGCCCGTACAGCGTGCACCTATGTCCTGATGATCGTCGGTCTCGGCATCCTCTGGCGCCTTGCCGCGGCGCTGCCTCCATGGCGCTGGGTGCTTAAGGTCTCGATGGCGACCCTGATGGCGCTCGCGTTGTTGATCCCGTTCTCACGCAGGTTCTTCGAGCTTCAGAGTCCACCGATGTCCATCTGGGTCGTGGTGTCGTTGGTGGGGATGGCCGGTTGGGTCCTGATTCGCTTCATTCCTGTGGGGGTTGATTCCGTCACGGTCGATTCCAATCCGGTCGACGACGGGCGGGCGAAATGAGCCACGTTGGGTGAGCGGCGGCACTCCGCCTAGGATGGACCCATGGTTCTTGCTGCAGAGAAGGTCTGGCATTTCTGGATCGCCGTTCCACTGGCGGCCTCGGCGATTCTCCTTGTGCTGTCACTGGTCGGGCTGTACGTGGCCAAGGTGAGCCGCACCCGCTATCCAAGCTCACACAGCTGACACGCAGATGACCTCCGCCGTCGACTGGGATCTGGCGGAGCAGGTCGCGGCCCGAATCGCCAAGGGCGATCCCTTCTCGCGCTCCTATCACCGAGAGGGGATGGAGTCGGACTTCGAGGAGTTCACGTCCCGAGCGCAGGGCTATGTGGAGGCCGAGATCGGTTTCTCGTCACTCTCGGGCAATGCCCGGGCACGCGTTGTCGATCGTCGGGACTGGGTTCGCGCAAACCTGGCCAGCTACAACCGTCTGCTCAGACCTCTGCTGGACCGGTTTGAGGGCAAGGAAGGTCCCACGGCGGAACTCAGCTCGAAGATCGCTGCTGTGGAACTCGGTTCGCTGCTCGGATGGATGTCATCGCGGGTGCTGGGTCAATATGACCTGTTGGTGCTCGAGGAAGAGGACCCCGATGAACAGGACATCGTCTATTACGTTGGTCCCAACATCCTGAGTCTTGAGAAACGCCACTCGTTCCCACCGGACGAGTTCCGTTTGTGGGTCGCTCTTCACGAGGTGACCCACCGCACGCAGTTCACGGGTGTGCCGTGGCTTCGCCAGTACTTTCTCGACCAGGTCGGCGAGTTGATCACCGCTGCCGAGCCAGACCCGAAAAAGCTCTTCATCGCGGCCGGGCGGCTGGCCGAAGGGATCACGAAACGGACCAATCCCTTTGCCGAGGGTGGTGTGGCAGCACTGTTCGCAACCCCCGAGCAGAGACTGGCGATGGACCGTGTCGCCGGTCTCATGAGTCTTCTCGAAGGTCATGGCGATGTGATCATGGACCGTGCCGCGCTCGATCAGGTCCCATCGGCACCACGATTCGGTCGGGTGCTTCGTGCTCGCCGCAAGGAGATGAACCTGGCGACGAAGCTCCTGCAGAGACTCATCGGACTCGAGGCCAAACTCGCGCAGTACGAACAGGGCGAACTGTTCATCGAGGCCGTCGAGAAGGTCGGCGGTCCTCAGTTGTTGAACCGTGCGTTCGAGAGCGCCGAGAACCTGCCGACGATCCATGAGATCAGGAACCCAGATCTGTGGCTTACGAGGATCGACTCGAAAGCCATCTCGATCTGACCGAGGCCGGTCCATGCCCATGCCCATCTCCACGGCCGAGTCGACCCCGATCACCTCATCGGATCTGAAGGCTTCGAGGCTGGTCGGTGACCTTCTGAAGCGGTGCGCCTTTTCGGCGGCCGCCCGTCGAGTCGACCTTGCAGTCTCCGGCGGTGCGGATTCGTCAGCGCTTCTGATCCTTGCGGTGGCGGCTGGCCTCGAGGCCCACGCGTTCCATGTCGATCACGGGCTTCGGGCAGGTTCCGATCTGGAGGCGCGCCGCGTCGGGGAACTGGCGGGGAGGCTCGGAGCGCGGTTCACCTCTCTCACCGCTGCGGTGACAGATGGTCCGGACCTGGAGGCTCGAGCCAGGGAGGTCAGACACGGCGCGCTCCCAGAGGGTGTCCTGTTCGGCCACACCATGGATGACCTCGCCGAGACGGTTCTCCTTCGGATCATGCGTGGAACCGGACCTGGAGGGTTGGCGTCCATGCGCTATGACAGGCATCCGATCCTTGGGTTACGCCGAAGCGAGACTGTCGCTCTGTGTCGGGAGTTGTCCATCGCGGTGGTCGACGACCCCTCCAATCTCGACCCTCGTTTCCGGCGCAACAGGGTTCGACACGAGGTCCTTCCGCTCCTCGGGGACGTCGCCGATCGTGATGTCACTCCTCTGATCGCCAGGCTCGCGCATCAGTCCGCAGAGCAGGCCGATCTGATCGACGAATTGGCCAGAGACCTGGACGCGAGCGACGCCAGGGCCCTGGCCGCAACGCACCGCGTGCTTGCGGCCGTGGCCATCCGGCATTGGTGGAGCGACTCGACGGGTGATCCCTACCCTCCTGATTCAGCAGCAATCGAGCGAATACTTGGCGTAGCACACGGATCTGCTGTGTCCTGTCAGGTCCACTCCGGTTGGGTGATCAGGCGCACTGGTCAGCGATTGAGGATCGAGCGTGACGACACTCCCGAGGGGACCAGCAGGTGACCATCAAGCGACACGGGACTAGGGTCAGACGCTGATGAGTGGCACAGAGCACCCGATTCACCTCTCCGATGATCCTCGCATCGGCAACATCTTGTTGACCGAGGAACAACTCACTTCGCGAATAGCGGAACTGGGAGCGCAGATCACGGAGGACTACGCGGGCCGGAATCCTCTGCTCGTATGCGTTCTGCGTGGCGCCTATGCGTTCGCCACCGACCTCTGTTTCGCGATCAACCTCCCGATCGAACTCGACTTCATTGCGGTGTCCTCCTATGGGGCCACGACGCGCACATCGGGAGTCGTGAGACTCGTCAAGGATCTCGATGTGGACCTGACAGATCGTGACGTGATCCTGGTCGAGGACATTGTCGACACCGGACTCACTCTTCGATATCTGCGACGCAGTCTGGAGGCCCGCGGTCCCGCCAGTCTGGAGGTCTGCACACTGCTCGCCCGTGAGGCCGCCGACCTAGAGGGTCTGGGCGTTCGATACGTCGGTTTCACCATCGGCGGCGACTTCGTGGTGGGCTATGGCTTGGATGCGAACGAGAAGTACCGCAACCTCCGCTACCTGGCGGTCTTTGACTCCTCGGATACAGAAGTTCGCTGACCGACGATGGAACTGAATCAAGTTGAACCAACGGGCCACGGTTCGCTCCATGATCTCGATGACATCGGAATCGACGCGTCCCCTCTCTCATCTGCCATAGATCTGCCCCGAATTGAGCGGGCCGTCGCCGAGATCCTTGCCGCGATTGGTGAGGATCCCGACCGCGATGGGCTGCGATCCACCCCGGGTCGGGTTGCTCGCATGTACGCCGAGACGTGTTCGGGTCTGCATTCGGATCCGGCGGAACATCTCAAGGTCACCTTCGATGCGCAACACGACGAGATGATCATGGTCCGCAACATCGACCTCTACTCGATATGTGAACATCACCTGGTGCCATTCCACGGCAAGGCACATGTCGCATACATCCCCAATGTCGATGGCCGTGTGACGGGTCTGTCGAAGATCGCCCGACTCGTCGATGGCTACAGCAAACGCCCCCAGGTTCAGGAACGCCTGACCACCCAGGTTGCCGACGCGATCGAAGCGACCCTCGAACCCCGTGGTGTGTTGGTCGTGATAGAGGCCGAACACATGTGCATGTCGATGCGCGGGGTCCGCAAACCCGGCTCTTCGACTGTCACGTCTGCAGTTCGGGGGATCTTTCGAGACGATGTCTCGGCGCGGGCAGAGGCAATGCGCTTCATCCCGAGCGCTGACTGAGAATCCGTATCGATGACCGAGCTTCCATATCGATGACCGACGGGGAGACCGAACCAGCAGGACCGAGCGGCGAACCTGCACGCAGGACGATCCGTGTCATGGGCGTCCTCAATGTCACCCCCGACTCGTTCTCCGATGGCGGACAGAACTTCGACCGTGACAGGGCAATCGCCCGGGGGCTCGAGATGGTCGCGGAGGGGGCCGATGTAATCGATGTCGGTGGCGAGTCCACCCGCCCCGGCGCCGAACCGGTCGACCCCCACACCGAAGCGGCAAGGGTGATACCGGTGATCGAGCACCTCGCTGCTGCACGCGAGCAGCACGACGATGGCGAATCCGGACGCTTCCAGATCTCGATCGACACCCGGAACTCGGCGACTGCCCGACTGGCTGTCGCCGCGGGTGTCGATCTGATCAACGACGTGAGCGCTTCGCTGTGGCACGTGGCAGCAGAATGCGGGGTCGGCTGGGTTGCGATGCACATGCTGGGCGATCCGCGCACGATGCAGAAGTCTCCCGTCTATGGCGATGTCGTGGACGAGGTACGGAGCTTTCTGGTCGACCGGGCCAGGGCAGCGCTCGAAGCGGGAGTGAGCGAGGTCTGGATCGATCCGGGAATCGGATTCGGCAAGACGACGCGCCACAACCTGGAACTGCTCGCCCGACTCGATGAACTCGTGTCGGAGGGGTTCCCAGTGTTGATCGGGACCAGTCGCAAGAGGTTTCTGGGAGAACTGACTGGACTCTCCGATGCCGCGGCAGACAAGAGAGCGCTGGCTGTCCGGAGGAACGCTGCCGGAGATGGATCGGGTCTCGATTCGGCCGATGCGCTCCACGGTCACGTCGCCCAGAGCGGTGTCCCCGTCACGGATCGGCTCGAGGCGTCGGTCGCGTCAGCCGTGTGGGCGATGAGCAAAGGTGCGACGATGGTACGAGTCCATGACGTCAGGGCGACTGCCGAGGCTGTCGCTGTGATTCAGGGAAGTATCCCCGAGCGCTGAGATCCTCTACCATCGAAGCCCGAAGTTCGCAGGTCAGGAATTGGCAATGGCAGGAAAAGGCAAGTGGGCGCAGGGTATCCAACCCCGCCATTTCAACTGGGTCATCAAGGACCAGTTGGCGGTCTGCGAACGTCCCGGAGGTTTCGGTGCCAATCACCGCAAGGTGCGACGGCAGGAGGAGATCATCTGGATCCGCGAACAGGGCTTCGACTTCGTCGTATCCCTGTCGGGTGGGCCCAACAATCTCCACAGCTACGACGAACTAGCCGTTCGCTGGAAGCACTGGCCGCTGCCCGCACCGGATGAGACTCCCCGTTATCTGAACCAGTCCTACAGCGAACTCCGTCGCCTGCTCACCGAACGACGCAAGCTCATCCTGCATCACGATGAACTCTCCGATCGGCTCACCGGGTTCCTTGCCGGTTATCTCGTGTGGAACTCGATGGTTCCCGAGATTCCCCGGGCAGTGTCGATGGTCGAACACATCGTCGGTCGACAGATGGGTACCGAAGGACGCCAGATGGTCGTGGAGGCAGGGCGTCTCCTCGAAGCCCGCCGGATAGCTCAGGCAGCCGCAGCCGAGCAGATGATCACGTCTCCCCGCCCACCCGAAGGTGACGACGGCGACGACGACCTGACCGGCGAGTGAGCCGTCCGTCGTGGTGGGCTCGGCGGATATGTCAGTGAACATGTCCGAGGACCTGAATAGTTCAGACCGAATAATCCTGCGTGACCTGCGCCTCGCTGGAGTCGTCGGGGTGTTGCCCGAGGAGCGTGTACGCCCACAGCCGCTCAGTATCGACATCGAGATCCTCACCGACCTGACCCGGGCTGGGCTGAGTGATGACCTCGACGATTCGGTCGACTACGGAGCGCTGTGTGACCGGGTGGCCGACATGGTCCATGCAGGCGCACCGCTTCTGCTCGAACGTCTGGCGCATCTGCTTGCAGACGACCTGCTCGCTGAGTTTCCCCTGATCGATGTGGTCGTGGTCGAGGTGCGCAAGCTGCGGCCTCCAGTTCCACATCAGTTGGGAACCTCCGGCGTGAGGATCGCCCGCAGAAGGAAAGCGTGAGTCCCGCTCCCAGAGCCAGCGTTCGTCGCTGTTTCATCTCGATCGGGTCGAACCTGGGTGACAGGCTCCAGTATCTGCGTGACGCCGTTGAGATGCTTCCCGACGTCATCGCCGTCTCCCCAGTCTATGAGACCGATCCGGTAGGTGGTCCTGAGCAGGCAATGTTCCTGAACATCGTCGTCGAGTTGCGCACGGCCATCGCTCCGCTCGACCTACTCGGGATCTGTCACAGGATCGAGACTGCAGCAGACCGTGTGCGTGACATCCACTGGGGGCCACGCACCATCGATCTGGACATCATCTGGATCGATGGCGTCGAGATGGACACCGCGCGGCTGACGGTCCCGCACCCCAGGTGGAAGGAGCGCCGGTTCGTGTTGGCGCCCCTGAGGGACCTGGACTCCTACCTGGTCAGCGACGACGACCTTGCTGCCGCCGATGGGCGGGTCAGGCTTCTCGGCCCTCTGGATCAGCCAAGCTCGCCAATATGAATGGGCTTGGGTGTGAGTGCCTCTGACCACATGACGCGTTCGATCGGGATCGTGGGTCAGGGTCGCGCTGGAAGAGCCTTCGCTCAAGCGCTCGAGCAACTCGGATGGGACGTGCACGTTGTCGTCCGCTCACAGCTCAGCGCTGCTGTACTGGCTCGGTTGGCGGACTCGGTGGACATTGTCCTGTTGTGTGTTCCCGATGGCGCCATCGCCGACGTCGTCTCCGCGTTCGATCCCGAGTCGCTCGATGATGATGTCGTTCTGGTGCACTGCTCGGGCGCAAGCGGGCTGGAGGTGCTTTCGCCCGCTGTCAGGCGCGCGTCCCTTCACCCACTCGTCTCGCTAACCGATGACCTCGGATCGGCGCAGCGGCTCACCGGCGCGTATTTCGCCGTTGCGGGTGACCCGGCCGCTTCGGCGATCGCCAGCGCGCTGGCGGGGCATGTGATTCATGTGAACGACTCAGATCGGGCGATCTATCACGCCGGGGCGGCGATAGCGTCGAACCATCTGGTGGCGCTGCTCGCGCAGGTCGAATCGATTGCCGATCGACTGTCGCTTCCACTGGAGGCGTTCCTCGATCTGGCCCGGGGGTCACTTGAGAACACATCACGACTTGGACCAGCAGTTGCGTTGACCGGCCCTGTCAGCAGAGGTGATCTGTCCACGGTCGAGGGCCACATCCGGGCTTTTGGGAACCATGGTCTGGAAGAGGAATTGGATGCCTATCTGGCACTCGCTCGCCGGGCCGCTGTCCTTGCCGGGCGTGATCCGTCAGAGATCGACCGACTGGTGGATGGCGCAACGCCTGAGTAGCGGTGGGGTCGGTTCACTGTGCGGTTTCGATTCGCTGGCTACCGAGGTTTTCGCGGTGAGGCGACGTTACGGCCCCGACGGTGCTGGCTGCCGGTCAAGCGAATGCCGAGTCCGGACGCGCCAACGCCCCCTACCGCTGGTGGGGGCGTTGGGCGGTTCCCGCCGGAACAACAAAGTGGTCGGCAGATTTTCCGCCGGGCTGTAATAAGAATTTCCGGAGCTGCCCTATTGACCCCAGCGACGCCGGTTAGGACCGTGCCCTTGCATCGTCAGATCTACTTCGGGGAGCGTTGCTCTTTGGCCATAGGCTGATCCGGTGCGGACCATCACCTCGATATCCGAACTCCGGCAGACACTCGACGAGATCCGGTTCTCCGAAGAGGCCGACAGACGAGTCGGGTTCGTTCCAACGATGGGCTACCTGCACGACGGACACGTCTCGCTGATCGAACATGCGGCCCGGACGAATGACCACGTCATCGTTTCGCTGTTCGTCAACCCGCTGCAGTTCGCCCAGAACGAGGATCTGGGAACCTACCCCCGCGATCCCGATGGCGATGCTGCCAAGGCCGAAACGGCCGGAGCCCAGATCCTCTTCTGTCCGGACCCATCCGAGATGTATCCGTTGGGTCAGGCCGGTGTCCTGACCACTGTGGCGGTCCCCGAACTCGCCGGTGTTATGGAGGGGGCCTCCCGGCCCACGCATTTCGCCGGGGTCTGCACTGTCGTCGCCAAACTCTTCAATCTGGTTGGACCATGTTCGGCTTACTTCGGCGAGAAGGACTATCAACAGCTCGCGATCATTCGGCAGATGGCGCTGGACCTGTCATTCCCTGTAGACGTCATCGGGTGCCCAACCGTGCGAGAACCGGACGGTCTGGCCATGTCGAGTCGCAATGTGTATCTAAGTGATGACGAACGTCGAGTCGCCCCGGCACTCAACGCGGCCCTGCGTGCCGGTGCCCAACTGATACGGGAGGGCGAAACGAGCCGAGGTATCGTTCTCGACGTGATGACAGAGGTGATCGCTTCGCAGTCGCTGGGCACGCTCGACTACTTCGAGATCACAGATCCCCTCACCCTTTTCCCGGCCCACACAGTGGGACCCGACTGTCGTATCTTCGGCGCACTCAGGTTCTCCCGGGCAAGACTGATCGACAACATCTCTGCATCGTTGGCCAATGAGGTCGTCGATGCTTGATCTACTGGTTCTGGGTTCAGGGGTTGCAGGCCTGTCCGCTGCCGTACGCGCCCACACGGTGCACGGCCTCAATACTGCGATCCTCACCAAGGGAACCCTGGATATGGCCACAACCCGATGGGCCCAGGGTGGGGTGGCCGCAGCGCTGTCCGGCTCCGACTCCGACGTCGAACTGCACCTGGAGGACACACTCGCCGCCGGAGCCGGACTCTGTCAGATCGACGCAGTGCGCGTACTGGTCGAGGAAGGCCCGTGGCGTCTCCAGAATCTGATCGACCTTGGGGCACAGTTCGACAGGGATGTCTCCGGCGAGTTCGAACTGGCCCGCGAAGGCGGCCATTCGGTGCCCCGAGTCGTCCATGCCGGAGGCTCAGCCACGGGTGCCGAGATCGAACGGGCACTCGTTGCTGCTGCAATCAAATACGGCCTGGTGCGTCACGAGTTCAGCTTTGCAGTGGATCTGATCGTCGAAGGCGGCCGGTGTGTGGGCGTGACCGTGCTCGGTTCCGACGGTGTTTCCTCCGAGATCCGCGCCCGGCATCTGCTACTCGCGACAGGTGGGGCCGGGCAGCTCTACTCGGTGACCACGAATCCATCGGTAGCGACCGGAGACGGTGTAGCGATGGCGCTGCGTGCCGGAGTGGCGACAGCGGATCTCGAGTTCTTCCAGTTCCATCCAACTGCCCTACACCACCCCGTCATGCCCCGCCCCCTCTTGACCGAGGCGCTCAGGGGTCATGGAGCGAAACTGAGGGACAGTTCCGGTGAACGATTCATCGACGAGCTGCTTCCTCGCGACGTGGTCTCTCGGGCCATCCATGCCAAGATCCTCGAAGAGGGAACCGAGCACGTCTGGTTGGATGCCACCGAACTGGAGCAGTTCGAGGATAGGTTCCCCAACATCTCGGGTGAACTCGACCGTATTGGTCTGGACCCCGGTAGGGACTGGCTGCCTGTGGCTCCGGCAGCACACCACCAGTGTGGGGGGATCGTCACCGATCTGTTCGGAGCGACCTCGCTGCCGGGACTCTGGGCGGCGGGCGAGACGAGTTGCACCGGGGTGCATGGCGCCAACCGGTTGGCGTCGAACTCGCTGCTCGAGGGGATGGTGTTCGGACCCCGAGCGGTGGACGCGATATCCGAAGGTGTGGATGGAGCATCTCACAGCGGGGTCATGGGCGAACTACTGGCTGATGACGCCCCCTGGTTGAAGGTCGAACCGGTGCTCGGAGGGTTGAGCCGACAGTCCGGCCCAACCCTGGAAGAACCACTCGATGACGGGCGAGTCTCCGCGATGAGAGAGGACCTGCAGGCGTCGATGTTCCGCTGGGCGGGAGTCGAACGGGACGCCGAGTCCCTGGAGAATGCCCGCAACGCAATCCGTGACGTGATCGCCGGACTGGGTGAACCACCTGTGCAGACCCAGGCGACGTTGGAACTCCGCAACCTGGCCGAGGTCGGCTGGGTTCTGGTGTCATCGGCCATAGCGAGGGAGGAGAGCCGCGGTACTCACATGCGGATCGACCACCCGGACCCGGTCGAGTCGCTGGCCCACAGATTCTTCGTCTGAGGGGCTTGGCCACCGGCTCCGCCGTCGTTGAGGCCTCCGGTGGGTGTAGCGCGGGTCGAAACATCCGACCGATTCATGCAAAGCTCGTTCGGTGGACACATCCCGAACAGACTCCGCTTGGTTGCATCCGCCAATTGACGCCGTCAGAGACGCGGTCAAGCAGGCGTTGGCGGAAGACCTCACTCCACTGGGAGATCTGACGTCGTCGCTGGTTCCCCCGATGCTGAGCGAGGCACGGATAGTTCCACGCCGTCCCGGGCGTCTCGCAGGAACACTGTGTGTTGATGAGACCTTCGCTGCGGTCGACGCGAATGTAGTCGTGTCGTGGTCTGTCGATGAGGGGGCCGTCGTCTCGGCTGGAGAGGTCGCGGGAATCGTCCGTGGACCCCTCGCCTCGATCCTGACGGCGGAACGCACGGCGCTGAACTTCCTCGGACATCTCTCGGGCATCGCGACTCTGACCGCGGAGTATGTGGAGGCTGCCGCCAGTGCCGGTGGCAGGGCGCAGGTCTGGGACACCCGAAAGACGACACCCGGACTGCGATCATTGGAGAAGGCCGCGGTGCGCTCCGGCGGAGGCAGGAACCATCGCGGCAACCTCTCCGACTGGATCCTCGTCAAGGACAACCATCTGGTCGGCATCGGAATCGCACAGGCGGTGGCCACAGCCCGAGACAGATGGCCCGGCCGACCCGTCCAGATCGAGTGCGACATCTTCGATCAGTGTGTGGAGGCCCTCGAGGCAGGAGCGGATGCCGTTCTGCTCGACAACATGAGCCCAGAGGAGATCGCGGCGTGCGTCGCCGCCGCGGAGGTGCGCCAGGGTGGGCAGCTTCGTCGAACGTTGATCGAGGCATCAGGTGGGATCGACCTCGAAACGATCGCGGCGTGCTCAGCCGCTGGACCGGACATGATCTCGGTGGGAGGGCTGACCAACTCGGCGCCCGTCCTCGATATCGGATTCGATCTGGACTGAGTCCCGCGCCATCATGGGGAATCCAAGCGAAGCGGAGTTCCACCTGTTGCGGGGGAGCTACCGGCCGAGCACCAAGTCACCAAACGGACTGACATGCGGCTCCCGAGTCGAACCCGCTGTTTGGTGGTCCGTTGAAGATCGGAGAACGACGTGCTGTTAGCCATCGACGTCGGAAACACACAGACGGTCGTCGGCCTCTACGAGCCGAACGGGCCCGGGCGAGAGATGCTCGACCACTGGCGGCTGGCCACCCGATCGGATGCGACCAGTGACGAGCTTGCGCTCATCATCGGCCAGTTGCTCGCGACGGTCGACATGGACATCGCCGCGGACATCACTGGTGTGGCGATCTCTTCGGGGGTCCCGGCGCTCACCTTTGAACTGCGGGCCATGTGCGAGCGCTACCTCGACATCGAACCGGTGATCCTCGGTGCTGGAGTCAAGACGGGAATGCCTGTCCTCTATGACAACCCCCGTGAGGTCGGAGCCGACCGCATCGCGAACGCCGTCGGGGCCTATGACCTCTACGGCGGGCCGACCATCGTGGTGGACTTCGGTACAGCCACAACCTTCGACGTCATCTCGGAGAACGGCGAGTACATGGGTGGGGCGATATTCCCCGGGATCGAGATCTCGATGGAGGCACTTTTCGGTCGAGCTGCGGCACTGCGGCGCGTCGAACTGACCGAACCCCGCAGCGTCATCGGACGCACGACAGCAGAGTCGATCCAGTCAGGGGCCATATACGGCTATTCGGCAATGGTTGACGGCATGTGCGAGCGCATCCAGGAGGAACTCGGTGATGCCACCATCATCTCGACCGGTGGGCTCGCTTCGCTGATCGGACCCAACACCGACTCGATCGAACGAGAGGAGCCGTGGCTGACCCTCCACGGTCTGCGTCTGATCTGGGAGAAGAACCAACGTGAGCGATGAACTGAACGACCAGACCACGTTCTCCCCGGACTCGGTCCGAGAGGGCGGCTTCGATCAGCCCTACACCTATGACGTCACCCACAGCGCCGCGGAGCTGGCCGACCGCTTCGGTGACCTGGAGCCGGGTTCGGAGACCGGTGAGAGCGCGAGTATCGCCGGACGGCTCATGCTCCGACGTGTGCAGGGAAAACTTGCCTTCGGAACTATTGCTGATTCAAGTGGTAGGATCCAGTTGTTCGCGCCATCCAAGACGACCCCGGCGTTCGACGAGTTCTGTGAGTTGAACATCGGCGACTGGGTGGGCGTCTCTGGTGAGGTGATGACAACCCGACGTGGTGAACTTTCGGTTCGCGTCGACTCGTGGACCCTGCTCGTTCCGTCCCGTCGGTCGTTCCCCGACAAGTGGCATGGGATCAGCGACACCGACACCCGCTACCGCCAGCGCTATGTCGACCTGTGGGTGACCGACGGGGCTCGACAGGCGTTCCAGACCCGGTCACGGATGATCTCCCTGATACGGCGTTTCCTCGAGGACCGTGGCTACATAGAGGTCGAGACCCCGGTGTTCCACCCGGTTGCCGGGGGAGCGCTCGCTCGACCCTTCGTCACACATCACAACGCCCTCGACCTGGAGATGTTCCTTCGGATCGCTCCGGAGTTGTACCTCAAGAGGCTGGTCATCGGTGGATTCGAGAAGGTCTTCGAGATCGGCCGGGTGTTTCGCAACGAGGGGATCTCGACCCGCCACAACCCCGAGTTCACAATGATGGAGTGCTACGAGGCCTACGCGGATTACAACGACTACATGACCATGACCGAGGAACTCGTGTCCTCGCTCGCGGTCGAACTCTGCGGGTCGACGACCATCACCTATGACGGTAGGGAGGTGGACCTCTCGACTCCCTGGCGCAGAGCATCAGTGGCCGAGTTGACCTCGGCCCAGATCGGTCAGGACATCTCAATCGAGACCCCCATCGAGGATCTGCGTTCGATCTGTGACCGATTCGAAGTTCCATGGAAGGACTCATATGGTCCGGGCAAGCTTCTGTTGGAGATCTACGAGAAGACCACCGAGACGGCCATCTGGGACCCGTGCTTCGTGACCGACTACCCGGCAGAGGTCTCGCCTCTGTCGCGTGAACACAGGGACAAGCCGGGCCTTGTCGAGCGTTTCGAGGCAATCATCGTTGGTCGTGAACTCTGCAACGGGTTCACCGAGTTGACCGATCCGGATGAGCAGCGTCGACGGTTTCTCTCCCAGGTCGAACAGAAGGCAGCCGGTGACGACGAGGCTATGGACGTCGATTACGACTACCTGAGGGCACTCGAGTTCGGACTTCCCCCGACGGTCGGTCTGGGCATCGGAATGGACAGGCTCGCGATGCTTCTCACCGACAGGTCGACGATTCGCGATGTCGTGCTGTTCCCGACCCTGCGCCCAGAGGTATTCAGCGCCGCGGACATGTACCAGGACTGAGGTCGGACGTGAGCGGGTCGGGAGGAGCCTCCGTTTCGGTCAGTGGCCTGACGAAGTCGTTCCCCGGATCTCCCAGTGTGCTCGACGGCGTCGACCTGAGTGTCGGTGCCGGCACGTCGATGGTTCTTCTCGGGCCGAGCGGTTGTGGCAAGACTACGCTCCTGCGGATCATCGCAGGTCTTGAGCGGCCCGATGCCGGGACGGTTCGGGTGGGCGATCGTGAGTTGGTCGGACCCGGCACCTTCGTGACCCCCGACAGGCGGAACATCGGAATGGTCTTCCAGGACTGGGCGCTGTTCTCACATCTGAATGTCGCGCGCAACGTCGGGTTCGGACTGCCGCGACCCGAGCGTCGGTCATCACCCAGAATCGATGAGTCTCTTCGGATGGTGGACATGGAGACGATGTCCGATCGCGAGATCGACACGCTCTCTGGCGGTCAGCGCCAACGTGTAGCGTTGGCCCGGGCATTGGCACCGCGGCCAGAGGTCTTGTTGTTGGATGAGCCGTTCTCCAACCTCGACGCGACTCTTCGCTCGACCTTGCGCACCGAACTCAGAGAGTTACTGAAGGACCTGTCGGTCACCTCGATATTTGTCACCCATGACCAGGAGGAGGCATTCATCCTCGGTGATCGGATTGCCGTCATGAACCAAGGACGGGTGGTCCAGTCTGGGACTGCCGTTGAGATATATGAATCCCCAGTCGATAAATGGGTGGGCGACTTCGTGGGCGAGTCGAACCTGATTGCCGGGACCGCAACGGTGGCGTCCTCCCGAACCGTGGACACGCCCTTTGGTCCTGTCGAGATGGATCGGGACATCACGGGCCCGGTCGATGTCCTGGTCAGACCCGAGCGACTCATTCTCAACCGGGCCGGTCAGGCGGATCGCTCCGAGACTGTCGACCCCAACCGGCGCAACGCCGGTCATGGTGTCATGGCCACTGTGTCATCAGTGGAATACCTGGGGCACGGAACCCGCTACCGGCTTGACTGGCAGGGAGTCGAACTGACCGCTCGAGAGGTGGATTCTCCACGCTTCACCGTGGGTGAGACGGTGAGGGCAGCGCTACGTGAGGGGACCTTCCGAGGATTCTCCAAGGCCTGACAGACCTGATGCGTTCGCCCGACGTTGCCTATCAGTCAGTCATGATCCAGTTTCCGCATAACCCAGTTCCCGCATAAGTGAGTCCACGCGATCCTCAAGGTTGCTCACCCGGTCCTTAAGAGCGGCGATCTCGTCTCGAGCGCTTCCCGAACGTGTTTCGCCGTCACCGCCACCGGAGGCACCTGTCGACGCAATATATGCGTCCACCCGCTCTGAGGCATTGGCCTCCAGAAGCTGGATCCAGCGCTCGCCTTTCTGTCCGGGTTGGCGGGCGAGTCGTTGCACCAGCGGTGGTGACATCGTCTGGAGTGACCCGAGGGTTGACTCGAGTTCCTCGGGAGAGTCGAAGCCGTGGAGTCGCTCGCTACGGGTGCGGAGTTCCGAGACCGTCTGTGGCCCCCGCAACAGAAGCAGTCCGATGATCGCCCGCTGCGGGGTGGTGAGCCCGAAGGCCTCGTCGATGACGTGGCGATACTTGGTTGCGCGTTCGCCGTGGGCGGGGTGGACAATACGGATCAGTTTCTTGGCCTTGAGCGCCTGCAGGGTGGTCTCGACGAGCGTCTCGGCATAGTCGACCACCGGAAACCGACTGGTTGACTGATTGCAGGCATTGGTCAGCGCCTTGAGCGTCATCGGATAGGTGTCCGGGGTGGCCAGTTGCTTCTCGATCAGGCATCCGAGCACGCGGGCCTGCGCAGCTGTCAACAACATGACGTCACCGGACTGGTCGACTGTCCCGGCTGGGCTGGCCTCGGCTGGGCCTGCCTCGGCTGGGCTGGCCTCGTGAGGGTCTGGGTACACAGGTCGCTCCGGAGTGCTGGTCGACTGCTCGACAGTCGATCTCGATCAACTCTCAAGCATAGGGAGCGAGCGTCAACGTCGAGTGCCTAGTCGATGCCCTTCACCTGAGGCTTCGGGTAGTCAGCGGTGACGGTCGATGGAGCATCGGGCTGATTGTGCGACGGCGGCACGGCGCTGACCTCTGCTGAGGGAACCGCGTGGCGCTTCAGGTTCCGGGCGGTGAATATGGGGGCGATGGACTCGAAGATGACGATTGCGCCCAGAACCACGGCGGCTATCTGAGCGCCCTCGGCAGGGATCTCCTCGGTCAGGATCACCACCAGGGCAACGGCGGAGCCCGCCTGTGGGAGTAGATCCGTCCCCAACCGGAGCGCGTCGTTTCGTTTCTGTCCGGCAATGATGCCGCCGAGGAACCCGCCGAGGATCTTCCCCGCCGTCCGGCCAAGGATGTAGATGACACCCAGCAGACCAAGACCCGGAAGGAGCCCGACGTCGAGCGAGGCTCCAGCGATGGTGAAGAACGCGAGGAACAACGGCTCCTCGATCTGTTGAACCGACTTGAAGATGAAAGTGTGCTTCTCGCCGTGCACTCGTGTTGCGACGACGGTCCCCGAAACGAGCGCGGCCAGAGGGATCGAGGCGCCAGCTGCAGCAGCGATTGCCGAGAGGACGACCATGTGGACCATCACCAGGACCATCGACTCGCCGACACCGGCCGAATTTCTGCTGAATCTGGCCACCACCAGACCGACGACGACGCCAAGAGCGACGGAGCCCGGACCCAGTCGGAGGAAGAATCCGACGGCGTCGCCGATGCTCGAGCTCCTTCTGACCAACATGAGGGCGATTGGCAGCGCCAGGGAGAACGCGATCGCGGCGACGGCATCCGATACGGCATGAGCACCGATCAGGCCGGTCGAGTAGGGGGAACGGACCTTGGCCGAGAGCGCAGTCAGCGTCATCGGAGCTCCGGCCGATGCAAGGACCGCGAGCATCATCGCCTCAGCGCCATTGGCTCCGGCCAGCAATGACAGGGGAGCGACGATGACCGCGGTGAGCAGGGCCGAGAACATGCCGGCGGGCGCTGAGAAGGGACTGACCCGCAACTCTCTTGGACTCAGTCGCTCGCCTATGCCGAACATCAGCATCGCTGTCGCAATGGCGACGACCGGCTTCAGGCCCTCGAGTAGGTCCCGGTCCACGAGCCTGAAACCGTGAGGTCCGATGAGGGCGCCCACGATCAGGAAGGCGACGAGTTCTGGAATTCCCTTCGTTCGGATCAGGCGTGCTCCGAAGAACGCGAGCCAGAACCCGATAGCAAGAACCATGGTCGCACCCATCAGATGCAACCTAGTTGCCCATCGAATGATCGGTTACGCGCAGTCGCGTCCCGTGCCCCAAACGTCGACGCCGATCGCCAACCCTGCCGCGCGCACTGCCGCGTGTCGATCGCGGCCCCGTCGTGATCCGCAGCGGCGTAATGTCGCGTCCAGAGTTCGGGCCGGTCGTGCTGAGTGGGCCCATCGGAAAGGTTCGTTGAGATGTCCATTGATACGACAAGCGCTGGCGCCGGCCCCGTGGGAGGTGCGGATGACATAACTGTCGAGGCAGAGGCGCCGGAAGCCATCGCGGCACCAGAAACCATCGCGGAGCTTCGCCGTGAACTCGGCAAGGTCTTCCTGAGTGGCCGTACGGCGACCCTCGACTGGCGTGAGACACAGCTCCGGGGCGTAATCGATCTCGTTCAGGACAACGAAGCGCAACTGCTCGACGCCATGGCCAAGGATCTCGGCAAGCCAGCGTTCGAGGGGTGGATGACCGATCTGCTGACTGTTCGCGACGAGGCCAAGGATGCCCTCGCTCTCGTGCACAAGTGGGTGAAGCCGACCAGATACAAGGTTCCGGTCATAGCGCAGCCGGCCAAGGCGTGGACCGAGCCACAGCCGCTCGGCACGGTGCTGATCATCGCCCCGTGGAACTATCCGATTCAGCTTCTGCTCGCCCCGCTCGTAGGAGCGCTTGCAGCGGGAAACACTGTCGTGCTCAAGCCATCCGAGCTCGCGCCCGCCACGGCGGCTCTTCTGGCCGAACTGGTTCCGAGGTACGTCGATCCGAAGGCCGTTCGCGTCGTGCTCGGTGGAGTGGAGGTCTCATCAGAACTTCTCGCTCAGCCCTGGGACCACGTGTTCTACACGGGCAGCACGCGGGTTGGCCGCATCGTCATGGAGGCTGCGGCCAAGCACCTGTCACCGGTGACTCTGGAGTTGGGCGGCAAGAGCCCGACGATCATTGCATCGGACGCCGACCTTGAAGTCGCTGCACGACGGGTCGCGTGGTCCAAGTACCTGAATGCGGGACAGACATGCGTCGCTCCCGACTATGTGCTTGTCGAGCGAGCAATCGCTGATGAGTTCACCGACAAGGTTGTCGAGGAACTCGCTCGCAACCGGGACAAGGCTCCGCCGACGTCGATAGTTAACGGTACGCATCTCGGGCGTCTCGAGGGTCTGCTCGAGAATCATGGTGGGCACGAGCTGATGCGACGTCGTGTAGATCCCGTCGCCCGGACCTTTGCTCCTGTGGTGATAGTCGACCCCGACCCTGAATCGGAGGTCATGCAGGAGGAGATCTTCGGACCGATCCTCCCGATCATCACCGTCGCGTCGATCGACGACGCGATCGACTTCGTCAACGCCCGACCCCGTCCGCTTGCGCTGTATGTGTTCACTGAGTCCAAGGACACCGAACGTCGGGTATTGACGCGGACCACATCGGGTTCGGTTTGTGTCAACCATCTCGTATATCAGGTGGCCACCACCATGCCTTTTGGAGGGGTGGGGCCCAGCGGGATGGGTGGATATCACGGAAAGGCCGGATTCGACACGTTCAGTCACATCAAGTCGGTGCTCCGCCGCCCGACCAAGGGTGACCTCAAGGCTGCCTACCCTCCATACCCGAGGGTCGTGCAGAAGGTGATCCGCAAGATCACCAGATGGCCCAGCTGATCCTGAAAGCTCGTGGCCGATCCATCCTGAAAGCTCGTGGCCGAGATATTGGCCAGATATGACCGATTTCGCAGCTATCGTGCCCTATGTCCCGCAAAGCGGATATGCCAGACCGCATGGCCAAGTTGGCGGCTGTGCTTGGCGCCGATCCTCCGGCCGGCCTCGCTGAACTGACCGACGACGAACTTCTGACGCTCGTCACCGCTATCGAGTCCTCTCAGGAGAATCACCGTCGAGAGGTCATCCGTGCTGAGTCCGACCTGCTTCATCATGTTCCAAGACCCTTGCGGGGCACTGTGAAACGGATCATCCGTTGACACTCGCGAGCGTGGCACTCACCGATCGGATCGCCCATGTGCTCGGTGTGTCGAGCGAGGAGATCGACTTCCTGGGACGCCTTGATTCGGACACGCTCAGGGCGCTGCATTCCCAGATTGTCGAGCTTCTCTTCGACCCCGCCCAGAGTCGAATGGGTGGACTCCAGAACGCGGCGAAGATCCTGCCCCCGCCGGTTACGGCCAAGGTTGCCGAGAAGGCGCTCGGCCCGGTTCTGGCGGGTCGTATAGCGGGCTTGCTCGATACCGGTTCATCGGTGGCGATCGCGCGACGGTTACCGCCGGAGTTTCTCGCTGACGTAGCGGGACATGTCCACCCCCAGCGGGTCGAGGTGCTGGTTCGAGATCTACCTTCCCGGCAACTCGATGCCGCCGCTGACGTACTCATCGAGCGTCATGATCTGCTGGCCCTTGGGCATTTCGCTGGGATCATACGGCCCGACACCCTGCAGTCGATCGTGAGTCGTCTGGACGCATCGGTGATCCTCGATGTGGTGCCCTATATCGAACCCGCTGCACGGGTCGATGATCTGATCGAACTCGTCGAGAACCCCGTGCTGCTCTCGGTGCTGCGGACAGCGCATGACAACACGCGCTGGGTCGATGCTTTCGATCTGGTCGACCTGTTGAACCTGATCAGTCGCACACGAGTGGCCGAGTTGAGCGTGCCCGAGTCCGAGTTGATAGATGGAGCGGTGAGAGCGGCGGCCGAATGGGACCGCTGGCCTGCGCTTTTGTCCTTTGCATCTCTTGCCTCGGGAGTTCCGGCCAAGCACTGGAAGGACATCGACTCCTTCGGGGACCCTGAGATAATCGGTGCAGCGATCGAGGGAGCTGCTCGCCACGACCTCTGGGACCCGCTCGCCCTGCTCGTGACACTCTGGCCCGCGGTGATGCGTAGGAAGATCGGCCCGACGATCGACTCGGAGTACCGGGCGCGTCTTGCGCTGTGAGTTCGGCCCGGCATGTAAGTTGACCGACGTGCATGTGAGTGACTCGCAATGGCCGAGGGGTCGGCGTGACTGAGGATGCCGAGTCGACAGACTCGGTTGAGGTTCAGGCGGTGGTAGGTCCGACGATCACGTCCATCGATGAGATGCCGTGGATCGAGGTCAAGGCCCAGTCCCACAATGGGAGACGGGTGTCTGTGTGGGAGAAGTTCCTCGAGTGGAGCCCACAGCGAATGGTGATCTACGCACGTTATGACCCGGGCGTGGTCGTCGAGGCCCATGGACACGCGTCCGACCATTACGTGTTCGTCGTCTCGGGCGAGGTTACGATCGGCGATCGGGTCTGTGGACCGGGGACCTCGGTGTCCCTGCCTGAGGGTGCCGTGTTCGGCCCGCTGATCGCAGGTCCCGAGGGCGCGACGATGTACGAGATCATGTGTGGAGATCCCCGAGCAGTTCCTGCGGACAGGGCAGGTTTTGAACGGCTGTGCGCCGACCGGGGTATCGAGCCGTTGCCGAATCCTCCGGTGCCTTGGCCGGAGTGGTTGGAGAGTCGAACAGATAGTGACCCAGGGGCCTGATCAGCCTTCTGTGGAACCGGCGGCAGCCCGGGTCGTGAGCCTGAGTCATTGCCCCAGCGATTGGTGTCGAACCGGTCGGTCATCTCTCGCGGGTATAGGGCGACTTGCCTATGACGCGCTCTGGGTCATCAGTCCCCAGCCGGTGACCAGAGGAGCGCGCCGAGCCCCGAGGCCCGCGATATCGGACGTCCCACGCTCTGGCGGATGGCGTCCTCCGAGCCCACGATTGTCACCCTTTCCTTGGCCCTGGTGACGGCGGTGTAGAGCAGTTCCCTGGTCAGTATCGGGACGTTGGGCGGTGGTAGCGACACGACGACGTGGCCGAACTCAGAGCCTTGGCTCTTGTGAATGGTCATCGCCCACCAAGTCTCGACTTCCTGGAGTCTGGCGGTCTG
The DNA here is from genome assembly GCA_963169245.1 of Actinomycetota bacterium. Taxonomy (GTDB): domain Bacteria; phylum Actinomycetota; class Acidimicrobiia; order Acidimicrobiales; family Microtrichaceae; genus JAGQSZ01. The sequence goes on from CAUJEC010000016.1 coordinate 30,606, forward strand.
GATCTCGAGCCGGTCATCGGGGTTACCGGCCATTGCCACCACCAGAACTCCGTCGCGTTCGATGGTTATGCCGACATCGCCGTTGGAAATGCCGAGAAGACGATCATTCCGGGTGTTCAACACGGGCCGGCCCACATACCACCGTTGCCACGGTGCTGGGGCCTGACCGGGACCGAGGTTGGCGAACACGCCGCTCTCTATCCGTTCGGACCAGTCGTTGCGGCCAAAGGGGTAGAGCCGGGTGGCGGCCAGAACCTTGACAGCAGCGAGTCGGTCCAGGGCCTCGTCAACATTTCCGTTCCTGGCAGACGACATGGCCTGGATCGCATTGGTGATGAGCAACTCGGAGATCGAGCCGATTCCGGCCTGGTCATCAGATCTGACCCAGGTGACCTCGTCGATACCTGATCGGAGTAGTTCGATCACCTCGTCGGTCTCGCCCTGGCGGATCCGTGTCGCGAGTTCCGCGATGCCAGAGTCGGATCCGAATCGGTGAGCAGTCTGCAATGTCGTGATGTGAGCATCCAACGCCGAACCCTGTGACTTCCCGGCCAGCTCTGCGCCTCGGTATGGATGCTCGGGTGCTCTGACGATGTCACCCAGAACCGTGCCGGCTTCGACACTCGCCAGTTGATCGGGGTCGCCCACCAGAACGACGTGACACTCGGGCCCTACCGCTTCGAACAGTGCATCCATCAGGGGAAGCGAAACCATGGAGGTCTCATCGATGATCACCATGTCCATGTCCAACCTGTTGTGGGCGTTCTGCCCAAATCCCCTCCGCGGATTGGCCCGGAGCAGTTTGTGGATTGTTGTAGGTCGGATGTCTCGGAGGGAGTCGGCGACGCCTTGGTCTATGAGGCCGTCGGAGAGAAGTCCATCGACGGCGACCTCGATCGCCTCGCCCATCCTCGCCGCCGCTTTTCCGGACGGGGCAGCGAGAGCGATCCGCAACCTGGATGAGGAGTCGGTCCTCAGGTCGGTCACGGCCGCCATCATCCGGGCGATGGTCCGGGTCTTGCCGGTCCCCGGGCCTCCGACCAGAACACTGAAGGGTCTTCTCAGGGCACGTTTGGCGCCAGCCCGCTGGAGGTTGGGCACACCGTTGTCCGTCTCCGGTCCGAAGAACCTCTCGAGCGATGCCTCGATGGCCGCCGTGTTGAAACCCAGATAGTCAGCAGCCTCGACCCGGCCGATGACGAACTTCGCCACAGCTCGTTCGGCAAGCCAGTAGCGCTGCAGGTATACCGAGTCGCCATCGAGAACCAGCGGTCTGATCGGGGAGAGGTCGGCTGTGTCAGGGGTGGCCACCACGACGTCGCATGAGCGAAGGATCTCTGACCACGCCTCCGGCTCGGGCCAGGGCAGGTCGCTGTCGATGTCTGACTCGTCGACCATCAGTTCCGATGCGCGTCGCAGTTCGATTCGAACGTGGCCAGAACGCGGTCCGCGTGCAGCAGCTGCCACTGCGAGGATCACCTCGGGTGGAGCATCTGGGCGCTCTGCTTTCGCTAGTCGCTCCACCAACGTGGCGAGTTGGATTTCTGCGTCGTTGAATATCCCGGCCTCTATGAACGGCTTGAGCGCGGCGACACTTGGGGAGAGCACTGAGACAGGTGCGCTGTTCATCTGCCACCCCCTTGGGAACCCTGCTCGGCAGTATCCATTGTGCCTGCAAGTAGATCGCTCAGTTCGACGATCAGTCCGGCCGGGGGAACCCACGACCACACGCCAGTGGAATGACCGTCGATCACCGGTGTGTCGGGTCCGACCATCCCTCGGACGAACAGGTAGCAGACCCCGCCGAGGTGCAGTGAGGGGTCATAGTCGGACAGGCGTCCACGAAGGTAGCGATGCAGTGCAACCGAGTAGAGGAGTGCCTGCAGCGGATAGTGATGTTCGACCATTGCCCGTGTCATCGACTCGAAGTCGTAGTGCTCCGGACGGGGCGGTTCGTTGGCTGCACTGAGACGGTTGGTCTTGTAGTCGGTGACTACGAACCGGTCGTGATTCGGTCCTCTCACCCTGAAAATGGCATCGATCGAACCTGTCAGGTGACCTCCAAGGGTGACTCCGAAAGCCCCTGAAGCGAGTTCTGCAGCCCAGCCTCCCAGAGCTGTGGTTGGATCGAGCCACCTGACCAGGACCTGCCCGATCGCCCGATCATCGAGATGAGGGCTCTCATATGAGGTTCGCTCCGCGTCGAGGAGCAGTTCGAAGCTCATTTCGTTGAGCCGGTTGCTCTGGGTAATGGAGTTGAGAGCGGCGTAATCGAAGAGTGAGCCGAGTGGGGTGGCAAGCGTTCTTTGGACTCCATCGGCAAGCAGGTCGAGCCCGTAGGCCTTGTTGGTCCCGTCGAGTAGTGGGGGTGTGAGATCCAGGTCCCGCCAGGCCAACTCGTTCTCGGCGACAGTTCGAATCGTTGGCGACGGATCCACCTCGGTGAAGTCGAGGTGTTCGTAGATGGTGTGGACGAGTGTTCCGAAAGATGCGCCCGCTGGGAGCCATCCGAGGGGCAGTGCTGACACACTTTCGTTCGAGGACTTCTGCGATGTCGTCCCCGGCGAGTCACTCGATGTGATGGGCGGTTCGGGCGGTGTGCCAGTCCCGGTGCCAGCGACAGTGCCGGTGCCGGTGCCTGGACTGGTACGGTCGATCCCGACCTGCTTCTCGTCGTTGGCGCCAGAGTCATCTGACGATGGATCCTCAGCAGTACTCCTCAGGTCCTCGTGAGCAGTGATCGCACTGAAGGACCATCGTCCCGATGACCTGTCCGGCTTATGGGTCAACTCCTGAGCCGATAGAGCCGGACTCGCCGCTGAGCCATCGGTGGCCGGCCCCCACTCTCTGAGGTTCTCTAAGCGACGACTGCCCGAGCCGGATGGGACGGGCTCCATGCCGATCTCTGCCACCTCTATGAGTCCACCTGACCGTTCAACGAGTGCCCACAATCCCTGGTGGGTTCGCTTGAGCCATGGTTCTTTGTCTGTGTCGGAGGGTGTGTCAAGGTCGTCGGACTCATTCCCGTCCGCGGTCTGCCCGCTCTTTGCTCTGCCTTTCGCCTTCTTGGTAGCCACCTTTGGGCTGGTTCCCGTGGGTATCTCCACTTTGTCCTCGTAGAGCGCCTTCTGGTCTACTTCACCTGTGTCGTCACGGGCGAAGAGCAGCCTGGACAAAGCGGACTTTTTGGAATGGTTGGGAGTGGCCCACCACACGGTCACCTGATGGCTTGCTCTGGTGAGTGCGACATAGGAGAGGCGAAGACGTTCCCCGATGGAACGTTCGAGCGACGCGACCTTCCTGCTCTCCTCTGCGGCGGCGCCCGAGAGATCGAGGATTCGTTTGCCGCTCGTCGAGTCATGAACCACGACCGGGGGGTCGTCGTTCCATTCCATGAACAGCGTTGGTGCCATGACTATGGGGAACTCAAGCCCCTTCGACACCCACACAGTCATGATCTGAACAGATGAGTCCTCGGTCTCGATACGTCTAGCTTGCTCGTCGTCTGCCTGTTCGTCTGCGGAGCGGTCATCAGGTCTGAGCACTTCGAGCAGGCCCTGGACTGTCGCATGCGGTCCGGCGGCCTGCATCAGTTCACCTACATGGGTCAGATCCGTTGCGAGTCGATCACCGTTCGGTCGCAGCAACACTCGAGGAATGATCTCGCTGTCGTCGAGTACCCGCTGCACGAAGGTGGTCACTCCATGCCGTTGAAGTTCATCGACCCAGGAGCTGAACAACTCGAAGACGCTGACCATGAGGGCGTCATCGGGTGAGTCGATCTCTTCGATGGGGGTGTCCATGAACCAGCCGATTGCGAATCGCCTGGCTCTGGCAACATCAGTCGGGTTTGAAAGGGCATCGAGGAGCCAGCGCCACTGATCTGCGGCTTCGGAGTCGAGGACCTTCGACGCCCGGCTGAGGACCGCAGGGATGCCTGAGGATGCGAGCAGTTCTTGGATCAGGAGCGCATTCTTTCCGCTGTTGACCAGTATTGCGATGTCTGAGGGCTGGACCCGGACCATGGTCCCATTCACATCCGGTATGGTTGTTGACGCAAGTGTCTCCATCACGCAGGAAACGACATCATTCCAGACAGCGTCTCTTGCCTCGGGTGCGGAGATACCCTGGGTATTTCGGGGAATACTCTCCCCGAGGGCCAATCGAAAACGGACCGGAACGACCGGCTCGCCATCCGTCAACGCAACGCGACTCGTGTTCTTCTCGCAGGCACCCACCTGGAGGTAGTCGATGCCACGCCCAAAGGACACCCCGCTGAACAGCGTCCCGAGAGCGTCCACCAGTTGCCCATCTGACCTCCAGTTGGTGGCCAGGGCAACGCTGCGGGTCCCAGGCTCGGACACAGCACCGCTATAGGTGGAGATGTCGGCGCCTCTGAAGCTGTAGATGGCCTGCTTGGGGTCGCCAACCAGCACCAGAGCGGTCGGCTCACGCCCTGCTTGTGGTTCGACCTCGCGATCGCCGAATATCGTGCCGAAGATCCCCCACTGGACCGGGTCGGTGTCCTGGAACTCGTCGATCATCACCACTCGATAGCGGTCACGCAGCAGGGCCACAGCAGATGCACCGTCGGGGGACTGGACCATCTCTCTCAGGCCGCTGAGTACATCGTCGAAGCTTGCGCTGTCGCTCGCCTGTCGGCGCATCCGCAGCGTCGTTACAACTGTCCGTACAAGGGAAGCGAGCACTGTGTGCGCGGTGGGCTCGCCCTCGAGTTCGGGTGGTTCGATGATCGTGTCTGGTGAATTTGTAGCGACGTTCACGGCTTTCAGGAGCGCTTTGCTGTCCGGGAGCAGCGTGCGATCAACTCCACTGGCAGCGGCTCTGACGACAGCATCGGTGCAGGCCGATTCCGCGAGTTTCGTGTCTTCCGAAGTCGGCCCGTTCGGCGGGTCGAGCTTGGACGTGACGCCAATGGCCGTGATCGCCTGGGTGGCAAAACTGTGGATGGTTGAGATGGTGATGGAGTCGAAGTCGGTCAGCGCATTCCGGAGATTCTTCAGCCGATGTTCCAGATCGTTGGACACCTCGTTGTCGGGAGTGGCGCAGGCGACCTCCCGTTCGAGTCGTCTGATCTCGTCTCTTATGGCCTCGCGGATCCGCGACCGCAGTTCTGCTGTGGCCGCACGCGTGAAGGTGACGAGCAGGATGGCCGAAGCCGCTACATCAGCCTCGGCGATGTAGCGGACGGCCAGATGGCACAGCGTGTGGGTCTTGCCGGTTCCGGCAGAGGCCTCGATGGCGAGGCGGCCCCATGGCAGCGGCCCATTGAGGTCAAAGGCTTCCGGTTCAGTTATCAGTACCCCGCCCATCTTCAAGACTGCTCATCTTCAAGACCACCCAGGGTGATCGTCTCGTTGAAGGGTTTCCAGACAAGCGCGGCATACCGCCGGGCCACCGGTTCGCCATCGTCGACCAGTGGGTGCCCGTCACCACCAATTGCCGACACCTCGTTGAAACTGAATCCCGGGTAGACGAACGAGGTTGGGTCAGGACCAACTTCTCCGTACGGGGCCGGGTCGGCGAGATTTCTCCACGCTCTGGCAGCAGCGTCGGAGTTGTCGTCGTTGAGGGCTGAGGAGAAGTCCGCGTCGAATGGGATGGGGCGGCTCGTGGCTGCCTCACAGAAATCGGCGAGCACGTTCAGAGCGTCGAGCGCTGTCTCTGATGTTGCGTTTGTGCGCAGCCGTCTACCGATGGCATCGATCGGGTTCTTTTTCGTGACCTGGGACTTCGAGGCGCGCTTCGAGATGATCGTTGCCTGCCATTCCTCGGTGTCATCCATGGCAGTCAAGGCCATTAGGTCAACCCAGGCAAACAGTTCCTGCACCTTCTTATGTCGGCTGAACGAGAGCGTCACGACTCGTCGTGTACCCGGGTCGACTCCGGTCACCTCTCCGACGAGTCGGCGGCCCGAAGGCAGGCGCAGGTCGATGGGCACGCTCTGACGCTCCCCAACGCCTCCCGACTCTTCTGCGAGCTCAATGATTCCGCCAGCTTGGGTCCTGATGTCCTTTACCTTGGCCTCCTGAACCCCCAAGGGGGGTATCGCTCCGAGTGCTGACTGTCGCTTCTCCCAGCCATCGATGGGGTCTCCGGCGATGAGTAACTCCACCAGCGCAGTCCCCAGTTTCCACTGCTCCAGATTCTCAATGTCGATTGGCAACGCGTTCGAAAGGGTTCGGTCATCTTCGTTTAGACGGATACCGAGTCCTTGTGTGAGGAATGTTTTGATAGGGCTCTTAAGGGCCGCTTTGATGGAATCGAGATGGATGGTGTCACCGACCGGGTGGACCGGGTTATGGAGCACAACGTCAGGCCAACAGATACCCGTCTGCTCGCTGCTCCTCTCCCGCCGAGCAAGGGCTCCCGCTAGGCCCGACCTGCTGAACGAGCCCGGCAACGCCGGAGAGCCGTCAAAGAGGGA
>CAUJEC010000017.1 GCA_963169245.1 Actinomycetota bacterium
TATTGGGCTGCCGATGGATGACATCCCAGTCGAGAGTCGGACGCTGCTGACCATGGCGCTCTCGCTTGCCATGAACGAGGCCATCCGCAAAGCCGGCATCGATGCAGTGTCCATCAAGTGGCCCAACGACCTTGTTGTCACCGACGAGGCTTCGGGCAACCCCTCCCCGAGGGGCTATCGAAAGGTGGCGGGAGTACTGGCAGAGGCCATCGGATTGGATGGGGTCGATTACGCGATCCTGGGCATCGGTCTGAATGTCAACTGGGATGACATGCCCGGCGAATTGGCAGAAGTGGCGACGTCGCTCTCTCAGATCGCAGGCGTACCTGTCGATCGGGACGATCTGGTCGGGTCGTCACTTCGCGATCTGGATTCGCGCTGGCTGCCGATGCTCGAGACAGATCCCGCGGGACTCGTCTCAGCGTATCTACCCCAGTGTTCGACCATAGGTCGACCTGTTCGAATCGCAATCGGTGACACCACGCGGTCAGGCACAGCGGTGTCGGTAACCGAAACCGGAGCGCTGGTGCTCGATGAGAACGGTGACCTGATCGAAATGACAGCAGGCGATATCACACATCTCCGCTTCGATGGCTGAGGCGCCTCTGATCGGTGGGATCCATGGGGTCCGGTGGCCCGGTCAACCCAGCCCCGTCAACTCCAACGGCCAGCCCCGTCAACTCCAACGGAAGGACTCGTTGTAGATCTGGTTGAAGGTCCGCGCCGCTATTTCCGTGACCGGCCGTTCGGGAGGGTAACAGTTCCCGTTGATCGAGCCGATGGCCTGCACGTGACGTCCGGTGGACGTGAGGAACGCTTCGTCCGCGTTGAGAACGTCGTCCACGCTCAGAGTCCCCTCGAACACCTCGACACCCGCGTCTCGGAGACCTTCGATGATCAGGGACCGGGTCACTCCGGCTCTGGAGCCGGAGCCGACTCTTGGAGTGATCAGAGATCCTCGGACAACTGTGAAGAGGTTGCTGTATCCGCCGCCACAGATCGAGCGCAGTTCGTTGACCATGAGCACCTCATCCGAAGCCGGGTGTTCGCTTGAGTACGCCGTCGCCGACCGATATGACGTCGTCTTGAGTCCTGCCCAACTCGCAGTGCTCAGCAGTCGAGGTTCGGGGTCCACGAAGACAGCGGCCGGTGTAGTGTGAACAAGCATTGGCGAGGCGACCACGATGGGTTCGCCACGATCGTCCCAACTGACTCTGACTCGTCGTAGAGAATCGACGCCTTCTGGCTCGGGAGGGTGTGACCGGGCAAGTTCCAGAGCACGCGACAGTTGGGGTTCGTCGAGTGGAGGAAGGCCGAGAGTGGACAGTGCGGTTCTCAGCAGCGACAGGTGTGCGTCGAGTTCGAAATAGAGGCCATCTCTGAGTTCGACTGTCTCAAAGCAACTGATCATCGAAGTCCTGTCCCGCGTGCGTCGGACCTCGCTGCCACACTCAGAAGCCGATCCGCTTTCAACACGGTCTCAGCCCATTCTCCATCGGCAGAGGAGTCATAAGTGATTCCACCTCCAGTCCCGAGGTGCAGGATACCCTCGGTCAGCCAGAACGTCCGTATGGCCACGTTCAACTCACCAACTGCTCGGTCGGCATCGACCCAGCCGATCGAACCGCAGTAGATGTCACGGGGGGTCGGTTCGAGATCCTCGATCAACTCGAGCGCGGCGATCTTCGGCGCACCGGTGACCGATCCGGGCGGGAAGGTCGCGTCGATCAGTTCGGACCAGCCGCACTCTTCAAGGAGGGTCCCCTCGATGGTGCTCACAAGATGATGCAGTCCTGGATGGGACTCGACCTTCAACAGGTCGGCGACGTGCACCGATCCCCACTCACACACTCGACCCAGATCGTTGCGGACCAGATCCACGATCATGATGTTCTCCGCGAGGTCCTTGTCGAGGAATCCCTCTGGTGTCGATGCTGTTCCCTTGATCGGTGATGAACGAACGAGTCGTCCATTGCGAGCGAGGAATAACTCGGGTGAAGCGCTTGCTATGGCAAGATCGAGTTCGGGAATGCTTATGAGAGCCTCGTAGGGAGCGGGGTTCAGTCGGCGAAGGCCCTCCGAGAGCACCGACATATTGAAGTCCTTGGGCACAGTCGCTGTGAGGGTGCGGGTCAGATTGACCTGGTAAACCTGACCATCAGCAATCTCGGCTCTGATCCGCTCGACGCCGTCGGTGAACTGTGAAGCGTCGAGCGACGAGGACCACGAAGTGAGCTCAACACCGCGAGTGCATGCAACCTCGGACCGTCCTGTGGCCTTGGACCGTCCTGAGGCCTCAGCCCGCTCGGTCGAGGACTCGCTGGCGCTGATGATTCCCCACTTGTCCCCTACGGCGCGGACGTCGCCGAATCGAAGGCAGGTCGCGTCGCCCTCGAATGGGATGACCACAACCCAGAATCCCTCGGAGTCGAGTGCGGACAGGTCCGCTGTGGAATCGATCAGATCAGTACAGAGGTTTCCGCCAAGAAATGCGTAGGCTGTCAATTCGGCCAACTGTGGATCTTCCGGTCGAACGTTCGTTCAGACCACGATCCTATTTGCTCGCAATGTCCACTTGCCTATGGCAGGGAGCGAGATCGGCCAACAGTCCACCGGAAGGGACATGTCAGAAGTCGCCCCCATCGGCCCCCCGGCCAACAACAGATCAGGCCATGGGTCAGTTCCGTTCGCAGAATCAGGCGTTACGGATGCGGGTCGCGCACCGCAACCCGCACAACAGGGCGCCCCACGACAGTCATCGTTCAGACTCGATGTCGAGGGGATGCGGGGTGTCGCAGTTGCGATCGTCGTGCTGTTCCACGCTGAACTGAGTTGGTTCTCCGGTGGCTTTGTCGGCGTGGATGTGTTCTTCGTCCTCTCGGGTTTCCTCATCACGGGCCTCCTTCTCGACGAACGTGACCGGTCAGGTCGCATCTCCTTCGGCGACTTCTACGCTCGACGGGCACGGCGCCTACTGCCGGCATCCATCCTGGTGTTCGTCGCCACCATCCTCGCCGCTGTAGCGATGATGTCGCCCCTTGATCTACTCGATCTGGGTTCGCAGGCCCGCTGGACCGCCCTCTTCGGATCCAACATCTGGTTCGCTAGGCACGCGACCGACTACCTGCAACCCGATGTCATCTCGCCATTCCAGCAGTACTGGTCACTTGCGGTGGAGGAACAGTTCTATCTGATCTGGCCGCCAGTTATCCTGTTGTTGGCACTGGGCGCCCGGTCCAGACGAGCACTTCTCAAACGGGTCGGTATCGGTCTGGGCGTGATCTGCGTCGCTTCGTTCACGAGCGCGGTGTGGCTGACTGCGGTACGACAGCCCTCAGCGTTCTTCCTGTTACCTCCACGTGCGTGGGAACTGGGTGCCGGTGGCCTCCTAGCAATCGCTCTCCGGCTGGGCTTGCGTGTTCGGCCACGCATGCGAAACGCGTTGGCGCTTCTGGGTGCGGCGGCCGTGGTGCTTCCGACGCTCAGGTACGGGGCGGCGACCGTCTTTCCCGGGTGGGCAGCGCTTCCACCGGTCCTGGGCACCGTCGCGCTCCTAGCTGCAGGAACTCCAGAAATTGGCGGGGTCCCAGAAGCTGGCGGGGTCAACGGCTCGGTGAACTCAACCAGGCCGGTGATCACACGTCTGTTGGAGACAAGACCACTGCGGCTCATCGGCAAGTACTCTTACTCGCTGTACCTGTGGCACTGGCCGGTTCTGGTCCTGCCCGCCGCTGCTGCTGGCCGAAGGCTGACATCTCTTGAGACGCTGCAGGCGCTGGTGCTTTCCGTCGCCCTCGCCGTGTGTAGCTATCACCTCGTTGAGGATCGGTTCCGGCATCTCAAGGTTCTGGTCAGACGGCCGGCGCTGAGCTATGGCTTCGGTATCGCTGTGATAGCCGTGGCAGTCATCAGCGTAGGAGCGCTTCCAACCAAGGCGAGCATTGCCGAGTCGGCCAGTCGCAAGGCCGCTGCCGAAGGCGGGGCTCTCTCAAGCGAACTCGCCGAGGCAGTGGTCGACGCGCCCGATGATCAGGCGTCGGTCTATGCGAACGACTGTCACCGGCCGACTGAGTTGGACGAGAACGCCGAGCCGGTTGAGCCCTCAAAGTGCGTCAGTGGTGTTACCGGTGAACCATCGGCTCCAACAGTGATGCTACTTGGAGACTCTCATGCCGCTCACTGGCAACCAGCGCTCGCCGAGATGGCCAAGTCCCAAGGATGGAAGCTGGTGAGTCTGAGCCGCAGTTTCTGCCCTCTGGTCGAGGTGCCGGTTGAACTGACCGCGGCGCGCACCCACTATGACCAATGCGATACGTGGCGTGAGCAGATCTTTGATCTGGTGGCCCGGACGCGTCCGACAGCGGTTGTGCTGGGCCACCGATCGTCCTACTACGTTGGTCAGGTCGGTCGGGACGAATGGACAGCGGCGCTCGGTGAGACAGTGGCGAAACTGGCACAGTCGACTCGCGTGCTGGTGCTACGAGATCTGCCCAACGCGCCGGGTTCGGTTCCCAAGTGCATACTGTCGAACTCGGGCGATGTGGAACCGTGTGAGTTCGGGGTCAAGGACGCTGCCAAGGCACGAGTTGAAATGGAGCGCAACAGCGTCATTCGCTCGGGTGGCATGTTCATAGATCCGCTCTCGATCGTCTGCCCGGATGATCGCTGCGACGTCATCGACGGCGACCTGGTCATCTACTCGGACTCGAACCATCTGACCGCCTCGTACTCGCGCAGTGTCGCAGATGACCTTGCCCGTCTGATCGCTCCGGCACTGGGGATCTGAATGACCGCCACGGTGTATTCGAATCGTCAGGTCAACTGGTAGCGTCCCGCCGTGTCGAAACGTTCCAATCGGTCCCGTAGGACCTGGGCACAACGCCTCGTTCTGTCCATCAACGCCGTACTGGTCATTGCCTGCATTGGTGCGGGGCTGGGCCTCATGAGAGTTCGCCACGCGATCGAGAGCCTGCCCGTTGTCGACATCGGCAGTTCCCTGGCGCCAAGCACTGTCGAATCATCGGAGCCTCGAAACGTGCTGATCATCGGCACTGACAATGCAGAGGGCATCGACAAGAACGACCCGGTGATGAAGAACCGTGACATTGGAACGAGCCTTGCGGACGTCATCATGATCCTCCGGGTTGATCCGACCGACCATTCAGTCCGACTGTTATCGATTCCCCGTGACACGCGCGTTGAATTGCCGAGCGGACGGATGGGGCGGATCAACGCAGCGATGGCCGGTATCGGTGGTGAGGCCAACCTGGTTCGGACCATCAAGTACAACTTCGGGATCCCGATCGACAACTACATCCAGTTGGACTTCCTTGGTTTCAGAAAGCTTGTCGAGGTGCTCGGCGGAGTCCCTGTGTACTTCACGACTCCGGTCCGTGACCGAAACTCGGGACTGGCCATCTCAGAGCCCGGCTGCCATCTGCTCGACCCGAATCAGGCGCTCGCCTATGCGAGGGCCCGGCATTTCTACTTCTACGAGGACGGAAAATGGCGGCCCGACGGCTCGGGCGATCTGGGTCGCATCACGAGGCAGCAGGACTTCATCAAACGTGCCCTGCGAAGTGCCGCGGAGAAAGGCCTGCGTAATCCGACTACGGCACTGGGTCTTGTGAACGCGGCGTCATCGGCTGTACGAATGGACACGACCCTCGATGTTGGGACACTGGTCGGGCTCGTTCGTGAGTTCCAGGACTTCAATCCGGATTCGCTGCAATCGATGCAGATCCCGACCAAGGCCGCTCCCCGGGGTGGGGTTGCGTATCAGGACGTGATCTGGGATGAGGCGGAGCCACTGCTCGAGCAGTTCAGAGGGGTGGCCGATCCCGGTGCGCTACGTCCCTCCGACATCATCGTGCAGGTGTCCAGTACATCTCAGACCGATTCCAATGCCGCAACGATCGAGCAGGCGCTCGACGGCGTCGGCTTCAATGCCGATGTATGGAAATCGGGTGCCAAGAGTCGTTCGACGACGATCTACTACGGGCCGAGCAGCCGTCGGGCAGCGATTCAGGTTGCCTCGTACCTGGAGAGCTTCCCCCAGTTCTCCTACGACGAGTCCCTCCGCGGATACCAGGTGAGACTGACACCGGGCTCGGATTTCGGTGGCGTCCGCAAGGAGCCCATCGGTCTTGAGGATATGGATGCCGACAAACTTCCAGAGCCGACCGACGCCGAACTTGCCGCGTCACAGCCCCCTTCCCAGCCAGTGGTCAACGGAGGCGAAGGTGGGAAGGCCTCACCCGGTTCCGAGGTGGCATCACCAGATGAGTCGCCCTCCAATGACCAGCCCGCTGTCGAGGACACGCAGCCGCCCGAACCCGATGAGGGAGCTCCGGGTGTCGTTCCGACGGACCCCGAGGCCTCAGCGCTCTGTAGGTAGCGGCCTTCTGAAGGCAACAGTTGCGTCTAGGACGACTCCTTAGCCGCCCAGGCGTATACGCCCTTTGCCAT
>CAUJEC010000018.1 GCA_963169245.1 Actinomycetota bacterium
CACATCACGGAGACGAACCGTGAAACTCTGATCCTCGAGTTCCGATAGATCCGCTCCCGCACAGAAGTGTCCGCCCGCGCCCGAGACGATGAATGCCCTCACCTCTGCCTGAATCGCCTGGTCAACTGACTCGCTGATCTCCTCGAGCAATCCGAAGTTGATCGCATTTCGGCGCTCAGGACGGTTTATCTGAAGGTGGGCGACATTGCCGTTAATGTTGAACTCGATCGTCATTCGCGTCTCCTCTTGGGTTCAAATCCCTATGTTGGGTATCCCGATTTCGCTTGGGCTCGTCGGTGTCAGGGCTGCCAGATCATGAGCACGAGCCCGACGAGGAGAAGCAGGTGCATCACACCACTCAGTGGCGCCACGGCCGTGGTTCCCTTCCGATGTGCCGAGATGAGCAGGTAGAGGACGACCGCCATTGCGAACCAGACCACGAATGCCGCTGAGATCCATGTCTCCTTGAATATGCCGTCGACCGAGGAGGACACGGCGGTCAGAATGCCGGAGATCAACAGAACGGCCAGCGCCGGAGCCTGAAGGTACAGGCCCACCTTGGCGAAGGATTCCCCCGAACCCTTTACCTCACGCCCAATGAGTGGTTGTGAGAACAGAACCCCGAAGGCGACAATCGCAGAGAGGATGTGGAGAAGGAGCCAGAAGTCGTTCATCATCTCGTTCTAGTCGACTAAGCGATGCCCGTCAGAACGCGCACCGGATACCTCGATCGGGTGGATCGGCAAACTAGCGTCATGACGTGGCTCTCATCCTTACGGGCGTCGCTCTCGCCATTGGAGTTGTGCTGGGACTCAGGTCGGGCGGCGAACTCTCCAACGTGACCTTTTGGCAACCGCTGCTGTGGCAGGGGCTGGTGGGCGGCGTGGCGACCATCGCGTTCGTCGACCTGGTGGGTATCACCGGGGGTTTAGGAGCGTTCCTTGTGATTGGGGCCACCGCCGCGATTCTGGCGTTCGCTGTGCTCAACGTCCGCGTCGGAGGAATGGTGATGATCGTGGCGGGCGTGGGCTTGAACCTGTTCGTGACAGTCATCAACTGGGGACGACCAGTCAGCGCCTCGGCCCTTGTGAGCGCCGGGATTGTTCAGAAGGCCGAGCTGGCAAAGGTCGCTCTGACAGGTGGGCGCTCGATCAACGGCGGTGCGACGCTCGGGTTCCTGGGCGACGTGATTCCGCTGCCATGGGGTCAGGTGATCTCGATCGGCGACGTCCTCATCCTCATCGGCACCGCCCTGGTCACGTCCAGCGTCCTACGACTGCGCGGCGTGAGCGGAAGGATGAGCCCGTTCACGAACCCGAGAGGATCGGGCTATTCGAACGCACTAGATGTACTTGGCCGGGGACCTGCACCTAGGCGGGGGCCGGGCCTTCACCCGTCACGGTTGAATGGCCGGCCTACCGGACGCGGATCGCAACCGGGGAGGCATCCCCGCTGACAAGACCGACAAAACACTGTTCCATCATCAGCGCCGGACAGTCCGGCGAATCCGAAACGGAGGAACAATGGCTCAACTCGGTCTAGATCCCGAACAGATGCTCGTACTGCAGAAGTCGCTGCAGCGTGAGGCAGGCACCATTCGGTCACTCGCGAAGCAACTCGACGGGCAACTGAAGTCGGCTTGGTGGAAGGGCAAGGACTCGGAGCGGTTCCGCTCCGAGTGGGACAGCGGACATCGCGCCCAGTTGGAGAAGGTCTCTGCTGCTCTCGAAGCTGCCGCCAAGACCGTCGCTGCCAATATCGCCCAACAGAACCAGGCCAGTCAGGGCTGAGCGTCACTCGACGCCATATCGGAGGCCGAGGGCCCCCATGGAGATGAGCGATGCGGTTCGCCATTCAACTCGACGGTGGCCCGAATGGGTCCACCGACCTTCAGATCGATCTTGCGGCAGACGCGACCGTGGGCGAGTTGGCCGATCATCTGGCCGCCGGTTTCGGGCTCGGCTCGGGGCTGACGGTCGATGATCTGGACCGCTCGGCACTCGTGAGCGAGGTCGGCCCACGTTCCGGATCGGTCGTGACGCTACGCAGGTCCTTGAGCCGACCCCATCGTCGTGACGCCGACAACGAAGCTGTCGAGCAGTTCGACGTGTCGCCGGTTCGGGTGATCCACAGCATCATCGACGGAGACCCCGTCGCTGATGCTGTGGTCCTCCACTACGGGCTCAACAATCTGGAAGGCGTTGGGGTCCGTGTGACCGATCGGGTCGAGATCCTCACCGATGGATCCGCGCATGTTCTCGTCGATGGTCAGCGGGTGATCGGTACACGCCGCGTGAGCGATGGGGATCTGATCTCTGTCCACTCCAAGGCGTCTACGGGTACAGCCGGAGGGGCACTGGCCGAACCATCGGTGGCGCTGACACAGAGCAGTTGCCAAAGGGCATTCGTGGTGGCAATCGACTCCCGACTCGAACCACCGTCACGGGGGCCCTTCATCCCTCATCGCAGTTCACCCAGAACTCACCGCGACTTCATGCCAAGGAAGGTCGGCTTTCCCACCCCACCCGAAGCGGCTCGCCTTCCCGGAATGCCGGTTCTGTCCGCAGTCGTCCCACTCCTGCTCGGCGCCGGCCTGTGGGTGGCAACGAGGTCGATTCTCAGCGCGGTGTTCGTCCTGTTCAGCTTCGTCTATGTGGTGGCATCAGGGATCGAGTCGCGTCGAGAGTTCCGCAAGGAACTGGAGTTCAGGGAGGAACAGTTCCACGAGGGTGTCGACCGGGCATTCGACGACCTCACCGAGGCTCACTTTGAAGAGCGCAAATTCGGCGACGAAGTGTGCCCGAGCATCAGCGAACTCGAGTCGATCATCGCCACGAGAGGAGCACGATTGTGGGAACGATCATTCGCGGACTCGGCGGGTGGGGCCCTACGGGTTCGCCTCGGCACCGCTGTCCAAAGGGGTTCGACCCCGGTCGAATGCCCGTCGCAGGGCAGGCCCGATCTGCTTGATCCCCTCGTTGAGTCGATCAGCGATTCCCTGATGCACAGGCTCGCTGTTGAGGTTGACCTCGACCGTGCCGGCGGTCTCGGTCTGATCGCCGCCGATGAGACCGCCACCGATGTCGCCCGGTGGGTCGTTGTTCAACTCGCCGCCCTCACGAACCCGAATGAACTGCGAGTCGCTGTCGCTGCCTCACCGGAGAGGACAGATGAATGGAAATGGGTGGCATGGCTCCCCCACTTCCGGTCGCGACCGACACAGGTTCGAACCGTTGTCATCGTCGACGGAGCAACTGACGATGACATCACCAACCTGATCGGCTCGTTGGATCCCGGGACCGTACGGTTCGTCTGGATCACGACGAATCGTAGGAATCTTCCCGCGTCGGTCGGCCAGTCCATGGCGATTGGTGACGATGACGAGTTGATCGTCTGCACGACCGATGAGGAACCGATTCTGGTGGCCTCCGAGATCAGCGATCTCGCCGTGGAGACCGTGACCGGGGAGGCGGCCAGGACTCATTCGATGGCATTGTCACCACTCGTGCCCGATCAACCGCTGGGCTTGCGAGTCGGCGAGTCAGGCGAGGTCTGTGACCTGGCGAGCATCCTCGGATCGAGTCCCATCGAGGACCCAGCAACGATTCGCGACCGGTGGCATTCGACATCGGAGAGCCCGTCGCTGTTCGCAAAGGTTGCCAGCTGTGGTGGTGACCCTGTATCGATCGATCTGTTCTCAGACGGCCCCCATGCTCTCATTGCCGGCATGACCGGTTCGGGTAAGAGCGAGTTGCTCAGAACCTGGATCACGTCATTGGCGTTGACCCACGCTCCCGAGAAGCTGACGTTCCTGTTGATCGACTACAAGGGAGGCTCCGCGTTTGGGTCGCTCGTGACACTGCCCCACACCGTCGGATTCATCACCGACTTGGACCCGGCTCTGGCTGATCGAGCTGTTGTGTCGCTTCGAGCGGAACTGCTCCGTCGTGAGCGATGGTTGGCCGAGGTCGCAATGTCATCGCTGGCTGAGGCGTTCGCAGTCCCCGGCAGGCCGCCTGCACTTGTGGTTCTTGTCGATGAGTTCGCAACTCTTAGCAAGGAGATTCCGCACTTCGTTGACGAACTCGTAGACGTCGCCCAACGTGGACGCAGTCTCGGCATCCACCTGGTCCTTGCCACCCAGCGACCCCATGGCGTCGTGAGCGATTCGATCCGTGCGAATACGTCTCTTCGGATAGCGCTTCGCGTTGCCGACGGCGATGACAGCCTCGATGTCATCGGAACTGCCGAAGCTGCCTCAATCCATCGCGAAGACCCGGGTGCCGCCATAATCAGAGTCGGACAGGCAACCTCGAATCTGGTGAGGTTCGCCTATTCGTCAGGTCCCCTCTCCATGGCTGCTCGTGTCGCATCCGCGCCACTCAGCCTGAACTCAGGTAGCTCCACAGGACGTATCGACCAGAATCGGACCGCGATCGATGCAGCTGTCAGGAGCATCGCCGATGCTTTCAGGCACTCGGGCGTGGCGCCACCTCGACCGCCATGGGTGGAGCCGCTCCCGGATGTACTACACCCTGAGACAATCGCCACTTCAGTCATCAGCACTTCAGCTATGGGCTCTGACGAACACGCTGGTCTGCGGCCTGTCGTAGGACTTCTCGACAATCCCGAGCACCAGCGAACCGAGGCGTTTCGGCTCGATCTCGAGACGACTGTGGGAGTCGTCATTTTCGGCTGCCCGGGCTCGGGCCGTTCGGAGGCACTGTCGACGATCTCAGAGGCACTGTTTCGCCAGCACCCGTCGGTCTCGGTGTATTCCATTGGCCGAACTCTGCCTTTCGCCGCCGATTCGGTCGGACTATACGATTCCGAACGCGTCCTACGTCTGTTGAGATCCATCGATGCGTTACTCGACGGTCGACGATGGGACTCGGTCCACCACGGGGAACGAACCGTGGTGATCATCGACGACATGGCCATGTTCGAACGGACCTACGAATCGATCAACCATGGTGAGGCCACAGGCATCCTTGAACGGATCTGCCGCGAGGGTGCCACTGCCGGGGTGAATCTGGTTGTCGGAGCATCAAGGCGAATAGAGGTCGACCCGGTTCTGGCCGTGGGTTTCGGCTCTCCTGTGGTGCTTCGGGTGGCATCGGAGGACGAGGCGTCGCTACTGGGTATGGCCTCACCCCTTGCCGGTCCAATTCCAGCAGGGCGAGGAATGTACCGGGGGAAGTGGATCCAGTTCGCCGAGCCGTCGTCCGCTCGCGGATCTGGGACAGTAGAGGCCATCGATGTCGCCGGGGTAACGGCCATACGTTCGAATCCCATCCCCACCTGCCCCGATCCGGTTCAACTCGTCAGTGCCACAGCGCACGTGAGTGGTCGGGGCATCTGGCGAATTCCCATAGGAGTCGACTCCGACGCGCTACACAGTGTCGACCTCGACCTCTCCCATGCCAACGCCGTGGTCGCAGGCCCGCGACGAAGCGGCCGATCGACAGCACTTGAGACCATCGCACGCTCATTTCGGGCCCGGGCAGAAGTCGTGGTTCGCCCGGATCCAGTAGATGATGATCCAGTCGGGTCCATTACGGTGCTGATCCGCTCGGGCCACCTTGTCGGCTCATCACCTCATGATCCACGCGACTGGAGCGGCCACAGAAGCTCGGACTGTAGAGGCGAGGCGGCCGTCGGCCAGAGCACCGGCCGCATATGGGACCACATCTTCACGCCGCACGCCGAAAGAGTCGACTCACATGAGTCAATTCTCGGGGAAGGTGAACGGGAATTTTCGGAACACTCTGGACTTGGGTCACTTCGCACCCTCATTTCGACCTCGCTCGCAGAGTCACGTCCGGTTCTCGTCTGCGTCGATGACCTGCCCGACCTCCTCGAGCAGGAAACCGGTCCCCAGGTCGAGGAACTCATCGCTTCACTGGTCTCTACCTCTCGCTCCAGGCAGATCCGCCTCGTTGTCTCTGGAGAGATGGGCGCTGTGTCGCGCTGCTACTCAAGCGCACTCACAAGTGTCCGTTCCGGACGGACAGGCATCCTGTTGAACCCGGACTGCGATACCGATGGAGCCCTGCTGGGCGCCGAGTTGGGAAGGCGGGATGAACAGGCACGGACAGCCGGGTCGGGTTGGCTTGTCAATGCCTCGATCGCTTCACCGGTAAAGGTCGCGATCAGATAGGCGGCAGCCGCTCGAGATCAGCGATGGTGACAAGTGGAGCGATCAGTGCGTGTTCCACGAGGCGGTTACGCCTGTCCATCGCATTTCCACCGACCTCGTTGCGGAGCCCACGAACCCCCGCGCGCTGAAGCTTCTCGCAAAGGTGGTCCAGCTTTCGGTTGAACTTGCTGATCGTCCAACCAAGTCGCACAGCGGCCTGACGATTCGTGATCATTGGAGCATCGGCAATGCTCGGATTCAGGAGATACTGCTCACAGAGCGCCAGAATCAGATCAAGTTGGTCGTCATTGAGGGTAACTCGCGCCCAGTCAACGGTCTCGACACCGTCTATGCCCCCATCCCCCAGAATGTCGCTGTCCCACTCATGTGACTCGAGGGTTCCGATGATCTCATAGGGCGTAGGTCCGGAGGTGAAGGAGCACTTGAACTCGCCGAAGAGGACCGCTGCCGATCGCCCAGGTGCCACCGAGATGACACTCGGGCCAGACAGGTCACGGATCTCGATCATCTGGTGCTTCGAACGATTGTCGATCCACCAGATCCCGCGCCGATTCCGAAATCGACCAATCACTCGATGCATGTAGGGGTTGTTGTCTATTACTAGGTCGGCACTGCGTCCGAAGGTGAGGCTTTCACCAGCAGACAGCTTCCGTTCATCGCCACAGAACTCGATATAGATACCCCATTCAAGTCCGTCGACAGCCCCGGCGGAGGGTTGCCCATTTGATGTGGTGTTCGTGTGTTCATACGGCCGACGGGATGAAAGAAGAGACATTAAATGATATTACATATCTTTTCACTTATCTCATGATATTCGAGTGGGGCATTCCTAGGGCCCCGTCACAGATCCGCCTTTCCGGCAAGCGGATCAGTTCTCAATCGTCCACCACCACAAGACCGGCCCAGGACTGGGGCCTGGCCCCTCCGCCCTCACCCGTCTCGGCGTCCCAATACTCAGAGAACCCTGACCCGAGCGCACCCCGATGCGCCCTACCCCGGATTCGATCCGAGCCCTCCCGCTCCAGCGATGTGTCGCCACAACGTTGAGCCAAGGCAAGTCCCATCAGGTAGTTGAGCTGTGGCCAACTTGCGCCACGCCAGTAGCCGGAGGGGTCATAAGCGGGCTCCGCTCGGTGCACCTGACGGAATCCGAACTCCCCCCTGAATGCGTCACTGTCGAGCAGTTGACCAACGACCGTTTCACGAATCTCGTCTCTCTGGTCAACAAGCATCGGCAGGAGCGCCTCTAGAGTTCTGATCCCGCCCGAACCCGACTCGGTGGTGCCCTCGTCCACCCATGTTCGCAGTTCCGGGTTCCAGCGCCGATCCAGGGCCACGCTGATCCCCCGAGCACTGTCATGAAGATGCGCGTCACCGGTCACCTGAGCCAGCTCGAACGCAGAGAACGCGACAAGAGAATTGAACGCGACCGATCCGATGGCACAGGCATCAGAACTGATCGGCGAGCCGTCGATCAGATTCACTGCATCAACGAGCTCCCCTTTGCGTGTGAACCATCGGTCAAGGTCATAGCCGTGCCCGTCGGGATCAAAGAGCGAGTCCCATCGTGGGGAATGATCGCAGCCCGACTCCCACGGGTGGACGATCTCGATCAGACCACCGGGGGTCCGGCGACGCTGCTCGAGGAGGAACCGGAGTCCCAGAGTCGCTCGACCCACGAGTTCTTCGGGCACGGCTATTCCCTTGCGAATGAGTGCTGCAACGGTGTGCCCGTATATCGGCGGCTGGGTGATCGATGAGGTCCCGTTCGCTCTCCAGAAATCGTCGTGGTCACGAAATCCGTCGTAGTAGACGACATGGGGAACGAACCCGCTCCGATGCTGGGACGCGAGCGCGGACCGCAGTTCCATGACCGCCCGGTCGGGCCGGCCGAGATGCGCCCAAATCAGTGAGTGAAAACACGAGTCCCAGAGCCAGAGCCACGGGTAGGTCTGGGCATTGGGGCAGGTGAAGCCAGGCTCACGCCATTGCGACTCCATGAAGTGCCTGACTTTCTCCGGGTCCATCGGGCGGAGCATAACTTGGAAGCACGTCGCCCCAACCCAGGTGGCACAAATCCTTCACCGGTCCGTCCGCACCAGGTTTCGTCGATGCCACCACTAGCCGCCTTCATCTCATTCAGATTCAGCCCCACAGATGGCGTCTCGGCCGTCACCCGAACGTGGATCACGGCATTCGAGTCCCTGGGCTTCGAGACCCTGACCGTATCGGGTGAGACGGGCTCTGATGTGGTGGTCCCAGGCCTTGGGCTCGTCACAACTAGTCGAGATATCTCCGAGATCGCCTCGGACCTCTCCTCTGCGATCGAGGGAGCGGATCTCATCATCGCCGAGAACCTGCTGACAATCCCGATGAATCTCGACGCCTCTGCCGCTGCGCTCAGGGTTCTGCGGGGTCGGCGCACCCTGGTCCATCATCACGACCCACCGTGGCATCGCGAGCGTTTCAGACACATCACCGATCTTCCCGTTGACTCGCCCGGCTGGCGCCATGTGTCCATCAACAGAGTGCTACAGCACGAACTCGCGGATCGTGGCATCGCCTCGACCCTCATCTACAACGGCTTCGAGATCCCGGACCCGGAAGCGCTCAACCATCGCGAGTCGGTCAGAGAGCAAGTCCGATCGAAGCTGTCTGTGTCAGCCGAAGAGACTCTCGTCGTGCATCCGGTCCGAGCAATCGAGCGTAAGAACATTCCGGAGGCGATAGCGCTCTGCGAGTCCCTAGGAGCGACCTACTGGCTCACCGGCCCACCGGAGGAGGACTACGCAGATGAACTCGATCGACTATTGGGTTCGGCCAGGTGTCGTGTGATCCATCGAAGCGCGTCATCCACTTTCAATATGTATGCGGCCGCTGACCATGTGACCTTCCCGTCGACATGGGAGGGGTTCGGCAATCCGCCGATCGAGGCGGCGCTGCATCGTCGGAGTGTGAGCGTCGGCAGGTATCCCGTAGGAGGTGAGCTTCGTGAACTGGGTTTCATCTGGGCGGACAGTTCCAGACCATCACAGGTCAAGGCGATGCTCGATCCGGCCAACAGAGTCGAGACCAACGAGTTGTTGGACCACAACGAGCGGATTGCCCGAAGCCACTTCTCCTTTGAGAGAATGACCGAGTCCCTCGAGAGACTGCTCTCAGACGCAGGATGGTTGCCGTGAAGTCCAACGAGACCCACAACAGTGATGAGTCCGAAGCCCAGTCATCGTCGAAGTCGACCACTGAGCCAACCTCGGGATCACCCTCAGCCCCAACCTTGCCCGAGGGCTCGGCCCCGATGATCGACCCTGATGATCCGATCGTGATCCGTCGCGCACGAATCAAACAGCTGTGTGAGACGGGCTCCCGGATCGGCTACAGCCTTTTCGGGCTGGCGATCGTCTTGTTCTTCGTGGCTCTCTTCAGCGGGTTTCCCAAGGTTCTCGTATACGGGGTTCTGGTCGCAATGGCAGTCGGGTCCGTGGTACTACTGCCCGCAATCGTCCTCGGATATGGCGTAAAGGCCGCCGACGCGGAGGACCGCGGCGAGAAGTTCGGCTACTGAGCAGCCGCTAACGGAACGACTGGAACACAACGGATCCTCAGCGCGCGTGCGTCGCCACCTCACGGGCGCCCTCGACCATCCACACCGGTTCAACCTTGTACTCCGGTTCTGCGATCACGCCGCACGTGATCTGTGGTACATGTGCGGCGACGGCGACTCGCACCTCGAACGCTCGACGTTCGCCATCGGCCAGGAACCCCGTGATCCGCAAGTCGGTTGCCAGGGTCCGACGCTCGAATCCGAGCAGTTCCACGGACCGGCGTGCATCTGCCCAGTCCCAGCCGACCTCACACAGGCCATAGCGGTCAGCCACCTGTGACGGCCCGGCGGGAATCAGGCTCGATCCCCGGCAGTGGAAGGCGAGTTCACTGGGGTGAACCGAACGTTGTGTTACGGCTCGGACCACATCGACGTCGAGGTGCGCCCACGCATAGCCGTCGGGCATCGATATACCGGTCGCGGCGAAGCGATGTCCTCCGGTGTGGGAGCAGCGGCGTAGTTCCACATCCGCGCCGGTGATCACCTCGGGGCTGTTCTGTGTGAAGTCCAACTCCGATGGCCCTCGTCCACTCAACCGTGTGAGCAGGTCCATACCCATCGATCCACAACACACGTCACGCTGACCGTGTGTACAGAGGTAGAACGCCGTTGATGACGTTGGAACACGGTAGGACTCAAAGTGGGCCAAAGCATCCGGGGACCCACCCACGAGGGCTCGGGAGAGGTCAAGCACCTGTGCTGGTTCGACTCGCCAGTCGGTGCGCCGAAGTCGACCAGCTCCCGGGTCACCGGTCACCGCCGCTGGGGTGGATTCCCACGCGGTCAACTGCACCAGCGATGCCCCCTCAGCCCCCTCACCACTCGCTATTGAGTCCGGCACTAGACCCTGTGGTCTCCACCTCCTGCCGTCCCCACCCCTGATCGCTGCCGACGGCGCCTCGCACATCGAGGCGAACGGCTCATTCATCGAGATGTCCCGTTGCCACGGGAGCGGGACCTCGACGCAGAGGAACGCGTCGTAGCAGGCCGCTGATCCGATCGGGTCAGCGCCGAGTGACTGATGAAACGGCGAGCACCGAAGCTTGGGGATCTGGACGTCGGAGGGCGAATCCATGGACCCACCATATGACTCGACGCACGGTCCGCTGTGACTGGTGTCAGCCCGAGGTCCGCGGTGAGGTCATCTCGACGATCACTTGTTACCATTGGGTAACATGAGGCTTCCGGCAGAAGAACGACGCAAACAGCTTCTCGCTGTGGCGGTCGATGTATTCGCCGAGAAGGGTTTTCATGCGGCGTCAATGAACGATGTCGCCGAAGCCGCCGGTGTCACCAAACCGGTCCTGTATCAGCACTTCACATCCAAGCGTGACCTGTTCGTCGAGTTGCTCGACGAGATCGGAAACGACCTACGCGAGACCATCGCCAAGGCCACATCCAACGCCGATGGACCACGTCAACAGATCGAGGACGGCTTCCGTGCGTACTTCGTCTTCGCCAGCCAGAAGACGAGTTCATTCACCGTGCTATTCGGCTCAGGGGCACGGCGCGATCCCGAGTTCTCGTCATTTGCCCAGTCCGTCGAGAGTTCCATCGCCCAGACGATTTCCGAACTGATCGTCGTGGAGGGCCACCCGGCCGAGTACCGACTGCTGCTCGCCGACGCAATCGTCGGAATGACCGAATCCGCCACGCGACACTGGCTCGCGAGTGGCTGCGTTCCCGATGTCGAGACGCTCACCGAACAGATCGCCGGACTCGTGTGGTCAGGCCTGCGGGGAATCAGAAACCCCGGCCAGTGACGCTGTATGGTCGATTTGATGCCCTCATCTGCTGCCGGAGTCTCTTGGGTTCGGCGCTAGATTCAATCCAATGAGTCAACCCGAATGGCACGAAGTGATCGTCGAGATCCCCCAGGGATCCCGCAACAAGTACGAGATAGACCATGACAGCGACGCCATCTGGCTGGACCGCCACCTGTTCTCCCGCACGGTCTACCCGGCCGACTATGGGTTCTTCCCGAACACACTCGCCGAGGACGGAGACCCGCTCGACGCACTCGTACTTCTTGATGCGCCCACTTTCCCCGGCTGCCACCTGCGGGCACGTCCGGTCGCCGTTTTGGAGATGAGTGATGAAGCAGGACGTGACATGAAGGTCCTGTGTGTTCCTTTCGGTGACAACCGTTGGGACCACTATCAGGATGTCGAAGACATCCCTGAGCACCTCCTCGCCGAGATCCGTCACTTCTTCGAGGTCTACAAGGATCTGGAGCCCGGTAAGAACAGCATTGTTGGTGATTGGCAGGCTCGGTCGGTGGCTGAGGCCGCGATCGTCGATGCGCGGGAGCGCTATCCCCACTGACATGGGCGCCCGATTTCCCGGGCGACTCAGGACACTCCAGCGTCGGCTGGTTCTCCCCCACCGTCAGGCATCTCAACGGTCACCTGGGCAGCCTCCACGGTCAGGGCCTTGGTTGCCATCAGCCGAAGCGCCCGTTGGTCGGCCTCACCGAGGTTTCTTCCCGTCAGGCTGCGCGGCCAGAGCCGATCGCTGAGCACAGCCGAAATCTCGGTTGCATATACGAACATTGTGCCGAGCAGGAAGCTCCACGACAGAAGTCCTAGAACCACCGCAAACGCGCCGTAGGTGTCGGATGCGTTCTTGACGACCCGGTTGAAGTAGTAGTTGCCGAGGCTGAACAGCGCCCACCACCCGACCGCGGTCGCTATTGCCCCCGGCACGAGATCGACGAACCGAAGATTCCGAGCGCAGAGGATCTTGTGTATCCCCACCGAGGCGATGAAGCCTGCGGACAACGGAAACATCGCTGTGATAACACTCCGGAACGGCTCAGCGAGCCCACTTGCAAGCACGTAACTACCCACACCCGAGAGCCCTGCACATAAGAGAAGGAGCAGCACCCCTCCCATCGCGCGCGCGCGTCGAGGAATCCATCCCGGGCGCTCGAATCTTGGGACGTTCCAGACCGTGTTCAACGCCTCCTGAATCATGTCGAGCAGACCAAGCCCAGCCCAAAATGCGAGCAATATCGAGAGCACCAGAACCAGTCCGCTGCCATCGAAGGCCGATGTCTCCGAGATGCTTGTTCCCAGGACCGGAATGCTCGACAGAGCTGAGTCGATCATCTTCTTCTGGAGCTCTGGGTCATCCTTTAGGACGAGTCCGATGACCGAGACAGAGGCGAGCATCAGCGGGAACATCGAGAAGAACCCGCTGTAAGCGAGCAGCTTCGCCAAATGCGACCCTCGGTCGTCACCAAACTTCTTCACCACGGCGACCACCACCGCTGCGGGCCCCACCGACCTCTGACGTTCGTCAGCCCGGTCGGCCAGTTCATTCAGTCTCGCTGTGAAATCCTCGGGCACTAGATGAACTCCGGTTCTCGATGATCCTCAATCATCAACAGCATCAAGGTTAGGTGGCAGTCGGGCACCTTGACCCGACGGGGTCGGCGGCGACGACTAGCTTGCTCTGGTGTCTTTCGAACCACAGTTTCCCGCAACACCACCTCAAGCCCCGGGCCAAGCCACCTATCAGGCGACCAACTGGGCAGCCCAGGTTCTCAACGGCTACAAGATCTATGGTTCTGGTGAGAACGAGGTTCGTGCGCTCAACGGGGTGACCGTCGGATTCGAAAGCGGACGGTTCACCGCCATAATGGGGCCTTCCGGGTCGGGGAAGTCGACGCTCATGCAATGTGCAGCGGGACTCGACAAACTCTCATCTGGCGACGCGATCATCGGCGAGGTCAACATCTCTCGCCTGAATGAGAAAGCCCTCACCCTGCTGCGCCGAGAACGAGTCGGGTTCATCTTCCAGCAGTTCAACCTGTTGCCAGTGCTCAACGCACAGGAGAACATCCTCTTTCCTCTGACCTTGGCCGGACGTCAACCGGATCAGGCGTGGATGGATCAGGTGATCGACACGGTCGGCCTTCGAGATCGTCTCTCACACAAGCCATCAGAACTCTCGGGCGGTCAGCAGCAGCGAGTTGCCGTAGCGCGGGCGCTGGTCGAACGCCCCCAGATCATCTTCGCCGATGAACCAACCGGCAACCTCGACTCCCATTCGTCGGCAGAGATTCTCGCCTTTATGCGCAGCGCCGTGACCAACTTCGGTCAGACCGTGGTCATGGTCACCCACGACCCTGCAGCAGCCGCATACGCGTCCAGAGTCCTCTTCCTGGCGGACGGTCAGATCGTCGACGAACTGATGGATCCAACTCGCGATTCGGTCCTCGAACGCATGCGAACGCTGGGCAACTGAAGTCGTGTTCCGCTACTCACTCAAATCTCTCCGGGCGAATATCACCCGGTTCGTCGCCACTTCCATCGCAATCATTCTGGGCATCGGCTTCCTCGCTTCGGGCTTGATGCTCACCGATGCTGTCCGCGTCGGTCTGACCGGAAACGTCGAACAGCGCTATGCCAACGTCGACCTGGCCGTCGTCATGAGGAGTGACAGCGCCGAAATGGGACTCCTTCAGGGGGTACCGGCCGAGTTTCTGGCCAAGGTCAAAGTGGTCGACGGTGTTGATGCGGCGGCCGGCGAGATGTCGGCGGTGACGCGTGTCCTCAAGGACGACGGAACGGTCGCGAATCTGCGTTCCATGGGACGCAACTGGATCCCGGACGACAAGCTCAATCCGCTTCAGCTGGTCGACGGTCGCGCTCCGAAAACCGACAGCGAGGTCGCCCTCAGCCGAGACGCGGCCGAAGCGGCTGACGCGAAGATCGGTGATGAAATCGATCTGGAGACCCCGATCGGTCCCCGTCAGGCCAAGGTCGTGGGGATATCGAAGTTCGGCTCGAGCGACGCGCTCGATGAGGGCGGAACGATTTCGTTCTCGGACTCTGCCGCACACCAGATTCTCAACACAGGAACTCCAACATTCGAGGACATCGTCATCCGAACCTCCGAAGACCCTGCGCTGGTACAGCGCCGTGTCGCCCAGGCGCTACCCGACAGCGTCTCGGTCAGAACGCGTGGGCAGTTGGTCGAGGACGCAACCGAATCAAGCCTCCAGTTGATCAGTTTCCTGAGGCCTGTGCTTCAGGGGTTTGCATATCTTGCGATGTTCGTGTCGGGGTTCGTGATCTTCAACACCTTCTCGGTGGTCGTCACCCAGCGATACCGCGAACTCGCTCTGATCCGCGCTATCGGTGGCAGCCCCAAACAGGTTCGCAGATCGCTTCTCACCGAGGGGCTCGGCATTGGGGTTGGTGCCAGCGCGATCGGAATCGTTCTCGGGGTCGTCCTGGCAAAGGGTCTGCAGATCATCCTCGGAAGATTCGACCTCTCGCTGCCCGGCACCGGGGTGAAGATAACGCTCGGAACGATCGTCCTCTGCATGATCGTCGGCACAGTGGTGACGCTGCTGTCGGTCGTGGTTCCGGCATTCCGCGCAGGAAGGACCAAGCCTGTCGAGGCCATGCGTCAGAGTGCGGTCGACAACTCAGGCACCTCGATGCTCAGGGCTGTCTTCGGCGGACTCTTCCTTGGTGGTGGCGTAGCTCTCCTACTGCTAAATGTCTTCTACAAGGCCGTCTGGTTCTTCATCGGACCAGGCACCCTCCTGCTCTTTGTCGGGCTGTTCATCGGTGGCCCCCTATTGGCACGACTCCTCGGCAGGGCCCTTCGGTTGCCGTTGTCAGCGGTCGGGCTCACCGGCCGAATCGCGGCCGACAACGTCGTCAGGAATCCAAAACGCACCGCAACGACTGCCAACGCCTTGGTCATCGGCCTATTTCTAGTGACGCTCGTGACCGTTTCGGGCGAGGCGCTCAAGACATCTGCTGTAGACGAACTCAACAAGTTGTCGTCATCGGACTTCATTGTCGTCTCGGATTCTGCAATTGCCCCAGCGCTAGTCGACAAGATCGACAAGGTAGAGGGCGTATCACAGACGGCTCCGGTCCGTTCGATGCCGGTAACCGCCGACACCGGCCTCACTACATTTGTGTCTGGCGTGGATTTCGATCGGCTCCAACAGACCACCGGCATCAAGGTCACCAAGGGCTCGATCGATGAGGTTCTGAGCGGTAACGGCGTCGCTGCCGTCGACTACGAATCCGTCGGTGGAGGCGGGACCAGCCAAGGAGTTACCAGCCGACTCGGAGAGGAGATGACCGTCACGGGCGTGGACGGACAGCCGATACCCCTCCGGGTCGTCGCACTTTTCGAGTTGAAGCTCGACTCGATGTTCCTGGGCGATGTCGTGAGTCCGGAGACCTTCAAACGCATCGCAGGTGACAAGCCGGTCACACAGATGTTCGTGCGGGTCGAGCCGGGGCAGGCCAATGCCGTAGGACCTCGACTGGATAAGGCGATCCGTGGTTACACCAGCGTCGAGATCATGCCCGGGAACTTCATCGGTGAGATCGTCGGGAAGGTCTTCGACTTTCTCATCGGAGCTGTCAATGCCCTCTTGGCGATGAGCGTGATCGTGGCGCTCGTGGGCATCGTGAATACGATGACGCTTGCAATATTTGAGCGGAGAAGTGAACTGGGCCTTGTCCGGGCGCTTGGAATGACCCGTTCCCAGGTTGCCACGATGGTTCGCCTGGAGGCTGTCCTAATGGGCGTCATGGGGACGATCATCGGGATGGCTGCAGGGGTGTTCCTGAGTTGGGTGCTCATCTCGACTATCGACGATCTGGAGATCGGCCTGTCGTTCAACTGGGCGCGGGTGGGCCTCATCTTCTTGGTCGGACTGCTCGTAGGAGTCCTAGCTTCCATCATTCCAGCACGTCGGGCAACCCGCCTGGACATGCTGGATGCCATCCGATCCGAGTAGGCGACCGGGGACCAGATACTTCGTATAACAAGTATTGGAAAATCCCTTGCAGATGCGAACGGGTTGCTAGCTAGTGTCGTTCACGTGATGAACAAACGGCTAGAAGAAGTGTGGAGCGAGATCGTCCGGATGAACCCGGGCGAGTCCGAATTCCACCAAGCGACCAAAGAGGTACTCGGATCACTCGGACCGGTGCTCGAGAAGAATCCTGAGTTCGCACGACTCAAGATGCTCCAGCGCATGGCCGAGCCCGAGCGACAGATCATCTTCCGCGTCCCGTGGCAGGATGATCGGGGCGAGGTGCACATCAACCGTGGCTACCGTGTGGAGTTCAACAGCGCACTCGGTCCGTACAAGGGCGGCCTGCGCTTCCACCCGTCGGTAACCCTCGGCGTAATCAAGTTCCTGGGCTTCGAACAGATCTTCAAGAACGCCCTCACCGGCCTTCCGATCGGCGGCGGAAAGGGCGGGTCGAACTTCGACCCCAAGGGCAAGTCGGATGATGAGATCATGCGCTTCTGCCAGAGCTTCATTACCGAGCTCTACCGTCACCTCGGCGAGCACACCGACGTTCCTGCTGGCGACATCGGCGTCGGCGGACGCGAGATCGGCTACCTGTTCGGCCAGTACAAGCGCATCACCAACCGTTGGGAAGCCGGTACCTTCACGGGCAAGGGCCTCGACTGGGGTGGCGCTCTCGTCCGCACCGAAGCGACCGGCTACGGTGCAGTGTTCTTCATCCAGGAGATGCTGCACGCAGCTGGCGAAGTGGTCGAAGGAAAGACCTGTCTCGTTTCCGGTTCCGGAAACGTGGCTGTCTTCGCCATCGAGAAGCTCGAACAACTCGGCGCCAAGACCGTTGCCTGTTCGGATTCGGACAACGTCCTCCATGACCCCGATGGCATCGATCTCGAACTCCTCAAGGAGCTCAAGGTCGACGGTCGTGAGCGACTCTCGGCCTATGTTGAGCGTCGCCCGACCGCCAAACTGCTCCCCGCCGGTTCGATCTGGTCGATCCCATGCGATCTGGCACTGCCGTGTGCCACCCAGAACGAGCTCAACGAGCAGGATGCCCGGACTCTCGTCAAGAACGGATGTATCGCAGTGTCCGAGGGCGCGAACATGCCTTCGACCGCCGAGGCAGTAGCCGTCTTCCAGGAAGCCGGAGTTCTCTTCGGGCCGGGCAAGGCAGCAAATGCCGGTGGTGTTGCGACCTCAGCCCTTGAGATGCAGCAGAACGCAAGCCGCGATTCCTGGTCCTTCGAGTACACCGAGAAGCGCCTCAGCGACATCATGGCGGGCATTCACGACACCTGTCTTGAGACCGCCGAGGAGTTCGGCTCGCCACGCGACTACGTGCTCGGAGCGAACATCGCCGGCTTCCGTCGGGTTGCCCGAGCGATGACTGCATACGGCCTCGTCTGAGGGCCCTCGGGAACGCTCAACGGCCCGGGCAACATGACTCACCCTGTGTGGCCCGGGCCCTGGGTTCCCTCAGCGACCCACACCTCAGCGGTCCCCGCCTGAGCGGACCCACCTCCGTGGCCACCACATCAGCGGCTGCAACATCAGCGGCCTGAGTGGCCCCAAGTCCCCCAATACAGACCCAGTGATCGAGGGTCTGATCTGCCCACTCACATGAGGTAGATCAGACCCTCGCCTATATCCCGATAGGCGACGCCGGTCTCGGACAGGGTCGAGTGCCAGTGACCACTGACCTGTGGATCTGCCTGTTCCATTCCGTGGTCGGAGATGACCAGGAATGCGGTCTGGGCAAGGGACCCGGCCCGGTCGACTGCGGCCACGATCTCGCCGACCCTGCTGTCGCTGTCGATGATCGCCTGCATCGCCAGATCTCCGTGGGGTCCGGAGCGGTGACCCGCCTCATCAGTCAGCGCGAGGCTGCACCACGTCAGAATTGGCAGTGGATTCCCAGCATCCTGGCCCCACGCGGCAATCGTTTGGTCCATACTCAGATGATCAACAGTCGAGTAGAACGCGTATTTCCCCTCCTGCGCCGCGACCGGGTTGACGTGACGACACTCAGATAGGTCAGGCAGGGCTCCCCCCGTACCCTCCCTGACCATCTCGAAGGTAGACATCGATGCACCTCGGTCACAGAACTCGAACGTCGCTGTCGTGTAGCCACCGGGCCGCTGTGTCGCGATCACCTCGAAGATCGTCTCAGTCCCCTCGGACAGATGCGAGGCCGACCAGAACATCTCCTCGAACGACAGCAGGTCAGGCACCTCGCCGGTAGACCGCTTGAGCCATGTGTGATGGAGAACACCGGAATGGCCAGGGTGTCGCCCCGTGATCTCTGCGGTGTGATTGGCAAGGGTCGCCGTAGGCAGCGATGCGACCATCCCGTGTTCCATCATCGAACCTGAATCGACCAGAGCCGACAGGTTCGGAGCATGGCCACTCACCATCACCTCGCGCAACAGGTTCGTGTTACAGCCATCGAGCAGGATCACCACCACGTGTGAGGCGCCGGAACCACTGAGTATGTGATCCAGAACACGACCGTCCTGTCCTCTCAGATGGCTGCCGTTGGAGTTAGGAGCCAGATCGAGGAGCGCAGCGATAGTCGGAGCTATGTCCACTGTCCGCTCGGCCGACGTGGTCACGGCCGACTGCCGGATCCCTGCACCTGATCCGATCATCAACGCCCGTGCCTGCACCACTCCCAGCGAACCGTGCTGACCGATATTGCCCTCCGGATCGAACTCTCCACTGCGACAGACATAGAGATCAGGAGCATCGGGAGAGTCAAAGAACTGAGCGATGGACTCGAACGCGTTCGGGTACGTCTGGCTCGTCCCACCGTTCGCACCGGTCCGAATCCCGCCGGCTACGCCACTCGCTCTGTCGGCCTTCTCGGCCTCCAGCGATCCGATTGCAGAAATGGACTGCTCTGCCAGCGGATCGTTGCCACAAATCTCGGTCACCTCGAAGGACGAACCGAGGCCTTTGTGAGTCACCAGTGCGTCGGAACGTCGTCGCTCGAAGTTTACCGATCCGCTCGACGATGCGACCCGGTACTTGTCGACGCCGGGGCTGGAGAGAACCAGATCCACCTTGTCGCTCAGGTCAGAACTGACCAGTGCCTCCTCCAGAAGCCGGGCATCACGGTTCATGCCGCTCACCTTACAGACACGACCACTCGCTCGCGACTCCACGCCACAGGCGACATGATTCACCGGCGGACCATCCGCGGCGAACCCAACCCGTGCGCAGAACACCTTGCAAAACGCGCTTGTGAGCAGTTATTGCTATGCGAATCAAATGTAATCTCGCCATCCGATACATGTAATCTCCAAGTATGCGACTAGAGGTCACCAGGAAGTCTGACCTCGCCACCAAGGCGGTAATCGAACTCAACTCCCTCGGCCGAAAGACCAAGGCAGCCGAGCTCGCCAAGCGCGTGGGAACCACACCGGGGTTTCTCTCCCAGGTCCTCACACCACTGGTTGCGAGTGGCTGGGTACGTTCAGAGCCCGGTCCCACCGGCGGGTACTCGGTCATTGCGGACATGACCACGATCAGTGTCGTGGATGTCATCGAGGCTGTCGAGGGGCCCACGGATTCTGGCCGTTGCGTGCTCGAGGATCGCAGTTGTTCCGATGCGGCGCCGTGCGTCATGCACCATGCATGGACCCGGGCCAGGAAGATGCTTCTCGACGATCTGCGTAAGATCCCGCTGTCCAAGCTCTCCTCCGAAGCGCTGGCCAAGGCCATCGACGTCAAGGCCTGACGGTCCCCCACTCGCTTCCGCGCTGATCAAGGCGTAACTGCGCTGCCAGACGGGGCCCGCTCAGGCGACCTCGGATGCCGGAGCACTGAACTGGGAGTTGTACAACTCGTAGTAGGCGCCCCTCGCCCCAAGCAGTTCGTCGTGGTTGCCCTGCTCCACTATCCGCCCGGATTCCATCACCAGAATTGTGTCGGCGTCACGAATGGTCGAGAGCCGGTGTGCGATGACAAAACTCGTTCGGTTCGACCGCAGCGCGGCCATCGCCTCCTGAATGAGCACCTCGGTTCGGGTGTCAACCGAACTGGTGGCCTCGTCGAGGATCAGGATCGCAGGATCCGCAAGGAATGCACGAGCAATGGTCAGAAGTTGCTTCTCGCCCGCGCTCACGCTGCCGCCCTCGTCGTCAACAACTGTGTCGTAGCCCTCGGGCAGCGAACGGACATAGCGGTCCACGAAGGTCGCCTTGGATGCTGCGAGCACCTGCTCATCGGTCGCGTCGAGATTTCCGTACGCGATGTTGTCCCAGATGGTCCCAGTGAACATCCACGTGTCCTGGAGGACCATTCCGATCCGGGATCTCAGGTCACCTCTGGGCATCCGTGAGATGTCATGGCCATCGAGTCGGATCACTCCACCGTCGATGTCATAGAACCGCATGATTAGATTGACCAGCGTGGTCTTACCCGCGCCGGTGGGACCAACGATCGCGATGGTCTGACCGGGTTCGGCAACCAACGAAAGGTCTTCGATCAATGGCTTGTCCGGCGTGTAGGAGAATGACACGCTGTCGAACTCGACACGACCGCTGGTCTCGGTCGCCACGACCTCGTCGTCCACATCAGGAGACTCCTCTGGGGCATCGAGTAGCTCGAAGACCCGCTCCACCGATGCCACACCTGACTGGAACACATTCGCCATCGAAGCCAACTGTGTCAGCGGCATGGTGAACTGGCGCGAATACTGGATGAACGCCTGTATGTCACCGATGGTCATGGCACCGGCAGCAACCCTGAGCCCACCGACCACAGCGATGGCCACGAAGTTCAGGTTGCCGATGAACATCATCACCGGCTGAATGGTTCCCGAGAAGAACTGAGCGCCGAAGCTCGCCTTGAACAGCTTGTCGTTCTCCTCGGCAAAGCGTTCACGGGTGCGGTCGGTCTGACCGAACACCTTCATGAGCGAATGACCCGTGAAGGCCTCCTCCACTTGGGCATTCAGGTTTCCGGTGTGTTTCCACTGCGCAAGGAACCTGACCTTGGAACGCTTGGCGATCTGCTTGACCGAGGTCAACGACACCGGGATGACGATCGCTGCGATGATCGCCAACGGCCACGAGATGTAGAACATCATTCCGAGCACGCCGACGATGGTCATGGTGGACGTGAGCATCTGGCTCAGTGTCTGTTGCAGGCTCTGTGAGACATTGTCGATGTCGTTGGTGACGCGGCTGAGCAGGTCGCCTCTGGGCTGCGAGTCGACATATTCGAGTGGCAGGCGATGAAGCTTTTCCTCGACCTCCTCACGCAGTTCCTGCATGGTCCGCTGAACGAGCGTCGCCAGCAGAAACGCCTGACCCCATGCAAGAACAGCAGAGACCACATAGAGCCCGACCACGAAGGCCAACAGGCGGTGGAGCCGGGGGAAGTCGATCCCCGTTCCGGAAATGAACCCCTCGACCACGATGTTGGTTGCGTTGCCGAGGAGCTTCGGCCCGACGACCGTGAGCGACACGCTCGCCACCGCCATGACCAACACGACCAGCACCTGGTTTCGATGCGGTCGCAACAGCCGCAACAGTCTGGCGGTCGAGGTCTTGAAGTCCTTGGACTTCTCCGCTGGCATACCAGCAGCCGACCAACGGTTCGAGTGCGAACGCAGGTCCTCTGGACGTGCCTTCGGCGCTTCGTCCATAGACGCCGGTTCGCTCGGGGTGGTCTCCTCGGCGCTCATGCCGCCGCCTGCGCCTTCTGGGACTCGACGATCTCGCGGTACGTCTCGCAACTCCGGAGCAACTCGTCGTGGCGGCCGAGTCCGACCTGGCGTCCGGCATCGATCACCAGGATCTGATCCGCGTCAGCAATGGTGGAGACCCTCTGCCCGACGATGATCGACACCGCATCGCTCACCACCGGCTTGAGCGCAGCGCGAAGTCGGGCATCGGTCGTCAGGTCGAGAGCGGAGAACGAGTCGTCGAAGAGATAGACCTGAGGCCTCTTGATCAACGCCCGGGCGATTGCCAGTCGCTGTCGCTGACCTCCGGAGACGCTGGTGCCGCCCTGGGTTATGAAGGTATCCAACTGATCGGGCATGGCCTCGACAAAGCCCTTGGCCTGAGCAGTTTCGAGTGTCGACCAGATTTCATCCGCAGAGGCATCCGGGTTGGAGAAATGGAGGTTCTCGGCCACCGTTCCTGAGAACAGGTAGGGCTTCTGGGGGACCAGGCCGACGGCTGCCCACAACTCCTCGGGGTCAAGTTCCTTCACGTCGACTCCGTTGATGAGCACCTGGCCACTCGTCGCGTCGAAAAGCCTGGGGACCAGGTTGACCAGCGTCGTTTTGCCGGCGCCGGTGCTACCGATGATGGCGAGGGTCTGACCAGCATCGATACTGAAGTCGATATCGGTGAGTACCGGTAACTCGGCCCCCGGATAGGAGAATCCGACTCCACGGAACTCCAGTCGTGTCGGCCCCTGACCCATGGGAGAAGGGCTGGCTGGAGCATGAACCGAGGCCTCGGTGTCGATCGCCTCGATGATGCGGTCCGCACACACCGCAGCACGCGGGATCATCACCACGACAAAGGTCGCCATCATCACCGACATGAGAATCTGGACCAGATAGGTGAGAAAGGCGACGAGGGATCCGATGCCCATGTCGCCGGCGCCCACACGATCGGCCCCGAACCATACCGCAGCAACACTCGACGCGTTGAGGACGACCATCACCGTGGGGAACATGATCGCCATCAGATGGCCCGCACGAAGGGAGACATCGGTGAGTTCCTGATTGGCAGCCGAGAATCGCTGCCGCTCATGCGGCTCACGGACGAACGCTCGAACGACCCGCAGTCCGGTGATCTGCTCACGCAGCACCAAGTTCACCTTGTCGATGTACTCCTGCATCGCAGCGAACTGCGGCACAAGGCGCACCACGACCGAGCCGACGCTGAGCACCAGCACTGGCACGCTGACAACCAACAACAGAGACAGCGGCCCGTCCTCACGAACGGCCATGAACACACCGCCGATCATCATGATCGGCGCACCCACCAAGAGCGTGCACGCCATGACGACCAGGGTCTGGACCTGAGTGACATCGTTGGTGATTCGGGTAATCAACGAAGGAGCACCAAGGCGGGTGACCTCCTCGGCCGAATACGCCGTGACCGAGTCGAAGATCGCTCCTCTCACATCCCGACCGAATCCCATTGCGGCCCTTGCGCCGTAGTAGACCGCCACAATGTTGAACACGACCTGGACGAGGCTCACCAGCAGCATCAGAGCCCCTGCTCTCCAGATATATGGAAGGTCGGGCTCGGGCTGGTGAAGCACTCCCTTGTCGATGACTCGGGCCGTGAGAGTCGGGAGGGTCAGGGCAGCGAATGTCTGCACTGTCTGCAGGGCGACGATTGCCAGAAGCGCGTTGCGATAAGGAGCGAGGTATTTACGAAGCAGACGGAGCAGCATGAGGGATCTGGGTCAACCTACATGAGTGAACACTCAATAGCACGCCGGTCATCAGCGATAGTTGTAGCCTCGCCACCATGATGCGCTTGCGTTTCCGACGATCATTCAGGGTACTGGCGTCAGCAGCCACGCTCGCTGTTGCGGCGACTTCGCTCGCCTCGTGCAGCGACCCTGTGGACTGGTCCGCTCCTCCCGACTCCGACACGACGACCACGGGAAATGACGCAGAAATTGCCGACGGCAACTACAGGGCAACGATTCGCCGAACGGCCGACCGGGTCGCACATATCGAGGGATCGAGTCTGGCCAACGCATCGTTCGGACAGGGTTGGGCGAGCTTCGAGGATCGGGCATGCGACCTCGCCGATCAGGTGGTTAAGGTCAACAGCGAGCGTTCACGATATCTGGGACCCGGTGAGGACGACGTGAACCTGAACTCCGACTTCGCTTGGCTGACCGTGGGCATGCGCAAGATCGCCGAGGACGACTGGAAGACAACAACGAAGGAAACCCGATCATTGTTCACGGCATATGTGTCGGGTTGGAACGCCGCATTGCGCGACACAGGGGCGGAGAACATCAAGGACTGGTGTGCTGGACAGCCCTGGGTGAAGGAACTCGAACCGGTCGACGTCTACACCTATGCGCGCTCGGTCGCAGTACTGGCCTCGAGCGGGGCGGTCATCAAGATGATCGGCACCGCTGCGCCTCCGGGTTCCGAGACACAACCCGCCACCGGCAGCGATACCGCTGGCACTGACACCGCCACAGCCACCACGACGACCACCCCGGCCACACCGGAATCCACGGGGTCCACAGCATCGGAGGAGGCTCTCGCCTCGCTCGCCTCAACCCGACGGAATCTCGGCTCCAACGGCTGGGCCGTCGGGCCCGAGCGTTCGGCCGACGCAAAGGGACTTCTGCTCGCCAACCCGCACTTCCCCTGGGAGGGTGAACTCCGCTTCTGGGAAGTCCACCTGAGCGTTCCCGGGAAGGTGAACATGTATGGCGTACAGCTATCGGGGATCCCCGGTATCGGCATTGGTTTCAACGAGCATTTCGGATGGACCCATACCGTCTCCGCAGGCAACCGCATGACGGCTTACACGCTCGACCTGGTCGATGGTTCGCCCACCACCTATAAGTACGGCGACGAGACACGACAGATGACATCTGAGACTCACACGATCAAGGTTCGTGGCGAGGACGGCAAACTCAGCGATCAGTCCCGGACGACTTGGCGCAGTCACTATGGCCCGATCCTCGACTTCCCAGGCATCGGTTGGAGCGCCGCTCAGGCCGTTACGATGCGCGACGCCAACATCGACAACGATGAGTTCATCACCCAGTACATCGCCATGCTCAAGACTCGCGATCTCGATGGGCTGATCGCTCTCAACCGTCGCTATACAGGCGTTCCGCTCTTCAACACGATCGCTGTTTCCGACGACGGACGCGCCTGGTACGCGGATACTGCGGCGACGCCGAACCTGTCGAAGGAAGCCCAGGACGCTTATCAGGCTTCGCTCGAGACCAACTTCCTTGTGAAGGCCGCATCGGAGAGCGGCGCAGTTCTCCTCGACGGTTCTGACCCCAAATTCGAATGGCAACTCGTCGAAGGAGCTCGCGACCCCGGACTCGTCCCCTTCGACGAGATGCCTCAGGTCGAACGTTCCGACTATGTCTTCAACGCCAACGACTCGTTCTGGATGCCCAACGCAACACACATGATCGAAGGCGACTATTCGATCCTGCACGGCCTGCAGCGCACCTCGCGTTCGCCCCGAACCCGTGAGAACGCGACCGTTCTCGAAAGCGCGGGCACCGACGGCCCGGCTGGAGAGGACCGCAAGTTCTCCTTCGCCGAATTCAAGGATGCCGCGCTTCTCAACCGTGGATTCACCTCTCGCACTCTCAAGGATGCCGTCGTCGAGCGGTGCACCGGCGCGGCCCCGGTTCAACTTGCTGAGCTGACCGATGAGGAGGACGGGACCCTGCCAGCCGCCTCGATCGACGTGAGCGAGGCGTGCAACGTGCTTGGCGACTGGGACGGCAAGTACGACGTCGACAGCCGCGGACCGATCATATGGCGTGAGCTGATGGCGAAGTACGAGGACTCCGATCTGCTCGACAAGGGTGCGCTCTGGGCCGATGCCTTCGACTACAAGCATCCTGTCGAAACCCCGTCGGGTCTCGCCGGGGGCGGTGGAGCTGAAGACCCGTTGCTGGCGAACCTCGCCCGTTCGGTTCAGGGCCTCGAGGCCGCCGGTCTCTCTGTGGACACTCCGCTGGGTAAGGGGCAGTTCTCCTATCGGAACGGGACCTTGGTACCGATCCACGGCGGCACTGGCTCCGACGGCACCACCAACGTAGTCGCCTGGTCAAGGAGCTTCTCGACCCTCGATCCGATGCTCACTTCGCTCGAAGCCAAGCGAGTCACCCCCAAGACCGCCGCCATAAGGACGACCGGACTGGACATCAATGGCAAGGAGTTCTCGATGACCGGGTACCCCGTCATCTTCGGAACATCGTTCCTGATGGCCCTTGAGTACACCGACAAGGGTCCAAAGGCCGAGACCTTCCTCTCCTATGGCAACACGGCGTCGCGCACCGATCCCGACTATCGGGCAGCTACAAAGCGTTTCTCCGAAAAGAACTGGAAGAAGGCCAGCTTCTCGGAGTCCGACGTCCGCCGCAACGCCAAGTCATCGAAGACGGTTACAGACTGAGCCGTTGGAGCCCGAGCGCGACTCCTCAGCCGCGATCTCCGACGGGTTCCGCCGGTCTGGCTGCTGGACCCGGCCGACTCGCGCCACCCCTGACAGGTCGGCCACGCCGTCTGCGGGCCCGCGGTCCGGTCCATTCACGAACCCCATTAGTTGGTTGCTGTTATCGCGGAGGGGTCGCGATAACAACAACCAACTAGCGCTCGTCGGGCCCGACTGCGTCTGAAGTACCGCAGCCAACTCGACGCCGCTCAAAGTGCGTTCGGCCGAACGTGACCGATTACCTGAAAGGTTCGCTTCACAACGCGCGTTAAATCATCTAGTCTCAAACTATAGAACTCTAGGTCGGTGGCCCGACGAGATTGGAGCACAGATGCCAGATATCGATCCACAGCAGACACTCGCCCGACTGGTGACCGAACTGCCGGGTTCAGCGCGGATCTTCGAACGCTGGGGCATCGACTACTGCTGCCATGGACAACGTGCACTCCAAGCCGCGTGCGCGGATCTCAATGTCGACACCCGATCCGTGATCGCCGAGTTGGATGCCCTCGGAGAGCCATCCCCGGAGGAGTGGGCGACCATGGCTCCCGATGAGCTAACCGAGCACATCGTCTGTGTTCACCACGACTACCTGCGAGAGGAGCTTCCTCGCCTGATCGCTCTCGCAGAGAAGGTCCACTCGGTTCACGGTGGGCGGCACGGCGAACTGTCCGAGGTTGCAGCGCTGGTCCGTATGACAGAAGCGGATCTGACTCCTCACATGCAACGCGAGGAACTGGTCGTCTTCCCCGCTATCCGTCAGATGTCGACCAATCCGGACTTCCAGCCCAAGTTCGGAAACTTCGATGGCCCGCTCTCAGTCCTGATGGCAGAACATGACAATCAGGGTCGCCTGCTGGACCGCCTGTCGGAGATCACGGCGGATTACACCCCACCAGCCGATGGCTGTGCCAGCTACGCCGCACTCTACGACGGCCTCCGTCAACTCGATCAGGACACCAGACTCCATGTCCACAAGGAGAACAACATCCTGTTCCCCGCAGTCAAGGAGATGGAAGCCGCCGTCGCGGTCAGCTCCTGAAGATCTGGGTCGGGCCTTGCCCGTGGCCCGACCCATCCACGCAATGAGTAGGCGCCCCCCCCGAGGGGGGGGCCAACGCAGTTGTTGTACCGGGGGGGGTGTGGCCGAGTGGTTTGTTTAAACGGGTGGGGGGGGCCGTGCCGGTGCCCCGCCCCACCCCCCCCCGGTGTCGCCCCACCCCCCAGGGGGGGCCCCTACTCATTTGTTGTACCGGGTGCTTTGATGCCGATTGTTTTGATACCACGGTTGTGAGGTTCGACAAGGCGCCCGATTAGGGTCTAGCCCCATGGCAGGTCAAAGACCGGAGCACCCCAACGGTGCCGCTGCGCTACTAATGATCGGAATTGTGGTGCTGCTAATCCTGATCGCCGTCGTCAGCACGTTCGGAGGACGCTGACACCCTCTGCGCTAGTAGCGGTGCTTATTGCAAGCGCCCGCTACGCGGCCTGGTTTACGCGGCCTGGTTCTTCGCCTATGCATCCAATCGGTTGGGTGGCCGGCCCGGAGCCTCGGTACGGAGCCTCAGGTCGTGGGCTCGAGCGATTTCAGGTTGAGCTCGGAGGTCTCGCGAATATTTGCTGGACCTCTCAGGTTGATTTCTCGAACGATCTTGACAGGCAGCCAGTCATCAACTGCCATCCAGATGGTCTCGGACCACGGCCCAGATACCTTGCCAGATGCCACATAGTTGATCGCTACGGGCCGTGCCTGCACAGCGGTTCCTCCGACATCGATCGCCTCGGGCGCCCCTACGGTCAGTGAGCCGGTCATATCGGCGTTGACCTCCATAGGGCCCCCACCGAGCACGAGCGAACACTTGATGTCCGACAGGTTCGCACCCTCGCTAATCACTAGTTCCGGGTCACAGGTCAGAGTCGCCACAGGGTTTGCCGGACCCATCTTCATCTGCATCGTATGCGCTGCGATTCGCAGTTGGTTCACTGCCTTGTCCCCCTTGCCGGAGACCGACGCACAGTAGGTGGTCTTCTCAATGTGTTCTGCCAGCAGACTCAGTTCGTAGTCAAAGCACTTTTCGACCGACCCCGTATCGACACCCGAAGCCTTGTCGGCTTTTGCAGTGGTGGTAGTCGACCCATCAGCGGCAGCCGCTGGTTCCTTCACGCTTGCAACGATCTCGGTCGGAAAGATCCTGGTATCAGCGGGGAATGGGCCCAGCTTGACCTCTTCCTGACCGACGGCAGCAAACGTATAAACCCCCTTGGCCGGTATGGACACCGGCTGTTGGACCTCGCCGGACTTCTCATCCGACTTCGACTCATCCGACTTCGACGAGCCTTGTCTGAAGTCCTTTACGGCGTCATGCTTCTTGACCGCTGTTCCGCCGCGAGGCCATACCACGACTGCTATGACCACAGCGAGGATCACCACAACCGGAATCACGAAGAGCTTCTTGTTCATCTCAGGCAACCCGCTCCGCGCTGATCATCACGGCTTCGAGCACGTCATCATTACCGCTCATCGCCCTGCGCATCGAGATGACCCGCGACCGGGCCTCGCTGTCGGAGAGAACACGCAGCGCGAACTTTGCGGCGCCGACCATGCCCTCGTCGGCAATGAGGCGCCTCGGCTCCAGAAGGTGCAGCGGTGCGGTCTCATGAGCCGTCACCCGGAATCCATTGTTGGAGAGAAGGTCCTTCCACTCTTCTTCACCGAGCGGGCTCACATGGACCTTGATCGCCGAGCGCAGTTCCTCGGTCACCCGCTCTCGATCCGCGTTGGAGACCCCGGATCGGAACGCCACCTCGTGTATCGCCATCCGACCGCCGGGACGGAGAATACGGCGCAACTCGGCCACGATCCGCTCCTTCTGCGATGTCGGCTGCATAGTCAGGTACGCCTCACCGAACGCCACGTCAGCAGATTCGTCATCGAGACCAGTGTCTGCGGCGGTTCCCTGCACTACCGACCGGTTGGGGCCGGCAGCGAGCATCGCGACACGCTCGACCGCCACCGGGTCACGGTCCACTCCCCTGTAGCTCTTAGGACTGCGGTCCAGGATCAGCTGAGTCGTTGCACCAAGACCGGGCGCGAGTTCGACGACGTCGTCACCCCGCTTAATGTCCACCGCTGCGAGCAGTTTGGCTGTCAGTTCCACTCCCCCAGGACGCAGAATCCGCTTGCCCAGCCGTGCAAGCAGCCAGTGCCCAGCCATTCGGTCCGCGTCGACCCCTTCTGCGGGTAGGCGATCAGCTGTCCTTATCGTCCCAACAGTCTCTGTAGACCCATCGGTGGCATCCATCGGG
Source organism: Actinomycetota bacterium (assembly GCA_963169245.1). Classification (GTDB taxonomy): domain Bacteria; phylum Actinomycetota; class Acidimicrobiia; order Acidimicrobiales; family Microtrichaceae; genus JAGQSZ01. The sequence goes on from CAUJEC010000018.1 coordinate 30,066, forward strand.
AACCCCTATCAATCGTGAGTGTTAGGTAACCCTAATTCTCAAGTGTCGGGGTGTGCAACAGGGACCGCCAGCGGCGTGTCGGGTCAGTGGGCTGCGAACTCCGGGTGCTGCTTCTCCCAGTTCTCCTGGTGCAGGTTGTAGAGCGCCATGCCAGCCATCAGACCGAATCCCGGTCCGCCGAACAGAGCGGTGAAGAAAGCCACCGAGAGCCCACCGACCCAGGAACCCATGAACAGAGCGAGAGGGATTCCGACGCCGAAGAACATGACACACCATGTGGTGGCGATGGATCGGATGATTGACTTTCGCATGTCTGGGCGACCGGACTGGTCAATACCCGATGCTGAATCTGCAACTGACTGGGATGCCATACGTCCCCAATCTATACCGAAGCACGCTCAGCTTCGTACCTGACAGCCGTCACAGCGTCAAGTGCCCCATGAACCCGCTGCCCGGCTAGGTCCGCGAAACCCCATGGCCATGGCTGATGACAGTGCCGATAACCTGCTCTGAGCCAATCCACGCGATCGAACCGGACATGAAGACACTCCAGCAGTCGACAAAGCTACAGAACGTCGTATACGAGATCAGGGGCCCCGCCAACGCCGAAGCCGCAAGGCTCGAAGCCGAGGGGCACCGGATCATGAAGCTGAACATCGGCAGCCCTGCCCCGTTCGGATTCGATGCGCCTGACGAGATCGTGCGAGACATGATCGCTCAACTGCCTGATGCGGCGGGGTACTCCGAGTCGAAGGGCATCCTCTCGGCCCGCCGAGCCGTCGTCGCCCGCTACCAACTCGTTGCTGGATTCCCAGACATGGATGTCGACGACATCTACCTAGGCAACGGTGTCTCGGAGCTGATCATCATGACGATGCAGGCGCTCCTCGATGACGGCGACGAGGTGCTCATCCCGACGCCCGACTATCCCCTCTGGACCGCAGCGGTGAGTCTCTCTGGAGGAACTCCGGTCCACTATCGAACCGACGAGTCCGATGAGTGGAACCCTTCGATCGAGGACATCGAAGCCAAGATCACGCCGCGCACCAAGGCCCTTGTGGTCATCAATCCGAACAACCCGACCGGAGCGGTCTACAAGCGCGACGTGCTCACGAAACTCGTCGACCTCGCCCGCGAGCATCAACTTCTGTTGCTCGCGGATGAGATCTATGACCGAATCCTCTACGACGATGCGGAACACATCTCGATCGCGACCCTTGCGCCCGATCTTCTCTGCCTCACCTTCAACGGACTCTCCAAGACCTACCGGGTGGCCGGGTTCAGATCCGGGTGGCTGGCGGTCAGCGGTCCAAAGGCCCACGCCTCGAGCTTCCTCGAAGGAGTGGATCTCTTGGCATCCTCGCGGCTCTGTCCCAACGTTCCGGGTCAGCATGCGGTCCAAGCCGCGCTCAGTGGCCACCAGAGCATCGAGGCGCTTATCCGTCCCGGCGGTCGTCTATATGCCCAACGGGACGCCGCTGTTGACGGTTTGAATTCGATTCCCGGAGTCAGTTGCGTCCGCCCCAAGGGAGCGCTCTACGCCTTCGCACGCCTCGACCCCGAGGTGCACGAGATCCATGACGACTCGAAGTTCGTACTGGATCTGCTGATACAGGAGAAGCTGCTGGTCGTCCAGGGCACAGGATTCAACTGGCCTGAACCGGACCATTTCCGTATCGTCACGCTTCCCTCGGTGGACGACCTGAAGATCGCCATCGAACGCATCGGCAATTTCCTGGCGAGCTACCGCCAATAGACGCCGGAGCCCAGCCGTCCGTAGCCCAACCGGCCTCGGGCAGCATCTCCAGCCACATGACTCCGGGCTCGGCTATCCACCGCTACTGAAACGCCGCTCCCCAGCTATCCCACGCTCAGCGAGCCGCCGGCTCCAGGAGAACCACTGGAATCTCTCGCCCGGCACGATCCTGGTACCCGTCGTAGTACTTGTAGACCTTCGTGATCCTTGGCCACAGGCGCTCTCGTTCCTCTGGATTCGCGACCCGGGCGATCATGGGCTCCGCCGGACGCCGACGTCGCGAAACGCCAACATTGGGATCGGCGCTCAGATTCAGGAACCACGCCGGGTTCTTGGTGTCGCCTCCCCTCGATGCGATTACCACGATTGCATCCCCATCCTTAATAGGGGATGTCAGCAGGACGGTTCGTTCCGCTCCCGACTTGCGCCCTGTTGTTGTCAGAGCAATGACTTCCATTCCAAGCAGACGCCACCCGAAGCGCCCACGACTCGCTTTGAGAACGAACCGATGAGTTCGGTTGAGAATCTGAAACTTGCGATCACCCTTCATCTGGAACCTTCACTGCCAATCCCGGCCCCACCCGACAATGCTCCGCCTGGGCTCGCCCTGAGCTCACGCTGCTCGGGCTCTGCTCTGCCCTGCTCTGCTCTATTCTGCAATGCAATGCGATCCGGAACTCAGTCATTGCACTGTCAATCACGTCCCTCGCCTTTCGGGGCTCGACCAGTTCCTGGTGGTCCGGCGAATGCCTGCGCAATCTCGGTCCACCTACGGGCGTCATCACCGACAGTCACGATCCTCAGATCATCGAGATGTCGTCGACGGGTGACCAAGAGGCAGAAGTCAAGAACGCACCCAGTGACGGACTGCTCGGCATCCTCGGGGCCGAACGAAAGGATCTGCTCGGACTGATCGACTCCAACCTTCGGGAGGCTCAACTCAACCCGAAACTCCTGAGCCGGTGGTTCGATACCGTTCGAGAGGTAGGCGAAGTCGCGAGTCCGTACACCCAGATGGGCAATGTGTCTGAGACGGGGGGTGGCTCTGGGCTCCACTCCGATGGCGTCTCGGATGTCCTGGCCGTGCGCCCAAGTCTCCATGAGCCTTGCAGTGGCCATCGAGATCACCGACATCGACGGGCCAAACCATGGGACTCGGGCTGACCGACCCTTGTCCCGCATCGCCTGTTGAAGGTGAGTCCTAGCGGTGGTCCATCGGCTGAGCACGAACGGAAAATCGCCGCGGCCCCCCTCGAGAGCGTTGTCGTCGACGAAGTTCTCGACGTCACCGGCAGAGGCCTCGTTCAGTAGACGGTTCAACCACTCGGTGAACTCGTCGGGCTCCATTACGGCCTTCAGTGCAACCTCATCGGTCCACTTGAGGTGACCAATCGTCGTGCGGATGTCCCAGCCCTCAGCCGGCGTCGCCGCCGAGAGTTGTCGGTCGCTGAGCCACTCGACAGTCGAGGAGAGTTCGTCTGCCTCATCATTGAGATCCTTCAGCAGCTCAATGAATTCGTCGTCGGCGTCAACCACTGAACACACCCCCTCATGAGATCTCCGCCACCCAACGCAGCGGCACGTGAGTATTCGTCGACATCAGTCGGCCCGGCCAGAGGAGTCCTGGATCAGGTCGGCAACCTCTGCGACCTCAAGCATCTTCCGCACCAGATGCGTCGGATTCTCCACTACCAGCCCACCTCCATTGGACCGCCGCCTCTGCGACTCCTCGACCAGTACCTTCACGCCCGTTGAGTCGATGAATCGCACTTCGGAACAGTCGAGATGGACAACAGCGTCCGCATCGATCTCGAACAGTTCGCCAGCGAAGCGCTCGGCTGTTGCCGGGTCGATTTCTGGTGGTGCAAGCAGTCGAACCAAACCTGGACTCATATCCGGCTCACCTTAGCCGTCGACCCCAAACCAGAACGCTCACAGGAACACCCGACC
>CAUJEC010000019.1 GCA_963169245.1 Actinomycetota bacterium
TCGGGTGCTGGCGGAAGCGGACTGGTAGTCGTTCGGTGTCGCCACGTGGGGGAGGGGACGAGGTAACTCGCGGGTCGATCTGGTGGGTCGACCTGGGAGAGCCTCTTGGGTCCGAGCCGGGTTTTCGGCGCCCGGTAGTGGTGGTGTCTGCGGACTCGTTCAACCGGAGTGCGATCTCGACGGTGATGGCAGTAGTGATCACGTCGAATCTGGCGCTCGCGGCGGCGCCTGGGAACGTTCGCATGCCGAAGGGGACCGGTTCCCTGCCGAAGGCCTCTGTGGTGAACATCAGCCAGATTGTCACGATTGACCGCTCACGATTAGTAGAGCGCGTCGGTGCCGTTCCGGCCGCGTATCTGGCCCGCATAGACGATGGTCTCCGATTGGGGTTTGAGCTCTGATGGCTACTCCGTTCGACTTCTTGAAGGCGGAGTTCCCGGCTGTTCATCAGTCGGCGATACGGGCCGCGCTTGCGGCGCTGGGCGATGCTCGTATCTCGTGTTTCTACGCGCGCGTGGCGGTGGAGTCGTCGGTGACGTGGGCGTTCGAACACGACCGCTCGCTACCGCGACCCTACGACTCGAACCTGAGCACGTTGTTGCACGAACCCGCGTTCAAGGCGCTGATGGGTGACCAGGTGTTCCGCAAGGCCAAGGAGGTCATCCGTTTGGGGAACCGGGCGGCGCATGACGCGTCGCCGCCGTCGAACCGTGACGCTGTGGCGTCGGTGTCGCACCTGTTCGAGTTCCTCTACTGGTTCGGACGCACCTACATCCGCGGCGAGAAGCCGCCGGCCGGGTTGACGTTCGACCCTCGCCGACTGCCGCCGCCATCGCCGAACCCGGTGGCGACCGCGGCGAAGATCCGGGAGCTGCAGGCCGAGGCCGAACAGGCCGAACTCGCTCGGGCTCGGGCGATCGAGCTCGTGGCGGACAACGAGCGTCTCGAGGCTGAGCTGGAACAGCTCCGTGCCGAGGTAGCAGAGGCAAAGGCCCGTGCCGCTGCGGTACCCGACACGCACGACTACTCCGAATCGGATACCCGCATCTATCTGATCGACCTGCTGTTGGCCGAGTCGGGATGGACGCTCGCCGACAAACGCGACCGCGAGTTCGAGGTGTCGGGCATGCCCACCGGGCCGGGCAACACCTCGGGTAAGGGCTACGTCGACTACGTGCTGTGGGGCGACGACGGTCTGCCGTTGGCGGTGGTCGAGGCCAAGAAGACCGGCACCAGCCCGTCGGTCGGTCAGCAGCAGGCGAAGTTGTACGCCGACTGCTTGGAGGCGCAGTACGGCCGACGGCCTGTGATCTTCTATTCCAACGGGATCGAGACGTGGTTGTGGGACGACCAGATGGCCCCGCCGCGGCAGGTGGCCGGGTTCCGAACCCGCTCCGAACTGGAGCTGATGATCGCCCGGCGTGCAACCCGCCGCTCTCTGGCTGACTGTCCGGTCGATCCGGAGATCGCGGGGCGCTATTACCAGGAACGGGCGATCCGGCGGATCTGCGAGTCATTCGAGGTCGACGGGCAGCGTAAGGCGCTAGTGGTTATGGCAACAGGGGCCGGCAAGACCCGAACGGTGATTGCGCTGGCCGACGTGTTGATCCGAGCGAACTGGGCGAAACGCATCCTGTTCCTCGCTGATCGCCAGGCGTTGGTGAACCAGGCAGCGAACGCGTTCAAGGAGCACCTGCCGGACTCCTCCCCGGTTAACCTGCTGACCGACAAAGACACAGATGGCCGGGTTTACGTCTCGACCTACCAGACGATGATGAACCTGATCCCCACCAAGGACTCGAGTGGGGTGTCGCGCTTCGGACCGGGTCATTTCGATCTGGTGGTGATCGACGAGGCACACCGGTCGGTGTTCGCTAAGTACCGGGCGATCTTCGATTGGTTCGACTCGCTGCTTGTCGGGCTGACTGCTACGCCGAAGTCGGAGATCGACCGCAACACCTATGACCTCTTCGACCTTGAGACCGGGGTCCCGACCGACGAGTACGGCCTCGAGGCTGCTGTCGAGGACGGGTTTCTGGTGCCGTTCCGAGCGATGTCGGTGCCGCTACGGTTCCAGCGCGAGGGCATCCGCTACGCGGACCTGCCGCCCGAGGAGCAAGCGGAATGGGATGAGCTCGAATGGGACGATGAGGACGGCCCACCCGACGAGATCGGCGCTGAGGCCGTGAACAAGTGGCTGTTCAACGCTGACACCGTCGACAAGGTCCTCGCCTTCGTGATGACCAACGGGCTCAAGGTCGACGGCGGCGACAAGTTGGCCAAGACGATCATCTTCGCCAAGAACCAGCGTCACGCCGAGTTCATCGGTCAGCGTTTCAACGTGAACTACCCGAACTACAAGGGCGAGTTCGCTCGTGTGATCACGAACCGTACCGAGTACGCCCAAGACCTGATCGACAAGTTCTCGCTCACCAACTCGCCGCCGCAGATCGCGATCTCGGTCGACATGTTGGAAACCGGCATCGACGTGCCTGATGTCGCGAACCTGGTGTTCTTCAAGATCGTGCGGTCCGCTACGAAGTTCTGGCAGATGGTCGGACGCGGCACCCGCCTGCGTCCCGACCTGTACGGGCCGGGCCAGGATAAGGATAGCTTCGCGATCTTCGACTTCTGTCAGAACCTCGAGTACTTCGGCCAGAACCCCGAGGGCCACGACGGCGGCGCCGGAGTGCCGCTATCGACCCGGCTGTTCGCACGGCGGGTCGAGTTGATCGAAACGCTCGACAAGCTCAGGGCCCACCCGACCGAGCGTGCAGAGTTAGCGGAGTTGCTGCGCAGTGACATTGCGTCGATGAACGCCGACAACTTCGTCGTGCGCCCACATCTGCGGCTCATCGAACGCTTCCGCGAAACCATCGCGTGGGAACCCGGCGAACTCGACGACACTGCCGTCACCGGGCTGGTCGAGATCCTCGCGACGTTGCCGACCGAGACCGAAACTGAGCCGCTGCCATCGAAGCAGTTCGACCTGATTGTGTTGAACCTGCAGCTAGCCATGTTGCGAGCCGAACCGACGCTCGACCGGCTACAACGCCAGGTCCGCACGATCGCCCAGATCCTCGAAGAGCACTCCGGGATTCCTGCGATCGCGGCCGAGTTGGCGTTGATCCAGGATCTGCAGACCGATGAATGGTGGACCGACGCCACCTTCGCCATGGTCGAAGACATGCGCCGTCGGCTGCGCCCCCTCGTAGCGTTGATCACCAAAGGCAGTCGTGAACCGCTCTACACGGACTTCACTGATCAGCTCGGTGAGGGAATCGAAGTCGAACTTGGCGGCGGTTCCGTCGACAACTTCGCTCAGTTCCGTAAGAAGGCGATGGCGTTCATGCGCGACCACGAGGATCACCTGGCAGTGCAGCGACTGCGGCGGAACCAACCGATCACCGAAACCGACATCTCCGAACTGGAACGCCTCCTCGGAGAGGTCGGTGGCACCGCCAACAACATTCAACGGGCGTCGACCGAGGCCGGCAGCCTCGGCCTGTTCGTGCGTTCGTTGGTCGGCATGGACCGTTCGGCCGCCAAGGACGCGTTCGCCGAGTTCCTCGACGAAGGCCGCTACAGCGCGAACCAGATCGAGTACGTCAACATGGTTATCGACCACCTTGCCGACACCGGCACGATCGAAGCTCGCCGCTTCTACGAGTCGCCCTACACCGATGTCGCGCCCGAAGGGCCTGACGGGCTCTTCGATGAGGCGGACGTCGACCGCCTCATCGCCGTGGTGCATGACGTTCGCCAGCGGGCCGAGGCGGGATGAGCACGCATGACGCTCCGGCTCCGCTCGGGACCGGACCTGGACGGGCCCGGCGTCTACCTGTTCATACGCTCGACCGAGTCCGTGGGACATAGTGGTGGCCATGAGTCGTGTGCTTCCACTGATTACCGTGGTGCTGGTCGTCTCCTGCGGCGGCGCGTCCTACGTGCTTCCGGACCGCGCTGACGACAGGGTTAAGGCGACCGAGACGGACCTCGCGCAGGTGATCGGCGCAGCACGCGGAGGGGACGACTGTGATGTCCGTCTGCTCGGTGAGTCCGGCGGCTCGTTCTACGTCTGGGCCGAGTGCTTCGGCGCCTCGGGTGGCATCTCAGCCCCTATGCGAGTCGATGGCGACGAGGTGCATCTGCCCGGCGACGGCGGCCAGTATGCCGACGACGTCCGCAGCCTGTTCCCAGCGGAGAACCAGGCCGATAATGCGATGATGTGTCTATGCGTACCACCGTGACGCTCGATGAGGATGTTGTCGGGGAGATCCGCCAATTGATGCGGGAGTGCGGCGTCGGTTTCAAGCAGATCATCAATGAGCTGCTCCGTCGAGGATTGAGAGCGCCCGATGGCGACGACCCCTATTCCACGCCAGTCTTCGACCTAGGGGTTCGACCCGGGATCGACCTGAACAAGGCCCTGGAGTTGGCCGCTGCAATGGATGATGAGATAGCCATCTGCAAGTTCGAAGTCGCGAAGTGAAGATCGTCGATCTGAACGCTCTGATCTAGACAGTGGACGCGAGTTCTTCAAGATGCACCACGGCTCCGGCCTGGCTGAACGCCGCCATGTCGTCGTCCGAGAAGATCGGTATCCCAACGGCCGTGGCCACCGGATTCATCCGGCTGAGCACCAACCCGCGGGTCATGTCCTCGCCGCTGGACGTTGCCTCCAGCGTTGGCATGGTGCGGGGTTGGATTCGACACCGCAACGTGACCGCCTACGGACGGACGTCGGCCCGGCAGGTGTCGCACAAGCTTGTCGTGCTGGCCTGTTCGTCTTCGAGGTGACGGGCACACCGGATGCATCGCACGCCGCGAAAGGGTATTGCCGGAGGTCGGTGAGTCGCGTCGGGAGTTGGTGGTCCAAAGAGGTCGCGGTACGCGACGAACAGCGCCGGAAGGTGCACGGCGCTGAGGCCGTAGGCAGACAGGTCGCCTGCCCCGAAGTGCCGGACATTGGCAGTCACGACGAAGGTGGCTCTAGCTGCGATCGCGGCGCCCAGTACCGGCTTGTCCTTGTCGTCGGTGTCGGTGAGTCCGGATATGTACTCGCTCTCAGCGTCTGGAACGACCTGCCAGTCCCACCGTTGTCGCAGAGTTGAGACCGGAATGTGTGCGGCCTTCTGGTGACGCTCGGCGTCGGTCTCAACGAACAGACTGTGAACCAGTTCATAGTCGGACAGCGGTCTGGCGAGATAGAGGATCGTGCGGGGGACCGGCGACGCGAGGACATCTGCGTCGACGAAGACTCTGACCCTAGAAGTCGACGGCAAGGTCGGCGGCCATCTCGCGGACGTAGGCGTGACGAAACCGTTCAACCTCACTCAACGGGATGCGGTGTCGGTTGCCTTTGCGGTCGGTGCGGATCTCTCCAGCGGTGATTCGGCGCATGATTGTCGCGCGGGATACGCCGATGGACTCTCCCATCTGTGCAGGCGTCATTGAAGGGCGCTCAAAGGAGACCTTCGCGTGTTCGCCAGCTGCTAGGTGCTGGCGGATGACATTCGCCCACGTCTCGGGAGATTCGGGTGTGATCTCCAGATTGCTCATGCCGGGTATGGTATCAGTTCGAACAGATAGTAGATATAAGTGTTCACCAGATGCGGTGGGCTTTCCTCCCCCCAAGGGTCAGTCTGCTGCCTCTTCCCGAGGCTCAGTAACAACTTGCTGGAGCAAGGGTTGTCGTATTGTCGCGGATGTCAGTCGACAGCCGAGCGGAATCCGTGCCTCGGACGCATTGAAGTGGGCTCTGGAGATAGTCGAGCGATATGGGGAAGGCGACTAAATCAGCTCCAACAATGCTCAAGGCAGCCCTTGAGCACTCTTGGAGCTGGGGAGAATCGAACTCCCGTCCGCCAGGTGGTTACCGAACCTGCTACGACCATTCCCGGCTCTCCGTCTCACAGCTGTCGGATCGGCGGGTCGATTGGCCCTAGGGCCTACTGCCGGGTCTTTCCCCGAAGTCAGCGGTCTTTCACGCCGTCAGTGGTCTTTCCCTACGGTCCATCCCCGCTTCTGTTGCCAGGCTGCGGTGATCCGGCCCCGTGCGCCATCACTGGTCACTATTTTCCTCTCACAAACTGATTGTTAGATCAGGCTGCGAGAGCGAACTGCTCATTTTTGGCGGTTCATTTGTTGCCCCCGTTTAACGAGTCTGAAGCAACTCGGGTCGCAAACTCGACTTCCAGGTCCCAACGTCGAAACCAGTCAGCCCCGTTGCAATATGAAATTGTGAAGTACCAGTGTACTCCGCATGTCAAGACCCGGGTTGTCGGCCCGAGGTGTCGTGGCCCGAGGCGTCGGCGGACGGGTCCTAGCGCCGATTTGACCGTCTCCGTCATGGGTCTCGGCTAGTTGGTTGCGATAATCGCGACCTGTCCGCGCTAAAAGCAACCAACTAACAGGAGCCGCGACCGCACCCGCTTTCGTCGAGTCGCTGGCGCGTCGTGACCACAACCACGTCGTTGCCTCAGATCCCCATGGCCCGCCACATCAACCTCGCCGTCCGGTCGACCAGTCCAAGTTCGGCCAGCAGTGCCCTGATCCGGCCCACTCCGTCGATCATCTGGTCACGACCAGCAGGGGAGCGGT
>CAUJEC010000020.1 GCA_963169245.1 Actinomycetota bacterium
TCGCAGGGTGGAGCTCTCGCGCTGGCTATGGCGTGGAGAGGTACTAGAGCCGACCGTGTGATCTCGGTCTGTGGCTTTCTGCCCGAGGTGGATGAACTGGACACCCACTGTGACAGTGTCGCTCCAAGTCCTGTCTTTGTGCTTGGGACTGACCGTGATGGGGTGGTCCCAGCGTTCATGGGCGCAGATGCTGCTGCGCTCTTCGATTCCGTAGGCCACCCCGTCGATTCGCTGACAGTGTCAGGAACGCATCGGGTCGATGCGGACGTTGCTGCCACTGCCGGCCAGTTCGTGACCCGGGACCTGGATCTGGGTCCATGGATATCGCTCGGTCTGCCGGTGGATCGCGTAGAGGCCGTCGACGAGTTCGTCACAGCCCCCGCCATCTCGGCCCTGGCTCGACACTATGAGGACCTGGGATTCCATGGTGCTTACGTGACCGACCATCCGGCACCCGATACACGTTGGCTCGCAGGTGGAGGTCACCACGCCCTCGAGCCGGTGGCGGCGCTCGGGGTGGCCGCGGGTGCCACGACACGGATCCGCCTTCACACCAACGTCTATGTCCTCCCGTACAGAAACCCACTCTTGGCCGCAAAGGCTCTCTCGAGCATTGACGTGATCTCTCAGGGACGGCTCATCGCCGGAGTGGCGGCGGGATATGTTCGCCCGGAGTTCACTGCGCTCGGATCGGACTTCGATTCCCGGGGAGCGCAACTCGAAGAGGCGCTACGGGTGATGCCCCAGGTCTGGTCGGGGGCCGAGTTCGCGGGGGAGTCCCAACGATGGTCTGCGCGCTCTGTGGTCTCGCTGCCGGCGACGAGCGGACCTCCGCTTTGGGTCGGCGGCAATTCTCGTGCGGCAATGCGTCGTGCGGTTACCCTCGCTCAGGGCTGGTCACCAATGCCGACCCCGGCGGGCTCCGGTCGAGGACTGAGAACAACCGAAATCGTGAACGAGTCGGGCCTCGCCGCGCGGCTCGCCGAGGCAAGGGAACTCTGTGAATCAAGCGGACGGAGCGCGCCCCTGACCATCTGTTTCGTGCCTTTCAGCCTGACTGGTTATCTGGCTGATCCGGTCGGAGGCCTGGCTCCGATGGTCGAGGAGATCGATCGTCTACGCCAGATCGGTGTGGATTGGTTCCCCCTGATGGTCCCCGGTGGGACAAGTGCCGAGGTCTTCGATCGCGCTGCAGATCTGGCTGGCGCGCTGGGTCTCTGAGTGCGTGAGCCCTGAGGCTGTCCAGGTGTGTCCCAGGCTCGGAGCATTAGCGCGTTCGAGTCGTTTCGACCTTCAGGAACGTGAGCTCCAGGCCTCGAGGACCTCATCGACGGTGGCAAGCGTCGCGACCATACGAAAGGTGTTCTTGAAGACCGCCTGTGTGTAATCGAGTGGGACTCCAATCACAGCGTCGGTCGCCACCACAACTCGGTATCCAAGGTCCGCAGCGTTGAGGACCAACGCCATGACACCGACGTTCACGGATACGCCAACGGCGATCACGGTGCTCACACCGAGCGCCCGCAGGGTGGCATCCAGATTGGTCCCCGTGAACGGGGTAAGACCATGGTGACGGTGAGAGATCAGATCCGCTGAGGTGTCTCCGAAGTCCGCTAACAATTCGACCGCTTCGGATCCGTGCAGTATCTGACCGGGATTTCTGGCGAGTGAACGCGACAGCGGATTGTTCAGCGACGTCCCTTGTCGATCCGATCGCCATGACACCGTCGCATGAACGACCGGCGCGCCCACAGCACGCGCACCTTCTACGAGACGGGCGGCCTGTGTCACAACTCCGGAGGACTGCGCCGCCTTCGCCAGAGCGGGCATCGTCGCCAAATCCCCAACCACACCGCGTTGCATCTCCATCGTAACGACAGCGCACTCGACGGGGACGGGCAGTTCCAGTTGAGACATCGGCTCAGAATATAGGGGGGGTCTCTTCGGCGGGGCGACGATGGTGGAGACCGTGATGGTGGAGACTGTGGTGGTGGGCAAGACTGCTCTGATGAGTCGACCCAATCAGACAGAGCGCCCGATGGTTCTCGCTTCCGGATCTCGCTACAGGGCGACCGTCTTGAAAGATGTCGGTATCGACGTCGAAATCGATGCACCATCGGTAGATGAGCGCGCTCTTGATCATCTCTTCGACCCGGCAGCGCCGCACGAACTCGCCTTGGCACTCGCGAGGCTCAAGGCAGCCGACGTTGCCCCACGACATGATGGTTCTCTTGTCATCGGCGGTGATCAACTCGGCCTGCTCGGACATGGAGAGCAAACAACGGTTCTCCACCAATGTCCGGACCACACGAGCGCAGTGGAGCAACTGATGTTGATGTCGGGAGAGACTCATCGTCTCGTCAATGGACTCGTCATCATCGACACCGCCAGTGGAGCAAGCGTCGAGGGTGTCGATGTCGTCAAGGTGACGATGTGCGCCTTTGACCGGGCCGAGGCGGAGTCCTATGTGGAGCGGTTTCGTCCCTTTGATGTATGTGGCTCCTACAGACTTGAGGATGATCGAGTGATGGAACCCGATGAGCGGCTCCTCAAGGGAATTGAGGCGGAGGACCTGAGCGGAGTTCTGGGAATGCCGATTCCACTGCTGCGACGGCTTCTGGTGGAGGTGGGCTTTCTCTGATCCAGAATCTGACGACCCGTCAGATTTTGATTCGTATCGCTGGTATCGTCTGAACGCCTAGGTCCGACCTGAAGATCGGGCCTACTCGGAGGTGGAACGATGACCAACGCCGCAGAACAGGGGGGATACTCCGAGGAGGAGTTTCCAATGATCGTCAGCGTTGACGATCACGTGGTCGAACCACCCCATGTCTGGGAGACGTGGCTACCGCCGAGCCTGCGGTCAAAGGGCCCGAAGGTCGAACGTCGTGGGGTGGG
>CAUJEC010000021.1 GCA_963169245.1 Actinomycetota bacterium
GCACCGACGATCTATGAGCTTGTGGGCATTGATGCTCCAGAGGTGTTCAACGGCCACGCGCAGCTCCCGGTCACCGGTCAGTCCTTTGCGTCCGCGATGGCCGATGACGGGGCAGAGCAACCCAACACGCTCCAGTACTTCGAGATGATCGGCAGCAGAGCCATTGTCGAGGGTGACTGGAAGGCGGTATGTCGACACAGCCAGGGCGACGACTATGACGCCGAGCGGTGGGAACTGTTCAACCTGGCCGATGACCGCTCGGAGTGTGTCGATCTCGCTGATGTTCACCGAGATCGCCTCGATGCCATGATCACGCTTTGGTGGTCCGAGGCGCAGCGTCACGGAGTGCTCCCACTCGATGACCGGCTCTTTGAGCTTTTCGGGGTCCGGTTCAGGGACAACTCGCCACACCCCAGCGCCAAGCGGTACCGGTACCGTCCGCCGATGTCGCCCATGCCGGCACAGGCCTCCGCTCCGATCGGTGGTCGGAACTTCGACCTGACAGCTCACGTCACGATGACCGCCCAGGACGAGGGCGTCCTCTATGCAAGCGGAACCGCCAATTCGGGGCTGTCGGTCTTCGTGCAGGACGGCCGGCTGATCCTGGACTACAACGCGTTCGGTGACCACACGATCGTCGAGTCCAGCTCCGTGATCGATACCGGAAGCAACGCTGGGAACAGCAACGCTCGGAACAGCAACGCCGGGAATACTGCCAACGCCGATGAAGCAGATCAGCCAACCGTTGCATCGAGTACACGAGAGGGCAGGCGGGTTGAGCTGACGGTTCGCGTTCGACGCGGAACGGGCCGAGAGGCCACCGCAGCCCTGTTGATAGATGGTGTCGAATGCGGTTCGGTTGACATCCCCATGTACCTGTCGATCATGTCATCGGTCGGGGCGAGCGTGGGATACGACCATGGGTCGCCGGTTTCGCTCCGCTATGAATCGACCTACCCGTTCACCGGGACCCTCCACCAGATCGACATCGAGTTGGTCCCGCCTCAAGATCAGGGCGAGCAGAACCGCATCGAGACCGCAACCAACGAAGCCGAAGCTCGCGCTGCAATGGCCCGCCAATAGGACGCGACACACGACCGAAAGGGAGAACATGGAGACACTACGAACACCCGATGACCGATTCGAGAACCTTCCGGACTTCGAATTCGCGCCTCATTACGTCGAAGTGGACGACGGTGAGGGTGGCTCACTTCGGATCCACTACCTCGACGAAGGTCCGAGCGATGCCGCGCCGGTCCTGTTGATGCACGGCGAACCATCATGGTGTTACCTGTACCGCAAGATGGTTCCGATCATCGCTGCAGCCGGCCATCGAGTCATCGCACCCGACTTGGTCGGGTTCGGTCGCAGCGACAAGCCGACCCGACAGAGTGACTACACCTATGCTCGTCATGTCGAGTGGATGCGCCAAGCGCTCTTCGATGTCCTTGATCTGCGCAACATCACCTTCTTCGGTCAGGACTGGGGAGGTCTGGTCGGTCTGCGTCTGCTGGCGGCCGAGCCGGACCGATACTCACGGGTCGTGTTGGGGAACACCGGATTGCCGACCGGACACGGCAAGGCCTCCGAGGCCTTCCTTGCATGGCAGAAATTTGCATCCGAGACCAAGGACTTCCCGGTCGGGGCGATCGTCAGCGGCGGAACCGCCGACAAACTCTCGCCAGAGGTGATTGCCGCGTACGACGCCCCGTTCCCCGACGACACCTACAAGGCGGGGGCGCGGATCTTCCCCGCACTGGTCCCAAGCTCACCTGATGATCCAGCCACCCCGGACAACGAAGCGGCCTGGGCCGTTCTCGAGACCCTCTCCACTCCGATGTTGTTGGCCTATTCCGATTCCGATCCGATCACGAAGGGTGGTGACGCCCCGTTCCGGGCGAAGGTCCCCGGAGCGCAGGGCCAACCGCACACCACCATCGAAGGCGGAGGACATTTCCTGCAGGAGGATCGAGGTCCCGAACTCGCCGCGGTGATCGTGGACTTCATCGCCAGCACCTGAGCCGCATCCCGGAGCGCTCGAAGGTGTGTCCGGCGCAGAGCTCGGACTACGGTTCTGCGCGTGATCCTCTCCGACGCGTCGATACGCAAACTCGTCGAATCAGACGGTCTGGGCATAGATCCCTATGACCCTCAGCGGGTACAGCCCGCCTCGATCGATGTATGCCTTGGCACCCAGTTCCGGGTCATGCGAAACAGCCGTCTCACACACATCGATCCACGTGTCCATGACAACTCGATCATGGACACCGTTGACGTCCCCATCGACGAGCCGTTCGTGTTACACCCCGGCGAGTTCGCGCTCGGTCACACCTCTGAGCGGTTGAGGCTGCCCGACAACCTGGTCGGGATCGTCAACGGCAAGAGCAGCCTCGGTCGCATGGGCCTACAGGTCCACGCCACAGCAGGTTTCGTGGATCCCGGTTTCGAGGGCGTGATCGTGTTGGAACTCTCCAATGTCGCGAACCTGCCGATCCTGTTGCGTCCCGGAATGAAGATCGCCCAGATGGTCTTCCAGCATCTGGACCAGCCTGCGGAACGCCCTTACGGGCATCCGGATCTGGGCTCCAAGTATCAGGGGCAGTCAGGAGCGGTCGCGTCGAAGTACTCCGAGAACTACCGGTAGACCAACAACGGTCGAACCGCTGAGCCTCCCGCCCAGCAGGTGGCCGGACGTTCGGCGGCCACGGCGCAGCAGAGGCAGCTCAGTTGCGACCTCGTCTCCTCGGCGTCAGCGTCTCAGTCGTTGATCTTCGCCGAGTTCCCGGCGCCGGGGATGGTTGTCGCCTGGGCGAGTGGCTCGGCGTTCTCAAGAGCCTCGAGCAGGTGCAGGGCGATGTCGCCGACCTGAACCGAGTCCTCTTCGACTCCCTGTGCCTTTACGCCGTCGTCCACCATGATGTAACAGAACGGACACGCGGTGGCGATGCGATCGGCACCGGTGTTGAGCAGCTCCTGGGAGCGCTCGACGTTGATGTTCTTGCCGATGTGCTCCTCCATCCACATTCGGGCCCCGCCGGCGCCACAGCACATGGATTTAGTGCCGCTGCGGGGCGCCTCGACCAACTCAACGCCCTCGATCGACGCCAGGGTCCGTCGTGGTGCCATGTAGATGTCGTTGTGACGACCGAGGTAGCAGGCATCGTGATAGACGATGCGCTCGTCGAGCTTGGCTCCTGTCATGTCGAGTTGGCCGCTCTCGATGAGGTCCTCGAGGAACTGGCTGTGATGCACGACCTCATAGTGACCGCCGAGCTGTGGGTACTCGTTGCCGAGCGTGTTGAAGCAGTGGGGGCACTGCGTGATGATCTTCTTGACGCCCATCCCATCGAGGGTCTCGATGTTCTGCATGGCGAGCATCTGGAAGATGTACTCATTGCCGGATCGACGTGCGGGGTCGCCGGTGCAGTTCTCGGCAGGTCCGAGGATGGAGAAGCTGACCCCGGCGCGCATGAGCAGCTTGGCGATCGCCTGGGTGACCTTCTGGTTCTTGTCGTCGAAGGAACCGGCGCAACCAACCCAGTAGAGGTACTCGGATTCGAGCGGATCGCCGCCGTCGAGGATCTCGATACCGTCGAGGTCCTTGGCCCAGTTGCCGCGCTCGGAGTTGCTCATACCCCATGGGTTGCTCGAGTTCTCCATGCCACGGAACGCCGTTCCCAACTCGGTTGGGAAATCCGATTCCATCAGCGTCAGATAGCGACGCATGTCGAGGATCTTGTCGAGGATCTCGATGTTGACCGGGCAGATCTCATCGCAGGCCTTGCAACTCGTGCAGGACCACACCTCCTCAGGGGTGATGCGCTCGAACATCGAATCCGCGTTGATGGTGATCTCGCCGTCGAGCCCGATGGGGGGAGTGACGACTGGACTTCCGCTCGCCGCCATGACCTCACCGGTCTTGAGGACGATCTCGCGTGGATCGAGGGGCTTGCCTGTCGCATGTGCCGGGCACACCGAGGTGCATCGACCACACATGGTGCAGGCGTCGGTGTCGAGAAGCTGCTTCCAGGTGAAGTCGGGGATGACCGACGCACCGAAGGACTCGAGTTCGGTCTCCATCAGGTTCGGCATCGGCTTCATCGCACCCTTGGGGCGCTCGCTCTCACGCAGGTACATGTTGAGCGGCGAGGTGAAGATGTGGCGCAGCATCGTGGTTGGCAGGATCACTAGGAACGCGATGAACGACGCGATGTGGAGGATCCACATGATCTGATGCCAGCCGGAGAGGTGAGCGTTGTTCTCGACGAGAGCCGATAGCGGATATCCGATGAACGACCAACGCTCGAACTCCGGCCGACCTGCGAGAGCGATGCGGAACATCTCTGTCAGGTGACCGGTCACGCCGATGGCGAGAAGCGTTCCGAGGATGATGGCATGCTCGGGCTTGGACTTGATGCGGATGCGGTAGGGCTTCTGGATGTACCGGCGGACAATCGCCCACACGACACCGGCGGTGAATACCAGGCCGGCGAGGTCTCCGACGAACGAGTACATCTGGTAGACGCCGCCGTGTAGGAACTTGAGCGCCGGCGGCAACTGGTGGTTGATCTCGAGCACCGAGGTGACGGCGAGCAGAACGATGAATCCGAAGTAGATCATCGAGTGCATGACGCCAGCAGCCGGGTCACGAAGCAGGGTCTGCATGTAGAGACCGGCCCGCAGTCGGGTCATACGGCGTTTGGCGTTGGCCTTGGTGATGTCTCGCTTGTCCGGGCCGCCACGCTCCCAGTTGCGGACCCGCCATGAGAACACCACGCCGCCGTAGATGAACAGGACGGGAATGAGGGTGTAGAACGCAAGCTTCACCGCGCCCGGGATGTTTCCGAACACCTCACGTTGGATCTTCGAGTCGTCATGGAACTGGAAGACCGTTGCGGCGACACCTGAGAGCGCGACGACGATGGCGATTGCCACGCCGATGATGATCGCGATCTGATTGGGCTTGAGCCGCTTGGCTCCTGCCTCGTTCTCAGTGTCGTTCTGGTGAGTGTCGGTGGCGCTCATAGCACCAACGAAGATAGCCCCAGTGTCATTGAGAGGGCGATTACTGAGAACTGCTGTGACATCTCTCGTGGTGGTCTCTGGCTGATCGAGCGGTCGACGGTCAGAGTTCTGGTCGGACAATCGGGAACTACCGCGCGGTGAGTGCGCCTAGATTCATCCCAGGATGACTATTCGATCGAGGCTCCGAGGGGGCGGTAGAGCAGAGGGCAGCGCCGCTGGGAGCAGAGTCACCGAGGTGTTGCGATGAAGGTGGTTGCGGTGGCCAGCGCCAAGGGCGGAGTGGGGAAGACGGCGACGGCTGTGAACTTGGCGTGCCTCGCTGCGGAGTCGGGCCGCTCGACGCTGCTCTGGGACCTCGATCCCCAAGGTGCCGCGACACACTGCTACCCCTCGAAGCCGAAGGTGTCTGGCAGCCCCAACCGACTGCTCGCCGGAAAACGCGACCTGCGTTCGCAGGTTCGACAGATCAACGAGCATCTCGACCTGCTGCCCGCGGATCCGTCCTTTCGCATCGCAGAGTCGCTGCTGGCGGGTCGCCGCTCACCGCAGAAGGCGATCCGCCGGCTCCTCAAACCGTTCGTCGACTCCTATGACATCGCGATACTCGATTGCGCTCCGGGGCTTGGCATCGTCACCGAGTCGATTCTCGCCGCTTCGGATCTGGTCATCTCGCCCGTGATTCCAGCACCCTTGTCGATTCGCAGTCTCGACCAACTCGACCGCTTCATGACCGACAAACAACCGGGGCTACCGCTGCTCGCGTTCCTGTCCATGCTCGATGAGCGCAAGGTCCTTCACCGCCAGATCATCGAGCAGGTCAGGGGAGACGAGCGATTCGTCAGCGTCGCTGTGCCGGTGTCGTCCTCGGTTGAGCGCATGGGTATGGAACAGCGTCCCGCAGTCGAGGCGTCGCCAAGGAACCTAGCAGCGCAGGCCTATCGGCGACTCTGGGCCGAGGTGGAGACCCGACTCGGGTTGGACTGAATCAGACGCCGGTAGCCTGCTTGGCGACGGCCTCGGCCTTGGCGCGCACCGCTTCGGCGTCCATAAGGTATCGATCGTCGATCGACTTGTCCTGGGCAGGCCGGAACGAGGAGTCGAGCTCGTAGTGGAGCGGCACCCCGGTGGGGATGTTCAGGCTCGGAATGTCCTCATCGGAGATGCCATCGAGATGCTTCACGAGCGCACGAAGTGAGTTTCCGTGAGCCACGACAAGCACCTTCCTACCTGCACCGAGGTCCGGGACGATCGAATCGAACCAGTAGGGGAGCATCCGCTCGACGACGTCCTTGAGGCACTCCGAACTCGGAACGAGTTCCGGTGCGAGGTCCGCGTACCGGACATCGACATTGGGATTGAACTCGTTCCCCGCGGTGATCGCCGGTGGCGGAACGTCATAGCTGCGACGCCAGATGTGAACCTTCTCCTCGCCATACTTGGCGGTCATCTCAGCCTTGTTGGCGCCGGTCAGATCGCCGTAGTGGCGTTCGTTGAGACGCCAACTCCTGCGAACCGGGATCCACAGTCGTTCGATTCCCGACAGGGCGATGTTCGCAGTGCGGATCGCACGTTTCTGCAGGGATGTGTGGAGGACGTCGGGCAGAATGCCCGCTCCGTCGAGCATGTCAGCGGCCGCTGCGGCCTCATTTCGGCCGGCGTCGGTCAGGTCACAGTCGTACCAGCCGGTGAACAGGTTCAGCTTGTTCCATTCGCTCTCGCCGTGGCGCAGAAGTACGAGGTCGTACACGGTTCCTCCGAAGTAGTTGGCAGGTGGCCGTCCTTGTGGCGACGTTGTTGCGCCAATGGTCAGCCGAGTTCTGGCATGGGGTTTGTGGTCAGGCATGTTAGGCCGGGGCACTCGATCGAAAGGCCGTCTCCACCTCGGCAATTACAATCACCCAAATGCGAGTGTCGGTGATCATCCCCTGTTTCAACTCGCTCGAGTACCTACCTCTCACACTGCGCTCGGTCTTCGATCAGGACTTCACCGATGATCTCGTCGACGACTACGAGATCATCCTGGTCGACGACGGTGGCAGCGACGATCTGGCCGGATGGCTGGCGGATCAGCCCTACCCGGACACCGGAGGTAGGCGGGTCAGGGTTCTGCGTCAGCCCAACGGCGGGGTCTCGGCAGCGCGTAACTTCGGGGTGCGAGAGAGTTCGGGTGACCTGATCGCGTTCTGTGACTCCGACGACCTGTGGACACCGAGCACCGCTGGCCATCTGACGCGGTGCTTTGTCGACGATCCGTCAGTTGGCCTGGCATACGGCTGGTACGACGTGATCGACGCCGGAGGTGAGCCGAGCGGGAGAGTGCACCGGTCGACCTCGCAGGGGCGAGTCTGGAAGGAATTCGTTCTCGACAACCCCGTCTCGGCCTCGGGCGTGATGGTGTCCCGAAGAGCCATCGAGGCATCGGGTGGGTTCTCCGAGAACCGAGACCGTTTTCCCATAGATGTCGAGGATTGGGAGCTCTGGATCAGGCTCGCTCGTGAGTGGCCAGTCGCTCTGGTGTCCGAGGTGATCACACATCACCGCCGTCACGAGTCGAACTCGTCAACCGACATCGAGTCCCTCGAACTGGCCTACTGCCACCTGATGGATGTCGTATTCGCTGATGCGGACGCCGAGCAGTCAGCGCTTCGCCCACAGGCACAGGCTCGCTACAAGATGATCTTGGCCTGGCAGTCGCTCAACGATAGAAACGATCCGGCGTCGGCCAAGTCGTATCTGGCTGATGCCGTAGCGGATGTTCCGTCACTCAGACGCTCGCCCGGCTACTGGCGCCTGCGGCTGTCGACGATGCTCTTGGGTGCAACGGGAGACCGTGGATACGAGGCCGTCAGAGGTCTCAACAATGTCGCTCGCAGAGCCAAAGAACGGGTGAAGTCGATTCGACCGAGCATCGACTGAGCGAAGTTGATAACAGCACGCTCAGGTTTTGGGTCCATTCGCGACTCAGGGTGTTGGCAATCGAACATATCGGGCCTAGACTTGACACAGGGATTGTTGGGTTTGGCCGACCGCAAGATCGACTACACAGCAGAACCCGAATCGCGGTCGCAATGGCGTCAGCCCAATGGCCGCCGGTCCAAGGCCACAGGTCCAGACCGACATCCAAATCGCAATTATCCGAAACAACACAGTTATCCGAAACACCCAGAGCGAGACCGCTCGACGGGCCTTCCGGGCCCTGAATCAACCGGGGAGCATCGACTCCCACCCCTCAGGAGAGACAAGTTATGGCAAAGGCTGTAGGTATCGACCTCGGAACCACCAACTCGGTGGTGAGCGTTCTCGAGGCTGGCGACGCCGTCGTCATCCCCAACGCCGAAGGCGCGCGTACGACCCCATCGGTCGTCGCTTTCGCCAAGGACGGCGAAGTCCTAGTCGGTGAGGTCGCCAAGCGTCAGGCGGTCACCAACGCGGATCGCACCATTCGTTCCGTAAAGCGTCACATGGGCAGCAAGTGGAACGTGGAGATCGACGGCAAGAAGTACACATCGCAGGAGATCTCCGCACGCACGCTCATGAAGCTCAAGCGTGACGCCGAGGCCTACCTCGGTGACTCGGTGACCGACGCCGTCATCACCGTTCCCGCGTACTTCGACGACTCCCAGCGCACCGCCACCAAAGAGGCTGGCCAGATCGCTGGCCTCAACGTCCTACGCATCATCAACGAGCCGACTGCCGCCGCTCTCGCGTATGGCATGGATAAAGAGGCCGATGACCAGACGATTCTGGTGTTCGACCTCGGCGGCGGCACCTTCGACGTGTCTGTCCTCGAGATCGGCGACGGTGTCTTCGAGGTCAAGTCGACCCACGGCGACACCAGTCTCGGTGGTGATGACTGGGATCAGCGCATCATCAACTGGCTGGTCGATTCGTTCAAGAACGACCACGGGGTAGACCTGAGCGTCGACAAAATGGCCACCCAGCGTCTGCGTGAAGCGGCCGAGAAGGCCAAGATCGAACTCTCACAGGTTGCCCAGGCACAGATCAATCTGCCCTTCATCACCGCAACCGATGCGGGCCCACTACACCTCGACTACTCGCTGAGCCGCTCGAAGTTCCAGGAACTCTCCGAGGATCTACTCCAGCGCTGCAAGGTCGCCTTCGACCACGCAGTCAAGGACGCTGGTCTGACCACCAGCGAGATCGAGCACGTGATCCTCGTCGGTGGCTCAACCCGCATGCCCGCAGTTCAGGAACTGGTTCAGGGTCTGACAGGCAAGGAGCCCCACAAGGGTGTCAACCCTGATGAGGTCGTTGCCATGGGTGCGGCCATCCAGGCCGGTGTTCTCCGTGGCGATGTCAAGGACGTCCTGTTGCTCGACGTGACCCCGCTCTCGCTCGGCATCGAGACCAAGGGCGGTGTCATGACCAAGCTCATCGAGCGCAACACCACCATCCCCACCCGTCGTACTGAGGTCTTCACCACTGCCGAGGACTCCCAGCCGTCTGTCGAGATCCACGTGCTCCAGGGTGAGCGTGAGATGGCCGACTACAACAAGACACTCGGCAAGTTCCAACTCGTTGATCTGCCTCCGGCTCCGCGTGGCGTCCCCCAGATCGAGGTGACCTTCGACATCGACGCCAACGGCATCGTGAACGTCCACGCGAAGGACCGGGCAACGTCCAAGGAGCAGTCGATCACAATCACCGGCCAGTCCTCACTGTCGAAGGATCAGATCGATCAGATGGTCCGTGACGCCGAGTCACACGCCGAGGAGGACAAGGCTCGCAAGGAGGAGGCCGATGCCCGTAACCGGGCGGAGACCCTCGTCTACCAGACCGAGAAGGTCCTCTCCGAGCAGGCTGACAAGATCCCCGCAAACGAGAAGGCCGATGTCGAGGCGGCTCTTGTCAATGTGCGCACGGCTCTCAACGACAACGACATCACCGCCATCAACACAGCCTGCGATGCGCTCATGTCAGCGAGCCAGCAGATGTCTCAGTCGCTCTACCAGCAGGCGTCCGCCGAGGCCGAGGCAAACAACCCGGCGGGTGACGCGGCTGGAGGGTCTGATGATGATGTCGTCGAGGCCGAGATCATCGACGAGGACCAACAGTGACCGATCCCACCCGGGACGACGACACCCCAGGTGACCGCGCAGATGGCGACGAACCCGTCGACGCCGAGATCATCGACGTCGACGGGGAGTCCGTTCTCGACGCAGACATCGGGTCCGACGCGGCGGATGCCGTCGATGATGACTTCCCCGACATAACAGTCGAAGGCGACATAGATACCGATCTCGTGGAGATGGTCGAGGTCGGCGTCCGTCTGCAGGCCGAACGTGACGAGTATCTCGATATGGCCCGGCGGGTCCAGGCCGAGTTCGAGAACTACAAGCGTCGGGTAGAGACGCAACGTGTCGAACAACGAGCGAGAGCAGCCGAGGACCTTGCGGCGGAACTCCTGCCGGTGCTCGACGCTGGTGAGGCCGCCGTCACCCAGGGGCATGAGCACGCTGCTGCGCTGCACACCCAACTTCTCATCACCCTTGAGAAGCGCGGGCTCGAACGAGTCGATCAGATCGACGTTCCGTTCGACCCCAACGTTCATGAAGCCGTGCTTCATGAGGAGGGAGACAGTGAGGCCCCCGAGGTCGCAGAGGTGATGCGCGCCGGCTACCTGTGGAACTCGCGGGTCATCCGACCGGCGATGGTCAAGGTTCGAGGCTGAGCGACCATGCAGCGCGAGTGGTTCGAAAAGGACTACTACAAGGTCCTCGGTGTCGCCTCCACGGCGAGCGCCAAGGAGATCACGAGCGCGTACCGCAAGCTCGCACGCGAGTTGCATCCCGATGCGAACCCCGGTGACTCCGTCGCCGAGGAGCGATTCAAAGATGTGACCGCCGCCTACGAGGTCATCGGTGATGCGGAGAAGCGTGTCCAATACGACGAGGCTCGTCGGATGGGGCCGATGGCGGGTGGGTTCGGAGCGCCGGGTGGCGGCGGATTTGGTGGACCCGGCGGAATCCGTTTCGACTCGGGCGACATCTCGGATCTGATCGGCAATCTCTTCAGCCGCGGTGGTGGAGGGGGCCCCGGTCGCAGTACCTCTGGGCCACGACGCGGCTCGGACATCGAGGCCGGTCTGCACCTGACCTTCGACGATTCCATCCACGGAATCACAACCACCGTCAACGTGACCTCCGAGGTTCGCTGTGGCGATTGCGGTGGAAGTGGGGCCCAGGCCGGCACCTCGCCCAGAACGTGCACCGTCTGTAATGGTGTTGGAGCAGTGCAGGAGCCGCAGGGCTTCTTTGCGTTCAGTCGCCCGTGTGACCACTGCGGTGGACGGGGTCGGATCATCGACACGCCGTGTCGCACCTGCTCGGGGGCGGGCAGCGTGATTCGTCCACGCCAGGTTCGGGTGCGGGTGCCCCAAGGCGTGCGAGACGGTCAGAAGATCAGGGTCAAGGGCAAGGGTGGAGCCGGTGCCAACGGCGGACCCGATGGTGACCTCTACGTGCTTGTCTCGGTTGCCGCTGACAAGAAGTTCGGGCGCAAGGGCGACAACCTGACCATAAGTGTGCCCATCACCTATCCCGAAGCGGCGCTCGGTTCCGACGTCACGGTTCCGACAACCAGCGGCGAGGCCGTCACCATCAGAGTTCCACCCGGGACTCCCAGCGGTAAGACCTTTCGTGTCAGGGGTCGGGGTGTAGCAACCACCAAGAAGACCGGTGACCTTCTCGTTACAGTAGAGATAGCGGTCCCACAGAACATGAGCGACGGTGAACGCAAGGCGCTAGAGGCCTATGCGCAGTTGCTCACCGAATCCCCCAGAACTCATCTGGAGACTTGATCCACACCCAAGGAGGTGAGCAGCGATGCCGGAGTTCCACCAAGCCGTCTATGTGATCTCGGTCGCCGCCGAACTCGCCGGAGTGCACCCCCAGACCCTCCGAATCTATGAGCGCAAGGGGCTCGTCGAGCCTGGCCGCACCGTCGGTGGGAGTCGTCGGTACAGCGATGCAGACATCGAGATGCTTCGCCGCATTCAGGACCTGACCAATGACGGGCTCAACCTTGCCGGAGTGAAGCGCGTCATCGAACTCGAAGCACAACTCGAGTTGGTTCGCTCCGAGCTGGCATCACTGCGCGACGATGCCGAACGCAGGGTGGACGATGTCCATCGCCAGTACCGACGTGACCTCGTCCCTCTTCGCCAAGCGATGGTTCTCTACGAGAGCAGCCGAAAGAACAGGTGACCCGGTTCCATCGGCGACGGCTGGCCTCGATGTCGGCGCGATTTGTCAGTGCCATCACCATGATCGCCCTGTTCAACGTGGGTGCGGCGACCGTGGTCGGCGCACAGGACGCGACTCCCTCCGATTCCGGAAACGAGAATCGGGCCGCCACTGATTCAGCGGCAGGCAATCGCGCCTCGACTCAGGCCGGTCGATTCATCGCGGTCGGCGACAGCATAATGCTCGGTGCCAAGGCCGAGTTGGAACGGCGGCTCGGTTTCCTCGGGTGGCCATCGGTGCTCGACATGGAAGTGAGCCGATCCACCATCGCTGGGGCAGAGGCACTCGCCGGTCACGCTCCCGGTCCTGGCGACATCGTCGTTATTAGTCTCGGTGCCAACGACTCGGGCAACGCCGACGCATTTCGGGAGCGTGTCAACCGGGTGCTGTTCGCGGCGTCGCTCGCATCGAAGGTGTACTGGCTGACCATCCCTGAGGTCCGTCCCTACTATCCGACCACGAACGCGATACTCAGAGAGGCCCAGGCCACTACACCCAACATGGCGTTGATCGACTGGGCCGCGGTAACGCCCGCCACCCCCGGGATGACGGCCCGTGACGGACTGCACCTGACACCTCTCGGGTCGCGAACCATGGCCGATGCCATTGTTGGCGCCGTTCTAGCGGGGGCCGCAACCACGGATAGCCCGGGTCAAAATGATCCCGGAGGGTCAGCCACATCCACCACCGAGATCGGACCCCAGGGCGGCGAAGCTGACGGAGTGCCCTCAAATTCGACCGATACGACATCCGAGCCGGCCTCGACGGGGTCTCCCGAACCTGCTCAGCCCACAGTCGCAGGCTTGTCCGGGTCTGATGGAGGGGTTGCTGACAGGGTGGCGGATCACCCGAAGGAGACAGGGCCTTCGGGTGTGGTTGTGGCTGTCGCAGCACTGGGCGCCCTTGTAGTCGTGGTCGTTGGGGGAGCGATCACTCGTTGCACAAGGCGTCGGTCCGATGGGTCAGGCACTCCGAGTACGACAGCAGGCCCATGAACATACGCTCGGCCAATCCCGCCCTGTCGAACACTCGCCCTGCCCGAGTAGGCGCTTTCTGAGTCGAGAATCAGTATTCAAAGTTGATAATGACAATATCAACTTTATTTAGTATCATGGTTGGGAGCACGACCTATTCGTGATTGACCACCCCACCTTAACTGGAAGGACTCGGAGGCGGAATGGCTCTCGACCCCAACACCTGGACCACCAAGACTGGCGAAGCGGTGGGCGCCGCGATCGAACTCGCGAAGGCCCGCAGCAACCCCGAGGTCATGCCAGAGCATCTCGTCGCGGCACTTCTCGGCCAGGAGGAGAGCCTGGTCATCCCCGTCTTGCACAAGGTGGGTGCAAATCCGCTAATGGTCAAGGACGCTGTCGAGACGCTGATCGGCTCCTTCCCCACCTCCTACGGAACAGAGACACGTCCCGGGAGGAAGTTCCTCGGCCTCTTCGAGGTGGCCGACAAGGAGCGCGTAGCCCTCAATGACGACTACCTCTCCACAGAGCACGTTCTGCTGGCTATCGTCGCTCAGGACGAGACCAAGCCTCTGGGCAGCCGACTCTTCAACGGTGTCACCCGCGAAGCCGTCCTCGGAGCGTTATCAGAGGTTCGCGGGTCGCGTCGGGTGACCAGCCAGAACCCCGAAGCGACCTTCGAAGCGCTGGAGAAGTACGGGCAGGACCTTACCGAGGCCGCACGTTCTGGAAAGCTCGACCCTGTCATCGGTCGAGATGAGGAGATCCGACGGGTCATCCAGGTGCTTTCACGTCGCACCAAGAACAACCCCGTGCTTATAGGTGAACCCGGCGTCGGAAAGACCGCCGTGGTCGAAGGCCTTGCTCAGCGCGTGGTTGCAGGCGATGTTCCGGAGTCGCTGCGGGGTAAGCGGGTCATCTCGCTCGACATGTCGTCGATGGTCGCCGGCGCGAAGTATCGGGGCGAGTTCGAGGAACGCCTTCAGGCGGTGCTATCGGAGATCAAGGAGTCGGGAGGGGAGATCATCACCTTCATCGACGAGATGCACACCGTGGTGGGTGCCGGAGCGAGCGGCGAAGGCGCGATGGACGCCGGCAACATGCTCAAGCCGATGCTCGCCCGGGGCGAGTTGCGAATGGTTGGAGCGACCACCCTTGATGAATTCCGCAAGTACATCGAGAAGGACCCGGCTCTCGAGCGTCGTTTCCAGCAGGTCTTCGTCGGCGAACCATCGGTCGAGTCGACCATCGCCATACTGCGAGGGCTCAAGGAACGGTACGAGGTACATCACGGTGTCACCATCCAGGACCCTGCCCTTGTGGCAGCTGCGGTCCTCTCGGATCGCTATCTGACCGGCAGATTCCTGCCCGACAAGGCCATTGACCTGGTTGACGAGGCCGCTGCGAGCCTGGCCATCGAAGTCGACTCGGTACCCACTGAGATTGACGTCGTCGAGCGTCGGATCCGGGGACTTGAGATCGAGAAGGTTGCGCTTGAAAAGAACGACGACCCGGCGTCGGCCGAGCGTCTCGCAGCACTCGAGGAGGAACTGGCCAATCTCGGCGAGGAGGCCGCCTCGATGAGGGCTCACTGGCAGGCCGAGAAGGATGCGATCGAAACCATCCAGGAGCTTCAGAGTCGTCTTGAGATCCTTCGCTCCGACGCCGAACGGGCTGAGCGCGATGGCGACTACACGCGAGCATCGGAGATCACCTACGGCCATGTGCCTGTCCTCGAACGAGACATCGAGGCAGCGAACGCGGAACTGGCGACGCTTCAGTCCACTCAACGCATCCTCAAGCAGGAGGTTGACGAAGAGGACATCGCCGCTGTGGTGTCCAAGTGGACCGGCGTGCCGGTCTCCCGCCTGATGGAGGGCGAGATGACCAAGCTGCTACGCCTCGAGGACGTGCTCCACCAGCGAGTGGTGGGTCAGGACCAGGCTGTCAGCGCAGTCGCGAATGCGATCCGTCGGAGTCGGGCCGGGCTGTCGGACCCGAACCGCCCGATCGGCAGTTTCCTCTTCCTCGGGCCAACGGGTGTGGGTAAGACCGAACTGGCGAGAAGCCTGGCCGACTTCCTATTCGATGACGAGCGGTCGATGGTCCGAATCGATATGACCGAGTACATGGAGAAGCACTCGGTGAGCCGACTCATCGGAGCGCCACCCGGATACGTCGGATACGACGAGGGCGGTCAACTAACGGAGGCGATACGTCGTCGCCCGTATGCGGTGATTCTCCTGGATGAGGTCGAGAAGGCACACCCGGATGTGTTCAACATCCTGTTGCAGATTCTCGACGACGGGCGCCTGACCGACGGTCAGGGTCGTACGGTCTCGTTCACGAACGCGGTCCTGATCATGACCTCCAACCTGCCGGGTGAGCCGAGCGACTTCTTCCGGCCCGAATTCGTCAACCGCCTTGACGAGATCGTCCGCTTCCGCAGCCTGGCACCAGAGGACCTGGCTCACATCGTCGATATCCAGTTGGAGCTTCTGCGCCATCGGTTGGCCGATCGTCGCATCCATCTGGAGGTCACCCAAGCAGCAGAGGCCAAGCTCGCCCACGATGGCTATGACGCCGCGTTCGGTGCGCGACCACTCAAGCGGCTCATCCAGCGCGAGGTCGGGGATCGACTTGCAAGAGCGATTCTCGAGGGAGCTGTCGCCGATGGTCAGGCAGTCACCCTTGATGTTGCCGACGGAGAATTCACCCTCTCGGAGGGGGTCCATTCCTCGGGCTGAAATCCCTCGCACGCTCAGACTTCTAGCACTTGGCAATCCAATCCATGTAGGTTCAAGTGCTGACCGCGGGTCTCGGGAGGCCAGCGGCGTAAGGGTCTTTCGTGGGTTCAGATACAGCGCGTGTTTCGTCATCGGTCACCATTCGAATAGGTCTTGTACTTACGCTGGCCTTCGCAGTGATCGGGTCGGTGCGTTTCGCCCGATTCGACTGGACCGGCCTGCCGCTCGATCGCGCGCCGATCACATCGGAGCGTCAGGTCGGCGACTGCCTGGAGAAGATCAAGCCATATGTGACCGAGTCGGGCCGAGTCATCAAGCCAGTCGTTGTCGACGAGATGCAGTATCTGGCGCTCGTAGAACACTTCCGCGGCGTACCCGACTCAGAACTCCAGGTGACGTGTCTCTATGACCCGTTCACGTTCAGGTCAGCCATATCGTGGGTGGCACACTGGCTGCCATTCGACGAGGCGCTGTCGCTCGGTCTGACCAACTCGTTCCTCACGATCGTGAGCATCTGGTTGGTGGTGCTCACCCTTCGGGAACAGAAGTTCACCCCAAGGGTGATCTTCGCGGCGGGGGCCCTCTACACGGTTTCGTGGAACCTGTTCTATTTCGGGTCGGTGCTCCTCATCGACCCCGGGGTCGTCGTCGCGCTCACTCTCAGTTGGCTGCTGATACTCAAGAAGCGGCCATGGTTCGTTCTGCCGATCCTGGCCTTGGGCTATCCGCTCAGGGACACCTTTGTCATCATGATCCCGGTTATCTGGGCGTGGTGTTGGGCTCAGTATCGAGATGAGCAACGATCGAGATTCGAGTGCGTCTCAATCGCTGCATCAAGTGCTCTTGTGTTCTTTGTGAGCATTCCCATCTGGAGGGCGGTTCTTCCCCAACCTGCAGCAGCTTGGGAAGTCACTCCAGACCTGACGGACGTGATCAGCAATCTGGGCGACCCGATCGGTCTGATGTCATTCGCGGTGGGAGTCCTGCCGTTGGCGTTACCCAGTTGGTTCGTATTCAAGAGGACTCGAGCCTCGAAGGGTTGGATGGCGGCACTGACCGACCCAGCGACCGTCGGTGTGATCATGGCATTGGGTATCTGTGGTTGGACGCTGATAACGGTGGATCTGACGCCCAGACTTTTCTGGATCGGATACCCGTTTGCCGTCACGCTCGCTGCTCGATGGCTCTCCGATGGGCGCCCGGCTGAGCGGCTCGCCGCGCTGCGTATTCCGTTCCTGGGCGGAGCGGATCTCGAACCGGTTCGGTCATGAGGAAACACGTCCGATGATCCTCGGGTCGGATGGAGGAATGAAAGACAACGGTGACGATGCCGTGAGCGCCGGACCGCAGAGTGCGGGTTCGCAGAGTCCGGCTTCGCTGAGCGCGGGGACCGTCAGTGATGACGGCGGGGTGATGGTCAGGGTGTCGTCCCTGGACGGTATCCGCGGTCTGGCCGTCCTGTTCGTTCTCCTCTACCACGCCTCCCAACCAGTCATCAGCGGGTTCCTCCTCCAGAGCGGAGTCGACCTGTTCTTCGTGCTCTCGGGATTCCTGATAACCACAATCCTGTTGAAGACAACAGATGGGCCGAGTTACTTCAGGAATTTCTATGGCCGCCGCTTCGTCCGGATCTTCCCGCTCTACTACCTGACGCTGGCCGCATCACTCGTCATTGCATGGTTCGCGGTTCGCAATGACTTCGCGGAGCGCATCGGGTTCGGCGCTGCGCAGAATCTGATCGACAATCAGATCTGGGGATGGCTCTATCAGGTGAACAATCTGGAGGCTCTCCACACGGAGGAGGCTTTCGCCGGCCTGGCGCACCTTTGGTCACTATCGATCGAGGAGCAGTTCTATCTGCTGTGGCCACTTGTTGTTCTGTGGCTTGGACGTCGGCGAGTGTCTGTCGTAAAGGTTGCTGTCGCAATGGCGGCTATAGGTATGGCCTTCAGGTGTGTCACCTATCCGATCCTCGGTCGCGACTTCGCGTACTACTTCACGTTCTGTCGAATTGACGGACTGTTGCTCGGGGCCGCGGGAGCGGCAGCGTGGCGTGACGATCTCCTCCGGGAACGCATGATGCCAGCCGTCCGCTGGATGGGTCGCAGATGGTGGATAATCGGCGTGTTGTTGTTGATGCCTGAACAGGTCGGCCTCTACATCGGTTTCACAGTTCTTTCTGTTGCGTATCTGGGTCTCATTCTGAGTGCGCAGTCGGGCCACCTGGCCCAGCGCCCGACTAGATGGCTCGAGAGTTCGCTTCTCCAGCATCTGGGCAAATACTCATATGCCATCTACGTGTTCTCGTTGCCGATCAGTCGAGTGGCCAATGGGGTCTACCCAACCAATGTGCAGATCGTGGATGCCGCTGCCCGGACACTGGTGGTCGCAGCAATCAGTTACGGGATGGCCCGGCTGTCATGGGTTCTGTGGGAACAACCCTGGCTCCGCCTCAAGAGACGATTCTCTTACGCCTGAACTACCATGGCTCGTCCCCTGAATCACCTTTGAGGAGTCACATTGTCTGCGACCGTCGTAGTCGGCACCCAGTGGGGTGACGAGGGCAAGGGCAAGCTAACCGACCTCGTCGCTCGCGACATGCAACTCGTGGTCCGCTACCAGGGCGGACACAACGCCGGCCATACCCTCGTGGTAAATGGGGAGTCCTTTGCGCTGCAATTGATTCCATCGGGCGTTCTCTATGACCACATCACGCCCGTTATCGGCAATGGCGTCGTCGTAGACCCTGTGGTGATGCTCGCCGAGATCGACAGTCTCGAATCCCGTGGCGTCGAC
>CAUJEC010000022.1 GCA_963169245.1 Actinomycetota bacterium
TACTGGACCAAGTCAGCCCTATCAATTCAGCTCTCGCAATCAGGGCCCAAGCCTTGCCGGTACTTCCTTGATACATCTATTTCAGGCATCTACGGGCGCCTCACCAAACCGGTAACTTGATGTAGTCACGTTCCCCATGAAGCCTTTCTCAAAATAGATGCGTTCCGACCGCTCGGACTCGGCGGCACCCACAGCGACCATAAGCGGGATCAAATGATCCTCACGGGGGTGACACTGCCGTGCCTTCGGGGCGGCCTCCCACTCGACTAGGTGAGCGCTCCTAGTGTGACCGATCATCGCCGTCGACACCTCGCCCAGCCACTGGTCGAACGCAGCAGATGCGGCGAGCGCATTGGGGCCAAAGTCGGACAGGTTGTGGTAACTCAGGCCACTACCAATTATCACCACCCCTTCGTCTCGAAGCGGAGCCAGTGCCCGTCCAACGGCGAGATGCTCGGCCGGATCAAGCCCTCTCTTCATTGAAAGCCCAACTATTGGCACATTCGCCTCTGGATACGACACGAACATTGGAGCGAAGACCCCGTGGTCAAACCCGCGTGAATCATCGGTTGCCACCGCAATATCAGCCGCGCTCAACAACTCCACTACGCGCTGGGCAACCTCAGGTGACCCTGGTGCCGGATACTCGATGTGATACGTGAACTCTGGGAACCCGCCATAGTCATAGAGCATCGGAGGTTTGGGGTTGGTCTGGACAGTGAACTCGCTCTCCTCCCAATGACCCGATACCACGAGCAGCGCCCTTGGCGTAGCGCCGAGTTCTAGTGGGATCCGACGCAAGGACTCCTCAAGTTTGGACCAATCCCCGGGCATCTGGTCTTTGATCCACGGCCAAGGCCCACCACCGTGGGAGATGAAGTATGTGGGAAGCGAATTCTTCGGTGTGTCGCTCATCAGACCTCCGTCGTTAAACGAAACGCTTTAGGTCGCTGGTTATTCCGATGGACACGCCAAGGACATCGTTCGCCGCCGCGACTACGAATGGTCAACTCAGGCGTTCTCTGCCTGGGCCTCTTGCTCACCGGTCTGGAACTCATCTCCACCGGTCGCCAACTTCCAAACGATCGCTCCGATCGCTCCACCCACGATAGGCGCGACGATGAACAGCCATAGCTGGCTGAGTGCAGTGCCACCTTCAAAAAGAGCCGGACCTAGCGAACGGGCAGGGTTCACGCTGGTGTTGGTTATTGGGATACTGATCAGGTGGATCAGGGTGAGCATCAGCCCTATCCCGATCGCCGCCTGAGCCTTTGCAGCCGCCTTCGTTGTCACGCCAAGAATCACGATGACAAACAATGCAGTCATCACAACCTCAGAGATCGCTGCACCAGGAAGGTCATAGAACATCCGGCCGTTGTGCTGTCCGAAAGCATTCGACGCGAATGCGCCCTGAGTGCGTTCAAAACCGCCGGGCCGCGAAGCCTGAACAGCCCATATGACTCCAACTGCTGCGATCGCTCCTACGCATTGGGTCACTACATACGCGGGCAGATCCTTCCAATCGAAACGACCCGCCGTAGCCAGACCCACCGAGACCGCTGGATTGAAATGCCCGCCTGAAACATGGCCGAACGCATAGGCCCCGCACATCACGGTCAGACCAAAGGCGAGCGCCACCCCGAGATAACCGATCCCCAGATTGAAGATCCCCGAACCGATATTCGCTCCACCGATTCCCTCCGCTCCATTCGCCGCGGCGAGCGCCTTGGCAGAGAACGCCGCAGCACCACATCCACCGAGGACCAACAGGAAAGTACCCAGGAACTCTGCCCCAAGTTTGCGTGCCAACATGACCTCATCCTCTCGTGAGCGCAACGTTTGCGTCACATGCATATTTTCTAACGCAACCCTACTTTGCGATCGTCTGCTGAGCGGCTATAAAGCCGACATCTGACCATGTCCCTCCACCTGGCTGTTTGAGGAGCCGCTGAGAACCCGAAAGCCATATCCAATACCGGGATCAGCCCTCGAACACCCAGCGAGTCGTCCGTGTCGAGAATGCTTCAGCCTCCTCAATAATCCCGAACGCTCGCTGCGGAGTGACCTCAAAGACGGCGTGGGCAGTAACGAACGATTTTTCCAGCTCGGGAGAATGCGTTCTGTACTTGGCCACATATAGATCAGCCCATTTGTCCTTGGACGGGTCATCACTCACCAACACAGCATTGCCCTCGATCGATACGCAATGAACTGTGTCGTCGTTTGTCACCACGACCTAGGGGTTTGCAGATAGGTTCGCAGCCTTTCTTAACGTTGAGGCACAGCTGAACATGAAGCGGTGACGCTCGTCATCCCACACACCCCATACAGGAAGCGAATGGGGACGCCCGCCCGCCGAAGCGGTTCCGACCCAGAAGTTCTTGTTGTCCCCTAGAAGTTGCGCCGCCCAAGACCACGGCAGAGCCTGCCACTCGTCTGTGTCTACACCGTAGTCTGACATCGCGGGACGTTGACCTTGAGGAGTTCCCATGACCCCATTTCTATAGGCTTTGACGATGCCCTATACGTCGGAGGACCACACCCCTTGGCCCGAATATGTTGGTGTAGTCGTTTTTCCCGATGGTCGTCGGGTTCGTGGTCGAGGTCTACGAAAAGGCGCGCCGCAAGGGGCTCTTCCCCATTTCGGCCTATATCTGATGGCTCGGGATCCAGGGCCATTTGAGTGGAACCATCAATGGGTTCGTTGGCCGGACTTCAGGCGACCCAGTGACACCCAGCATGCAATCCAAGCACTTAGCCGCGCTTTCGAGTTGGCATCCACCCAACGAGTTGAGCTGGCATGTAACGGTGGTGTGGGTCGAACTGGAACAGCAATTGCTGCGATGGCGGTGCTAGCGGGGATCGACCCAGACGAAGCAGTTGCTTGGACACGCACCAACTATCACCACCGAACGGTAGAGACACCGGGTCAACGCAGATGGGTTCACCAGCTCAGAATCTGAGCCGCCTATTCCATAGCGATTGCATCAAGAACGTCCAACCGCGCCGCACGGCGAGCAGGCATGATCGCCGCTAGGACCCCGGCTAGCGCTCCGACGAACGTTATGACTGCCAACTGTGTGATCGGAGCGCTAAAGCCTGACAGCCCTTCGGACTCAAGCGACCGAATCATTCCCCATGCAAGGAATAGCCCGAGCCCAACCCCTCCGGCAGTTCCGAAGACAGCAATGATGACCGACTCCCAACGGACCATGGACCTGAGTTGACCCCGAGTCTGTCCGATGGCACGCAACAGTCCGAGCTCGCGAGTGCGTTCATGAATCGACAATGACAAAGTGTTGGCGATCCCCATAAGGGCAATGATTATCGACAGCGCGAGAAGGACATACACGATCATCAGCAGCTGGGTAACCTGCCCTGCCTGCTTGTCAGCGAACTCTGCCTTAGTCAAGGCCTCGGGGGCACCAGCAGTCTTGCCGAGCCGGTTGATTTCAGCCGTTACCGCATCAACGTCAGCACCTTTGTCGAGGGTAACCAGGTTGATGATGTCAACATCGAACGTCGAGTGATCTGCCCACACTGAACGGGGAAGAAGTATCGAACCCAGTAGCTCGGCACGGTCATAGATTGCGCCGATTGTCATCTCTGTGGAGTAGCCGTCAATGAAGCCGATTTTCACGTTCTGACCGAGGCTCCAGCCCTGCTTTTCAGCCTCGTCTGAGGACACAGCAATAGCGTTCTGACCCAACGAATCCAAGGTCCCCTCAGCGACTTCGGGGTCGATCACGCTAGTGACCTTGGAGGCATCGGCGATCATGACATCTGTCGCCTTCCCGGCGACCAGCACCGAACCGAACCCAAACCCAACCGAACTGGCCACACCCGGCAATTCCTCGACCTGGTTGGCGAAGTCGGGGCTCATACCGCTGCCGGTGAAACTCGTTTCGGCCATCATCAGATCTGCACGAACAGAACCGGTGAAGGT
The DNA here is from genome assembly GCA_963169245.1 of Actinomycetota bacterium. GTDB lineage: Bacteria > Actinomycetota > Acidimicrobiia > Acidimicrobiales > Microtrichaceae > JAGQSZ01. The sequence goes on from CAUJEC010000022.1 coordinate 3,947, forward strand.
GTCGCGGATCATCACTGTCAACGACGAACCGATCACTGTGAAGAGGACTACTACTGCTACTCCGATCATCAACGCCGCAGCTGTGCCTGCTGTACGCGCAGGGTTGCGCGACGCATTGCCGGCCGCTAAATCGCCTGCTGCTCCCCGAGTAGCTCGAATCGGTGCACCCAACACGAACGCGGCGGGGCGAGCAGCAACCGGACCAAGCACCACGAAAGCAACGACCATGAGAACCGCTCCGAAACCGGCGAGTTGGAAGGGTGAGCTGCCAGCTCCAAACGCTCCGGCGAGAACCAGTCCGATCCCAGCCAGCGCCAGAACCCCACCCAAGATCGCTCTCACGCGTGAAGTGTCACTGTGGTCAACCGCGGCCTCTCTAAGGGCTTCCATCGGCTTGACCCGAGATGCCCGAATTGCCGGAGCGAGCGACGCAAGCATCGTGACGACCATGCCAACGATCACCGACACCACTATCGAATTGGATCCGACCTTCAGGCCACCCGGCAGGTCAACCCCGACTGATCGCATGCCCCAGTTGAGCAGCGCCGCTAAACCCCAGCCAGCGAAGAAGCCTCCGATAGACGCGACGATTCCGACCACAACTGCTTCCAGCGCTATCGATCCCAGTACTTGACGACGAGTTGCGCCGATGGCTCGCAGCAGCGCGGATTCCCGGGTGCGTTGGGCAAGGATGACCGAGAACGTGTTGTAGATACTGAAGCTCGATACCAACAGGGCAACCCCGGTGAATACCAACAAGATGGTCTCGAAACCGTTGAGGAACGCGTCACCGATCATCTCTTCTGACTGCTTACGCATCTCATCGGAGGTATAGGAGCCGATCCCCTTGGGCAACAGGTCCTTCACCTGAGATGACAACTCCTGAGGCGACACCCCGTCGGATGCCAGTAGGGAAATGGCCGAGTACCCGGGCGCACCTCCGAACAGATACTTGCGCGCATCGTCAACGTTGAAACCAACATAGGTGGCTCCACCTATCGCATCTTTGTCACCGAACTTGAGAATCCCGACGAGCTTCACTTCAACAGGCGTCGGGGTTCTCACCGTAAAGGTGTCTCCAACCGCGAGCTTGGCCTGTTCAGCCGCCAATCGGTTAATGACAACCTCGTTGGGCCCCGATGGCGCTGCCCCCTCAGAGAGGACCAACGGATTGGTTGGGTCGTCCTTGGTGAACACGCCGCCCAGCGTCGGTGGACCTTGACCGCCCAGAGGCTGGCCGTCCTTGCCAATTATCTGGGCCATTCCAGAGATATCTGGGACCGCTACTTTGACGTCGCCCAGGGCCTCTATTCGCTCTAGGACATCTTCTGGAACCACCATGCGTTGATCAGATGTGGTGCCGATCGTCTCGCTGCCCTGCACAACGACGTCGACCTTGGAGTAGACGTCGGAGAACACTTCGGAGAACCCGTTCCGCATGGTATCGCCGAGGATCAGCGTGCCGGCAAGGAATGCCACACCGAGAAGAACGGCCGAACACGTGCGCAAGAGCCGCCGTTTGTGGGACCAAATCCCCTTGAGTGAGATGCTCAACATGATCTACCCCTCAGTCTCCGAAGGACTTCATGCGATCGAGCACACTCTGAGCTGTAGGCCCGTCCATCCGGTCGACGATGTTTCCGTCCGCAAGGAACAACACCGAATCGGCATGCGCTGCAGCGACCGGATCGTGAGTGACCATGACGATCGTCTGGTCACGATCTCTGACCGCTGACTGAAGGAACTTCAGAACCTCCGAGCCCGAACGCGAATCCAGGTTTCCAGTTGGTTCGTCGGCAAAGATCACCGCCGGCCGGCTAGCGAGCGCCCTTGCCACCGCCACTCTCTGTTGCTGGCCTCCGGAGAGTTCCGAGGGGCGGTGCGATAGGCGATCACCAAGGCCCACGGTCTCGATGACCACGTCCAACCAGTTGCTGTCGACCTTCGCTCCCCCCAAAGTCATCGGCAATACGATGTTCTCGCGGGCATTGAGAGTGGGAATGAGGTTGAACGCTTGGAACACGAACCCAACCTGCTCGCGCCGAAAGACTGTCAGATCCCGATCAGATAGCGACCCCAGATCAATGTCGTTGATAAACACTTGACCAGCGGTCAGAGAATCAAGTCCCGCAACACAGTGCATCAGAGTGGACTTACCTGAGCCCGATGGCCCCATGATCGCCGTGAAATGTGCCCGCGGGAACTCGACGCTCACCCCGTCAAGAGCCGTGACTGATGTGTCGCCTTGCCCATATACCTTGGTAGCGGCGACCGCCTTGGCTGCAACACCACTCGCTCCCGCAGCCTCACTGGCGCGGCCCGAACCCACGGGTCCCTGTGATTCCGTCATTACTGTTCGCCCTCAGTTCATTGCGTGACTTGCCCGTTATCGCGGGTGCCACGCTACCGGGCGATTGTGACAATGTCCGACAGGGGCGGCGATACCGCGTCTCAGCCGGGCCAGACGATCGACTGCAACTCCGAATAGGCATCCAGTCCGAAGTCGCCACCGTCACGACCAACGCCGGACTGCTTGAACCCGCCGAAAGGTGCCTCGTGGTTGCGTTGGAGGGTGTTAATCCCGACGTTGCCCGAGCGCAGACGCTTGGCGACTTCCCACGCACGGCCGGTGTCCTTTGAGAACACGTAGCTGTAGAGCCCGTAGTCGCTATCGTTCGCGATGGAGATCGCCTCGTCCTCGTCATCGAAGGGGACCACCACGACAACCGGCCCGAAGATCTCCTCACGAACAGGCGTCATCTGGTTCGTGCAGTCGACGAGTAGGGTCGGCTCGATAAAGAAGCCGCGGTCCATGCCGCCTCGACCACCGCCGACCGCAACGGTTGCACCCTCGGACACACCGGTGGAGATGAAGCCTTCAATCCGGTCACGATGAACACCGGTGATGACCGGGCCGACGACTGTGTCGCGTTCGAGCGGGTCGCCCACCTTCATGTGCCCGGCAGCCTGGGTGAGCCCACCGACTAGGTGGTCATAGACACCTCGCTGCACGATGACCCGGGTCGGCGAGGTGCAGATCTGACCGGAGTGGAATCCCCACACCGATGAGATACCACCGATCGCTGCCTTGAGATCCGCGTCGTCGAAGACGATGCACGCACCCTTGCCGCCGAGTTCCATGAGTTGGCGCTTCATCTGCGACCCGCACACCGAACCGATGCGCTGACCGATCATGGTCGATCCGGTGAACGACACCATGTCGGTCGCCGGGTGGGCCACGACAGCCTCAGATGGAGCGATGTCCTGGCCTGTCACGACGTTGACTACACCCGGGGGGAAACCGGCTTCGTTCATCAACTCGATCATCCGGATGACACCGAGTGGATCCTGTGGCGCCGGTTTGACCACGACGGTGTTTCCCATTGCAAGGGCTGGGCCGATCTTGCCCGCCATGTTCGTCATCGGGAAGTTGTATGAGGTAATGCATGTAACTACACCGACCGGAGCTCGGTGACCCACACCCGAAATGAGCCCACCGGGTGCAAGCGCTGTGGTCGGCATGACCGCAGGCTCCAGCGGGATGATCCGACTGCGCATTGCGCCCTTGGCATAGCGGCGTAGCCTGGCCGACGCCTGGGGGAACTGCATTGTCTTGGCGACACGCATCGTCGCACCCGTCTCAGCTTGAAGGATCGGAACGATCTCGTCACGATGTGCGTCGATCAGATCGGCCGCCTTGGAGAGCAGTTCCGCTCGTTCCTCGGGCGTGGTCCGTGACCAGGAGTCGAACGCGTCCGCTGCGGCCTCGACCGCGGCGTTGGCCTGTTCGACCGACGACTCAGGCGCACGCCCCGCAAGTTCCTCGGTCGCGGGGTTGATGATGTCGTAGGTGCCATTGGCCCCTTCGATCGAGTTCCCGCCGATGGTGAGTTTGTAGGTTGCGTCAGACATCAGGGCTCCATATCCAGGCCGAGCATTTCAATAGCGTTGCCGCGCATCAGCTTGCGGACCACATCAGGCTCCAGATGCCCCATCAGCTTGTGAGCTGTTTCACGAGAATGGGGCCAAGTGCTGTCCGAATGCGGATAGTCGGTTTCGAAACAGATGTTGTTCACACCAACCTTCTCAAGGTTGTCCAGGCCGTATTCGTCGTCGAAGAAACAGCCGTACATCTGACGGTAGTAATAGGTCGACGGGGGCTCCGGGACCTTGTCACCAAAGCCACCCCAGGCACGATTGTCCTCCCATACCTTGTCGGCGCGCTCAAGGATGTAGGGAATCCAACCGATCTGCCCCTCGGAGTAGGCGAGCTTCAACTCCGGGAACTTCGGCAGCCATCCGGAGAACAACCAGTCGGTCATTGAAGACATCGCGTTGCCGAAGGTCAGAGTTGAGCCAACTGCTGCTGGCGCATCGGCCGACGTCGAGGGCATGCGCGAGCTTGAACCGATGTGCATGTTGATGACAGTGCCGGTCTCTGCACACGCTCTGAAGAACGGCTCCCAATAGTCACCGTGAATCGACGGCAGATCCAGATAGGGCGGGATCTCTGAGAAGCACACAGCGCGCACACCACGCTCGGCATTGCGGTGGATCTCAGCAGCTGCAAGCTCCGCGTCCCAAAGTTGGATGATGATGAGCGGAATCAGTCGGCCATCCGAATCGCCACACCACTCCTCTACCATCCAGTCGTTATACGCCTTCACGCACAGATCGGACAGTTCTTTGTCCTGGGCTTCCATGAAGGTCTGACCACAGAACCGTGGGAACGACGGGAAACACATCTGGGCCTCGGTCCAGTTGGCGTCCATGTCCTCGAGGCGGGCCTTGGGGTCCCAACACCCTTTGCGCATCTCCTCGTAGGTGATTCCCACAACTTTGACTTCATCCCGGTCGAATCCTGCTGCGGCAGAAAGACGAGTCTGGGGGATTTTCTTGTCCTCGTAGAGCCACCAGTCGCACTCGTCACCGTTTTCGTCAGGCTCATAGGAGAAGACTCCGCCTACGAAATTCATGTTGCCGCGCTCTTTGACGGTTCGCGGCCAGACATCGCTGTACTTGGCGGGAAGCCGAGAGGTCCACACATCGGGTGGTTCTATGACATGGTCGTCGATCGAGATGATCTTTGGAATCTCCTCCAGAGGGGTTCCAGACGATTGGCCATTTGTGTGATCTGTGCCCATCGGCCGATCGTACGTCGAATCTGACGGTGTGTCAGGTACGCGCACGCCCGGCCCGCGCTCCGAGAGCCAGCTCTGCTCTCAGTGGATCGCCAGTAAACCTTCAGAGAATGAGGTAGCCAAGCAGAGCCGCGTTCCAAAGGACGATCGCGACGTAGATTCCGGCGACGGTGGCGGCTGCCCGGTCGGCCAGCTTGGAGGACGCCGGACACATGACCAACAAGACCCCGGCAAGAGCGGAGAAGACGAGCTTCGTACCGATCGGTGCGGCGAACCCGGCCATCATGCCCCGCATGAGCGGATTTCCCTCCACTCCGCCCCGCGCCAGGATCGCCTTGGTGAGAAGCACATCGGCCAGATTCAACACGATGATCGCGAGGCCGATCTGCAGGCGAATGAGTGGCACGAGCCGGTCGACCACCGGGACACGCACGATCCGATCGGTCCGCAGAACCACCGGGTCGCACGCGATAACGCCGACGCCCGGCTCAGGAACATCAACCAGAGAAGGGGCCGAGCCCCGCAGAGAATTTCGCACCGCCGCCTCCAACTGTCCGCCGCCACAGACCTTAGATCACCGAAATTCTGTCAGATCGAACGACTGCTGTGCCAGCAGTGAGACATGTTTTTCATCACGACCCTCTCAGGTCGCCGGTAGTGTCGAACCATGAACGCGATTCCCGACAGGCTCAAGCGGATCCGGAACCTTCCCATGTTCGCCGCGTGCAACAAGCAGGAACTCGAGGAGATCGACCGCCTGACCGACGAGGTGTCGGTCGCTGCTGGCCGGACGATCATGGCCGAAGGCGAACTTGGTCAGGAGTTCGCCCTGATTCTCTCCGGTGAGGCCGACGTAATACGGGACGGCAAGGTGGTGGCAACCCTGTCGACCGGCGACTATTTCGGCGAGGTCGCTCTGTTGGACTCGGTTGCGCGCACCGCATCGGTGGTGGCTCGCACCGACATGGAGCTCGAGGTGCTCGACCGTCGAGGTTTCAACACACTCCTCGACGATCTACCCCAACTATCCCGGTCGATGCTCAGGGGTCTCGCTCAGCGCATGGCCGAACATCAGGCCGAGATACAACGACTGCGCGCCATCCTGGCCAACGGCAAGTGACGGCCCCATCGGCGTCGACCAGATCCATCCACCGGGGTCGGTCGACTCGCGGTGGTCGGTCGACTCGCGGGAGGCTGGCTGCGGCGGCTCTCGCCACGATCGCTTTGCTCGGCGTTGGGGCCTGTGGTGGTGGGAGCGACACCACCACGCTGGAGTCGTCCACCACGTCGGGTGCCAAGTCGTCGACGTCGCTGAAACCCTCGACCGATTCCTTTGAGGGACTCGTGGAGACGCTCACCAAGATGGGCATCCCCCGGGACCAGGCCGAATGTGTAGTCGAGAAGATGGATGAGGCGTCCGCTCAGATCGGCGACCAGATCACAGACCAGGACCGCACACTCATCGAGCAGTTGCTCAAGGACTGCAAGATCACGGACTGAGGTGTCACAGGCTGAGCGATTCGGCGAACGTCTCGTCGAATCGGTCGAGCGCTGCATCGAACCCGCCGACGGTGGACAGGAACTCATCGGGGCCACCGAGCAGGTCGTGAAGGAACGCGACACCGCGCCGTCCCCATTCGTCATCGACCCAACGTTCCAGGAAGTAGGGCTCGCGAGTACTCAGGTTCTGAGCGACAACCGCCGCGCCCGCGCTCGCTGTGGAGTCGACCGCGGCTGCGAGCGCTCCGAGCATGTCCGCCTCCAACTCGCCCAGTCCGTCACCGGTCAGCGCCGAGGTCCGGAACACCGGTGGGAACTCGGCATCGAAGGGGCGGGCAAGCCACATGCTGCCCTGTAGCTGGTGGAAGCTGATATCGGACGCGGGTTCATCCGATTTGTTGAGAACGAAAGCATCGGGGATCTCGATGATGCCGGCCTTGAGGAACTGAACCTCGTCGCCGCCGAGCGGCTGAAGCACCAGATACACACGGTCCGCCAACTGACGGATGTCCGCCTCGCTCTGACCGATGCCGACGGTCTCGATGAACACGCAGTCGAAGAGCCGAACCAGTAAACGGCACACCTGAAAGCTGGTCGGTCCGAGTCCGCCGAGGTCGTTGTCGGATGCCTGTGAACGGAAGAACAGCCGCCTCTCATCAGGGACGAACCGCATCCGGGTGCGATCACCGAGCAGCGCTCCACCCGAGACCTGACTCGACGGATCGACGGCAACCACCGCGATCGACAGCGTCTCCGACGAGCCGAGCAGGTCGACCGCGACGCGCGAGAGAAGCGACGACTTACCAGAACCAGGAGTCCCCGTGACCCCCAGAATCACTCCAAGTGGCCTGTCGGGTCGCCTGGTGTCGAGTTCCGCAAGCACCGATGAACGACGTGCGGACGCATCGGGGCGACGGTCCTCAAAGATGCCGATAAGACGTGAGACCGCGTACTTGTCGAGGGTGAGTGCCCTCTCAACGAGATCTGGGATGGAGGTCACCTGCGCTCAGCTCACCTGTGTTCAGATTCCGGCCGCGTCGGCTCGTTCCTCCAGAACGCCGGTGATGGACTCCATAATCTCGATGAGTTCGTAGTCCGATGGCGTGAAGATCCGCTTGGCGCCCATCGAGTAGAGCTTGTCGAAGTCACCCTGGGGGATGATGCCCCCGACGAACACGTCGATGTCGTCGCTAGCGCCGTACTCGGCGAGCCGCTCGAAGATCTGCGCCGTGAGTTCGATGTGGGAACCGCTCAGGATGGAGGCGCCGATCAGGTCCGCTCCCTCCTCGACAGCCGACTGGACGATCTCATCGGGGCTGAGGCGAATACCCGAGTAGATGACGTCGTATCCGACATGGCGAGCCGAGACCGCTATCACCTCTGCACCGTTGGAGTGACCATCGAGGCCGGGTTTGCCGATAACCACGCGTGGCCGATGGCCGAGCCGCTCAGTGAGAGCATCAATCCGGCGGCGGACCCCGTCCACCCGCTCGTTGGTCAGACTCAGCTTCTGCCCGTCGACTCCGGTAGCCGGACGGTACTCACCGAAGACCTCTCGGAGTGCACCTGCCCATTCGCCTGTCGTGACGCGTGCGAGCGCGCATTCGATGGAGGGGCTCATCATCGAGTCACCCGACCGGGCTGCGGACTTGAGCGCGTCGAGCGCTGCTGTGGCACGGGCATCGTCACGCTTGGCGCGGGTCGCGTTCAGCGAGTCGATCGCGTTGCGGGCAGCTGACTCGTCGAGCTTGAAGATGCCGCCATCGTCGCCGCCGAGCAGGGGCGAGTCGATGCCATCAGCCCACTTGTTGAGTCCGACGACTATCTGCTCGCCCGAGTTGATAGCGCTCATCCGCTCCGACATCGAGCGAACCAGTGACGACTTCATGTAGCCGGACTCGATCGACGGGATCACTCCGCCCATGCCGAGGATCTTGTCGATCTCCTCGCGGGCCTCTCGCTTGAGTTCGTCGACCTTGGACCGGACGACCACCGAACCCTCGAACAGGTCCGGGTACTCCAACAGGTCGGTCTCGTAGGCAAGGATCTGTTGCAGTCGCAGTGACCACTGCTGATCCCACGGACGGGGAAGGGAAAGAGCCTCGTTCCATGCGGGCAGTTGGATCGCCCGGGCACGAGCGTCACGGCTGAGCGTCACCCCGAGGGTCTCGATGAGGATCCGCCACGCATTGTTCTCGGGTTGGGCCTCGGTGAGGCCGAGCGAGTTGACCTGCACCCCGTAGCGGAAACGCCGGTACTTCTCGTTCTTCACATCGAAACGGTCACGGGTGTACTCGTCCCAGAGTTCGCCGAAGGCGCGCATCTTGGCCATCTCCTCGACGAAGCGGATTCCCGAGTTCACGAAGAAGCTGATGCGACCAACCGCCCGCTCGAACTGGTCATCATCGAAATGGCCACGCTCGGCGAGGATGTCGAGCAGGCTGATTGCATTAGCAAGGGCAAAGGCGAGTTCCTGCGTTGGGGTCGCGCCAGCCTCCTGAAGGTGATAGGAGCAGATGTTCGAGGCGTTCCAGGATGGGATCTCCTCCAGACAGAACTCATACATCTCGGCGATCAGCCGCAGCGACGCCTCGGGCGGGAAGATGTAGGTACCCCGAGCCAGGTACTCCTTGATGAGGTCGTTCTGGGTGGTTCCGGTCAATTCGGAGATGTCGACGCCACGCTCCTTGGCGAGCGCCACATACATGGCGAGCAGCCACATTGCGGTCCCGTTGATCGTCATTGAGGTGTTCATCTTCTCGATGGGGATCTCATCGAAAAGAATGTGCATGTCGTCGAGCGAGTTGATCGGCACGCCGACCTTGCCGATCTCGGGACGGGCGATCGGGTCATCGGAGTCGTAACCACACTGGGTCGGAAGGTCGAACGCGATCGACAGACCGGTCTGCCCCTTGGCCAGGTTGGACCTGTAGAGTTCATTCGACGCCTTGGGGCTCGAATGACCCGAATAGGTCCGGATGATCCAAGGCCGGTCGCGTACGACGTTCCCGTCGGCATCGGTGATCTGGTGTTTCTGTGGCTCGGTCATCGTGATCGCCCGTTCATCTGTAGATCCTCAACCCCTCCATTGTGATCCATCGCGACGATCTAGCCCATATCAGGACTACCGGGCGGACCCGGCAGCGCCCAGCCAGCGGCGGCGCCCATCGATGCCGACCCAGCAGCGTCGCCCCAGCAGTGTCGCCCCAGCAGTGTCAGCCCAGCAGCGGTACGACCTCTGCGCCGAAGCGTTCGATCTGGTCACAGACCTGATCGGCGTCGCGCCCCATGAACTGGAACTGGAGTTGGTTGATCCCCCGCCCGGTCAGTCTTCTGATGCGTTCGGCGAGTTGATCCGGACTGCCCACCATCGCGTGTTCCGGCACGTGTTCAGGCACTTCGCCATGGTCGCTGGGCTCACTGATGAATATCGGACCGCCAGTCACCCCGATATCGAACTGCTCGGGTAACCCGGCCTCGACACGAGCTTGCCTGATGAACTCGACCGCTGCCGACATTCCCATCTTGGGTGGGCCCTGTGGAAGCCAGCCGTCACCCAACAGCGCGGCCCGACGTAGTGCGGGCTTGGAGGATCCTCCGATCCAGATGGGCGGACCACCGGGGCGGACCGGCCTGGGCGCCACTCCGACCCGCACATCACCCACATCGACGACCTCGGAGTCGAATGCGGCTCGGATGACGGGTACGGCGTCAGACACCGCCGCACCGCGGCGGTCGTAGTCCGCCCCGAGAACGGCGAATTCATCGGCGACGTGGCCAGCGCCGACACCGAGAATCGCCCGCCCCCCGCTCAGAGCGTCGAGCGTGGCGAAGGCCTTGGCCGTTATCAGAGGCGCACGATACGGAAGAACGTAGACGTGGCTGAGAAGGTTGACCGATGCCGTCTGTGCTGCGAGCCATCCAAGCGTCGCGACGGTGTCATACCAGGTGGTTCCCATCGTCTCGTCCGCCGGTGATGGGATCGCGATGTGGTCACAGACCGCCACATACAGCGCCCCGGCCCGGTCCGCCGCCGCCGCAACACGCGCTAGTTCGGACGGGCCTGCGGCCGCCTCCCAAGGTTGCACGAAGATCCTGCTCTGAGCCTGGACGGGCAGTTGGAGCCCCCATCCGATAGCCCCCGTCGGAATCAATGCCGCCATGTAGACCCCCTATGTTTGTTCTGTTAGGCCCAACCTGTTCGACTTCAGTCGCCCAGCGAACGCTGCAGATCTCGCTCAGCCGCGCTCAGCATCGCCTCGGGCGATGCCCCATCGAATGCGAACGCGAGTCCGATGGCGACCCGCAAAGACACTGCATCGCCGTTGATCTCAAGTGGCATGGCCACCGCACCGGAGATGCGTTCCATGACCACCCCTGCGCTCGACGGTGCCATAGATGCCGTTCCCAGGAGAAAGGTATCTGGAGCAATCATTCCCAGAACGTCACCTGATCGGACGAGCTTGTCCAGACGCCATGCGATCTCGTCGATCGCCTTGTCCATTCCCTCCTCGTCGAGTTCGACCAGACGTCGATAGTCGACGATGCCGATCGCATATGCGGCGGGCGGTTTGGGCTCGGGCAGGTGTGACGCTCCGACGGGGCTCGCCGCTGCGGGGTTTGCCTCGGCGGAGAGCCCAGCGGAACCCGATTCACCTGCGACGCGCCAGTCGATGAGCATCGTCTCGATGCGACGGGCCAGTTCGCTACGACCTGGAAGATTGGCCATGGTCGGCGTTCAGTCGGTCCGGTTTCCGAAGATGCCAACGAAGCTCACCATGTCGCCGGGATAGCCGCCCAGGTTGTGGGTGAGTGCCAGGCCACGATCTACGGTGTCGATCTGGCGGTCGGCAGGGGCCTCTCCCCGGAGTTGCAGCCAGCATTCGAAGATCATCCGCAGACCCGATGCCCCGACCGGGTGGCCGAATGACTTGAGTCCGCCATCGGTGTTGACCGGAAGGTCCCCGTGCAGGTCGAACACGCCCGCCTCGGCGTCGCGCCACGCCTGACCACGTTCGGAGAAACCCAGGTCCTCCATGAGCACCAGTTCGGTGGGCGTAAAGCAGTCATGGACCTCGGCCATGGCTAACTCGGTGCGGGGGTCGGTGATACCGGCCTGCGAATAGGCGTCGCGGGCCGCGGCCTCGCACTCGTCGAAATGGGTGTAGTCGTAGGTCGGGTCGACCGACCCGGAACCGTTGCCCGCGACCATCGACAGTGCCTTCACGAACAGCGGCTTGTCGGTGTACTTGTAGGCGTCCTCGGCCCGGACCACGATCGCCGCGGCGGCGCCGTCTGCCACTCCTGCGCAGTCGAAGACCGAGAGCATTCCGGCGACAGCCGGCATGGCACAGATCGAGTCAACTGACATCTCACGACGGAACTGCGCCCGTTCGTTCTTCGCCCCATTGGCGTGGTTCTTCGATGCGATGCGAGCGAGTGTGCGACGCAGTTCGGTTGGCTCGATGCCGTACTTCTCGGCATACGCCGGGGCGACGAGTGAGAACATGCCCGCCGCTGTGAGCGTGCGCTGGGTGCCGTCGTTTGGCACCGGGAAGGCGTTGAGGCCCTGGAAACCCGAATCCTTGACCTTCTCGACGCCGACTGCTGCGGCGACGTCATAGGCGCCCGACGCGACGGCGTAGCAGGCCTGACGCAGGGCCTCTGACCCGGTGGCGCAGAAGTTCTCGACACGGGTGACCGGCTTGTTCTGCAGTTTGAGCGGCGCGGCGAGGGTGACTCCGGCCATGCCCGACTGGGCGGTTCCCAGCCACCAGGCGTCGATCTGATCCTTTGTGACACCAGCTGACGCGAGCGTGTCGCTGACCGCCTCGACCATCAGGTCATCGAGGCCCTTGTCCCAGTGCTCCTTGAACGGTGTGCAGCCCATGCCGACGATCGCGACCTGGTCCTTGATTCCATGACTGGCCATCAGATCAGCTCCCTGACTCGGTGTTGGCGCCGGCGCCGCGCTGGGGACGGGCCTTCCAGAAATAGTTGGCGATGTCATCAGCGGTGCTGAGACGACGGAAGGTCATCTCGACCTTCATTCCAATGTCGACCTGGGTCGGTCCGACGTCGGTCAGTTCGAGCGGCAGTCGGCCACCGCCGTCGAAGTCACACACGGCGAAGACGATCGGGGGCGATGGCGAATACGCGAGCGAGTCGATGGTGAAGGTGGCGACGGTAGCGTCGACATCGGCCATCGGGGCCGGGTCCATGTCGTCGACATTCCCACCGATGAAAGACACTCGTGCCGGGGGCAGGTGCAGCGCTGAGCTCTCACGGTCACGCGAACCGACAAAGCCGTACTTCCAGTCGAGTCGCCGCTCGGCAGCCGATGCCGACATGCGAGCAGGTTCTGGACGATTGGGTGGCTGGATCGGCAACACGCCACGCCAGGACAGGTACTTGGCGTAGGGCAGCGAGTCATTGCCATCGTCGATCTGTCGGCGGACCGACAGGTGGCGTCCCGATGCCCTATATGCCGTGATGGCCTCTGTCACCTGGAACACGAACGCGTCCGCGCCATCTGCTAGCACCAACAGTGCGACAAGCTGGCCCGGCTCGGCGGTGTCGAGGACGTCTGCGAGCAACAGGCCGGGGTGCGCGGCCCCGCTGAATCCGACGTCATTCGCCAGGCTGTCGGCCACGGTCACACCAGCGGCCCCGAGTTTCTTCGACAGCGCTGCTGCTGCACGGGGGCGGGGGGTCGAGATCGCCACGGTAGCGAGTTGGTCGGCGTCCACTCCGGCGTCCTTGAGCGCAGCATCGAACGCCGTGGTCGCAAGCGCAGCGTAGCGCTGCTCACCGAATCGGTCCTCCCATGAATGGGTCCTAAGGTCACCCGGGGCACGCCAGCGATCGAGGAACTCCCGGGTCGCCGATCCGACAGCGATCGCCTCTGCGATCACTGGCGCGGAATCTGTCGACTCGCCCACCAGGATTGCGGAACCGGCATCGCCTCCGTCCTTTTCGTCGGGAGATCCGGCCATGCCCGTACGGATGTCACCTGAGGCGACAAGCACTGACGATTCAGTTGAACGGAGCGCGGAGCGAAGCGCCCCAGAGGTGCCACGCAGCGACGATGCCGCGTCGGCAGCGATCACGTCGCCTCCGAGCCGCAGTGCAGCGTGGAGGATCGTCGCGCTGGTCTTTTCCATGTAGGTCGGCGACGTGGTCGCGAACCACAGGGCATCAGGCGCCGAATTGGGGGCCAGTCGCAACGCGAGACGGGATGCCTCCACCGCCAACGTGGTGCTGTCCTCATCGAAGGATGCGACGCTCCGGTTGCCCTTGCCTGCACCCGACCCGAGGGCCGCTCCGATGGAACTCCGCTGCAGACGCCAATGTGGCACGTAGCCCGCAGCGCTGATGATGCCTCTCATTGATCACTCCCCGGAACCCCGCCGGGGCCACCATCTGGCCTCGGTCGATTTTCCTGTATGCCGATGGCTCAGAACATTCTACGATGTTCGACCATACGCCAGAAATGCGCCGACACCCTTTTAGACTTGCGCGCACGTCGCCGATTTGGAGCACCCGATGACCACAGCAACCACCGACACGTCCGCCGCTGGTCAGCCGACAGGTCGACGGGCCCGCAACCGAATCGCCCGGCATGACCAACTCATGACCGCATCAATGGAGATCCTCGCCCAGGAGGGAGTAGAGGGTCTCACGATGATGGCCGTGGCCGAACGGGTTGGTTGTGCTGTCGGGACCATCTACACCTATTTCGATTCGAAATCCGCGCTCATCTCGGCCCTGCAGGCGACTGGCATCCGTGTCCTGATGGACAGCTATCACACGGCTGCTGAGCAGTGGGAACAGGGCCTTGACGAACTGGAGGTGCCCGATGACATCGCGTCACTGGCGCTGGTCATCGCCACAGGTCGGCTCTTCGTCTCACTCGACAGCATCCATCCACGTGAGTTCGAGATGTTGCAGGTCATGTTGACCGTCAAAGGCGACCTGACCACCAACGAGGACCGTGACGCCGTGTTGCCGGTCGCGTTCGCGTTCCTGAACGACATCCGCAACACACTCGACGGGGCTGTCACGACCGGAGCGCTCGACGCCCCGAGCGACAAGCCCTACGGCGGACTTCAACAACCTCCCGACAACGCCTTTGACAGGACGATCCGATGGATCTCGGCCCTCAACGGAGCGCTGTTAACCACCCATGTCGGGGTGGATCCCAATCGGGTCGATCCGGGTCTCTTCGACGGTCATCGACTCGGTCTCAGCCTGGCGCACGACATGCTCCTCGGCTGGGGCGCACAGAAGGGCGCTCTCGGCGAGGCGTTCCAGGTCGTCGAACAACTCGACGAACGGGACCTGCTCTTCCCGCCAAAGCCGCAACACTGACCCGTCCCACAGCCGCCGGCCGTCTCGCACTGCCGACGCCAACCGGCTCCCACCACCACCGGCTCCCACCACCACTGCCGGCCAGCCCACATTCGTCCGCGCCGGTAGCTTGGGCACCATGAAACTCGGGGAATCCGCCAATCCATCGGCAGCGGGCAACGGCAAGCCGCTCGACGGCGTGCGCATTCTGGCTGCCGAACAGATGCAGGCGCTCCCCTTCGCCACCCAACTCCTCGCCCGACTCGGCGCCGAGGTCATCAAGGTCGAACATCCCACACAGGGAGAGTCGGGCCGTGGCGCCATGCCAGCCATGGAGGACCCCCAGGGCCGCCGAGTGGGAGCGACTTTCCTGCGCAACAACCTGAACAAGTCATCGGTCGGCATCGACTTGAAACATCCAGCGGGACGGGACCTCTTCATCCGCCTTGCCGCTGGATTCGATGTCGTCGCCGAGAACTTCAAGGCCGGAACGATGGACCGGCTGGGTCTGGGTTACGGCGACCTGTCTCCCATCTATCCGCGGCTCATCTACGCATCGGTCTCCGGATTCGGCGATCAGGGAGAGTCTCCCTATCGGTCCTGGCCTGCATACGCCATCGTTCCCGAGGCGATGTCGGGGCTATACGAGTACGCCCGGTCCGGTGACGAGCCGCCGCGAGTCATCCCCGCCGGCGCGCTCGGGGACATCAGTTCCGCTCTGTTCACCGTCATCGGAATTCAGGCAGCGCTCCGCCACCGCGACCGGATCGGTGTCGGCCAACATGTCGACATCGCGATGCTCGACTCGATGATCGCCATGACCGATGTCATCACAAACTTCCATTCCCTCGGAGCCATCGATGACGAGCCCCAGGGTGTCATGACGGGCTTCCGATCGAGCGACGGATACTTCGCCGTCCAGATCGTTCGTGAGCACCAGTTCGAGCGAGTGGCAGAGATGATCGGGCACCCCGAGTGGCTCACCGACGAACGCTTCTCGACACGCACCGGTTGGTATCGTGAACTCGAGTCGACGATTCGCCCGGCAATGGAAACCTGGGCCCTGAATATGACCCGACTACAGGCATGCGAGGCGCTCGGCCGGCTCGGCGTTCCGGCCGGACCATGTTTCAGCCCTGCCGAGGTCGTCGAGGACGAACACGTCCGACGTCGCAACATGCTCGTCGAGATGCCACGCTCGGACGGCGTCGATCAGCCTGTGCTGATTCCGGGCAATCCGGTGAAGCTCTCGGCCATGACCGATGGGCCAGAGACCAGGGTCCCGTGGCTTGGTGAGCACACCGATGACGTCCTGGTGCGTGAACTCGGTCTGTCGGAATCCGAGTTGGCCGACCTGCGCGCACAGGGCGCCATCGCCTGAGAGCGGCGCAAAGCAGTTCGCCTGACCAGACCGCCTGATCAGTTCACCTAGTCCTTGAACCGGCTCGCGAACCCCAGGCGCATCGCCGGACGGAACGACTGCTCTGTATAGAAGTAAATCGATCCCAGAAGGCGATCGAGTTCGACCTCGTCGATCCATTTCACCGGAACGCGACCGATCAGGAAGACGGCGTCCTCGACACCGATCGCGAAGCTGAACCCGATCATCTTCTCGGCGCGGCGCATCAGATACTCATAGACCTGCGCTTCGTTCTCCTCGGGGGCGGGCATGAAGTACGACTCGACGTGCAGATTGCGTTGGCCGAGTGTGAACCAGATGGCGATGAAGTTCTTCTGTTCACCCTCGAGGCGCATCACCCATCGGCGGGTCCCTCGCTCGGGGTCACGTTCGACCGATGAGATTGTGTTCTCATCCGCGAGTTGTTCCGTCATCCACGACTCGATGAGCGACTCGGCCGATGCGATCTCGTGTGGTGTGGCGAGTGGATAGTCCATCGGATACCCCAGTGTCAGTTCAGTGTCGGCTCAGCAACACGTCACAAGGCTGCGACTGCAGACCTCGTCGAAGAGTCGATGCAATTGGTCGGCCGCAGCAGGCCATGAGTAGCGGCGGGCATCGGCAGCGCCCTGACGGCCGAGCGCGCCGGCCAATTCGGTGTCGCTCAGGATCTGCTCGATCCGCTTGGCGTAGTCGATCGGGTCACGTGAGTCGATCAGGTAGCCGGTGTAACCGTCATGCACCAGGCTGCGGAGACCGCCGACCTCGGCAGCCACGACAGGAGCGCCACATGCCGCCGCCTCTAGCGCAACGAGCCCGAAGGACTCCGACCGGCTCGGCACCACGACCACATCGGCTGCCCGATAGTAGGTGGAGAGCAGATGGTGTGGCTGGGGAGGAACGAAGCTGACCCGGTTACTAAGTCCCAGTTGGTCGATCATGTTGCGAATCTTGGCAAGCTCTGCCGGTCCTTCTGCTCCGCTGGGACCACCGACGGCGACGAGCCGGACGTCCTCTGGCAACTCGGCAAGCGCTGCAACGGCAAGGTCGAGGCCCTTGAGGGGTTGGATCCGCCCGACGAACAACAACGTCGGATCAGAACCCATGCCCAGCGCTGCTCGGGCTCCGGCACGGTCACCAGGTGAGAAGAACGCGTGATCCACACCCGGCGCTACGACATCGATGCGTGTCGCATCCGCGTGGTAGAGGCGGATGAGTTGGTCGGCCTCCACCCTGTTGGACACACATATCGCGTCGCAGCAGTTGATGACCTCGAACTCGACCTGTTCACGCAGGTGCGGTTCCGGATCGCCGAACTGGGCCTTCACCCGCGCGAGCGTGTGGAACGTGGAGACCAGCGGAATGTCGAGCATGTCCTTGAGTTGGCGCCCCGCCTCAGCGGAGAGCCAGTAGTTGGCGTGGATCACATCGGAGCGTTGCGCCGCGCCGTCGGCTGCGACGCCACGGGCGAACTCCTCGATCACATCGGGCAGACGCTCCTTGGGCAACTCGACTGGACCGGCGTCTATGTGGACGACCTGCAGGCCCGGCTCCACAGCGACTCGATCCACAAGGTCGGCCGAGTCGCGCCTCACATAGACGGTCACATCGAGTCCCCGCTGAGCGAGCGACGTGCTCAACTCCCGGACATAGACGTTCATACCACCCGAATCGCCAGTGCCCGGTTGAGTCAACGGCGACGTGTGCATCGACAGCACGGACACCGAACGCATAGCGTCTGAACCCAGTCTGTCTGAACGCAGTCCGTCAGAGTCGATGACGGCGTCCACATCGGCGGCGTCGGACCCGAATCCGCCCATCGTCAGGCGTTCACACCCGAGCGCTCGGCTTCGTGTTCGCGAACGAAGGATTCGTAGATGCGCACGAGAGCCTTCTTGTGCTCCTCGGAAATCCGTGGATCTCGACGAATCTCCCCCACGACATCGATATCCCCGTTGGGTTCGTCGAGTATCCCCGCACGCACATACAGAGTCTCGGATGAGATCTCGAGCGCACGGGCGATCTGCTGGAGGATCTC